>JAGXAY010000093.1 GCA_018971385.1 Acidobacteriota bacterium | reverse complement strand
AGACTGACCGTGAACTTGAGGCGGTACTCTGCCACCGGGTCGCTTCCCGCGTTCAGTCCGTAGAGCGCGGTCGGAATGAGCAGTCGACGGCGCTGACTTATCGTCACCTCCCCGGGACGCAGGTGGCCCCACACCACTCCCTCGTATCGGCGCCAGCTCGGAAGAAGCGGTCCCGTACCTCGAGCCGCCGCTGCGGTGACCTCGCGCGCCTCCTCGACTCGGGCTGCCGACACGTTGAGAAGCGTCGCCACCCGCCGGTCGTCCGCGCGCTCGAGGGTCTCGGCGAGGGCTCGGGCGACGAGAGTGCGCGGAGTCTCGAGAATGTCGTCGAATCGCCCCGGGGCGCCCACGGTCCGACCTCCGGAGACCTTGGTCTCCGACGGGGGGAGCAGGAGCAGGGGGCGCGCCGAGCGCGCCGGGCTCAGGCGGCCACGTCCTTCTCGCTCACGCCGAGGGACTGGAGGAAGTGGCGAACTCGAATCACCTGATCCTCCGTGAGCTCCTTCGCGCGAGAGGGTCCGAAACTGATCGTCTCACTGTTCACCGTGATGGCCCAGTTGCCGCGGTGGGACTCGTGCACTTCACCGAAGCGCTCGAGGAGCGAGGTGACCTCGACCCACTTGATGTTGTGATTAATGGGGTGGCCAAAAATCTTCTGTGCGGTAACGCGGTGGTGGTGATCCAGCTTGACGGTCATCGTCAACCTCCTTCGGGGTCCGGCGAACTCTCCGGTCCACCACCACTCTTCCCCGACGCTTAGCCCCTGTCAAGAACTGCTACGAACTCCAGGTGTTCGGTGAGGGGGAAAAGGTCGAAGGACTCTAGGGACCGCGGAACGTATCCGACCTGGGATAACGCCCGAATATCCCGGGCGAGAGTCGCCCCGTCACAACTCACGTAGACGACCCGAGCGACGCCGGCCTGCCCCAGGGCCTGCGCCACGCCCCGAGCGAGACCGGTCCGGGGCGGATCACAGACCACCACGTCCCCCTCGCGCAGAACGGGTGCCAGAGTTCGGGGTTCCACCCGGCGAGCCAACACCTTCACCCCGCGACGACCCCGAAGATTCTCTCGAGCGTCGCGCACCGCACTCGGTGAGCTTTCGAGAGTGACGACCTCACTCGCTCCAGCCCGTTCGAGGGCGTGCGCGAAGAGACCCACGCCGCTGTAGAGGTCGACGACGCGCGCGCCGGGGGCCTCGCGCCACGCCTCCACGACCCGATCGCTCAGGACCTCGGGGGCGAGGTGGTGAGACTGCCAGAACGAGTCGGGGGAGACGGTAAAGACGTGGGAGTCAAGATCCACTCGCGACACGGTGTCGGGGTGCAGCACCCGGCCCTCGAGGTCGCGTATCTCGGTCGGTCGTCCCGGTAGACGCACCACCGCGAAGGGCTCACCCTCTCCGAGGGCCCGAATCTCCACCTCCGCACCCCGGGGCCACCGGGTCGAAAAGGCGATTTGGGCTCGCTCGTCGAGCAGCCAACACGTGGTGAGAACTTCCGGGTCGTGACGTCGCACGCGGCGAAGGGCGAGGCGACCCTCGTTGTCCACGAGGCACCGCAGTCGACTCCGACTCCCCCGAGCCTCACCCACCGAGATCACCTCGACCTCGTGCTCGACCCCACCGAGGCGACGCAGCTGATCACTCGCGACGCGAGCCTTCCAGGCGACTTGCGTGGCCTCGTCGGCGTGCTGGAGGTCACACCCCCCGCAGCGATCGAGGCCGGCGTGGGGACAGGGCGCCTTCACTCGACCGGGGTGGGCCGAGAGAATCTCGAGGGCGTCACCCCGGGCGAACTTGGCCGTGCGTTCGTTGATTCGGACCCGCACTCGCTCCCCCTCGAGAGCGTGACGCACGAACACCGCGGTTCCGTCACCGAGGTGCCCGACGGCCCCACCGAGGGCCGGACGTAGAGTGTCGAGGACCTCCTCGTCGAACCCGCTCACGCGAGCCCGGAGTGAATGAGAACAAGGTCCACGAGGCGACGGGCGCGCTCGCGGGCTCCCGGAACGTGCGACGCGGTGACGGCGAGCAGTTCCGCCGGGTCGTGCCCGAACTCCCGGGCGTCGTCGGCCGCGGTCTCCAACCAGTCCCGGAGCTGTTCGTCGTCGATTTCGGGGTGAAACTGTACGCCGACGTTGCGGCCCACGTGGAAGGCCTGGGGGGCCCGCGGCGTCGACGCCCAGAGCGTGGCCCCCTCGGGCAGTTCGCAGCGGTCGTAGTGAAACTCGAACCAGGGACCGACGTCGAGGTCGACCCCCGGGACGGGTTCAACGTCGTACCAGCCCACTTCGGCCTCGCCCTCGGGGGCCGGGGCGACCGACCCGCCGTGGTAGAGACAGAGAGCCTGGGCGCCGAAACAGATACCGAACACGGGAATCTGGAGTTCGTCGGCGCGGGCGATGACCTCGAGCTCTCGGCCGAACCAGGCCCGCTCCACCTCGTGGTCGTAGACCGCGCTCTTCGATCCGAGGACCACGAGGAGATCGTAGGGGTCCACGACGGGCGTGGGTGCGGACTCGTTCATCATCACGGCGTCGAGAACGTACCCCCGTTGCTCGAGCGCCTCACCGATGAGACCGGCGTGGTCTTCGTCGTGGTGTCGTAGGACGAGGGCGCGAGGCATCACCCGAGGTTAGCGATGAACGCGTCCCAGTTGGCGGCGACCGTACGACCGGCGTCCAGTTCGATGCTGCGCAGCAGGTTGGCGATGGCGAAGTGCATGGTCGCCCGGGCCGGCTCAGCCAAGGTCTCTCGCCCCTCGTCGTCGACGACGAACTGGTCGGGGGCCTGCTGGAGAACGAAGTCGAAGGTCGTGACGGGAGCGCCACCACAGGCCGCCCAGAGACGCTTCAGGTCAACGAGGGAGCGGATTCCGTTCGTGCCCGAAATCGTCGCCACGGCCGCGTTCATGGGCTTTCCCACGAAGGCGTGGCGGGGCGCCATGGGTCGAGACGCCCAGTCGATGGCGTTTTTCACCACTCCCGGCAGCGAGTAGTTGTACTCCGGGGTCGTAATGAAGACGCCGTCGGCTTCGCGAAGCACAGTGCGAAACTCCTCCACCGGTGCCGGAGTCGCCTCGTCGGGGCCACCCTGGACGTAGAAGGGCAGGGAGAAGATATCGAAGTGGGTGGCGCTGACGCCCTCGGGGAGGTGGGACTCCACGACGCGGGACAGTCGGGCGTTCAGGGAGTCCGGGCGAGCCGAACCGACGAGGAACAGAATAGTTGTCATGTCACCCATCTTAGGGGGCGACCCCGACTAGTCGTTCGGGAGAGACCAACCCATCGACTCGGCGATCTCGCGACAGGTCGGACAGATCGGATACTTCTTCGGATCGCGACCCGGAACCCACACCTTGCCACAGAGGGCCGTCACCGGCGTCTGATTGATCATCCCCTCGACGACGGAGTTACCGAGCGGCACGAACTCCTGATTCTTCGGTGTGTACCCCTCGAGAACGATGTGAGTGAATCGCTCGTGATCCCCGTCGTCGAGCCGCGTCTCGGGGGTCGTGAGCAGTTCGCTGTCGATCTGAGTCATCGTGAAAGAGCGTAGCGAGGTGTTGAGCCCGCTGTCTTCACCGATGTCGAGAGCGAACGCCGCGCCGACTCGGACGGGGTCGTCGAATGAACCCGATGTGGCCGACGACGAGAGTCCCTAAGAAGATTCGGGGTGGGTTGGACTCCCCCAACGCGAAAAATGCTGAAATTCCCGTCCGCCCTCTCCTTCTATCCACGAGCGGTCGAGGAGAAACAAGGACGCCCGTGACTCACGAGTACGAGTCAGGTCGGTGATATCGACGCAGCCACTCCGCTCCACCAGTTCGTTGTATTTGTTGGCCTTACCCGCGAAGTTGTGGTTCGAGGAGAGGGAATCTCCGCGAATGTCATTGAAGATATTCTGGCGGGACTGTGTCTTAACTCGATGCCGTTAGGTGACCGAACTTCCCAACTCATGCGTCCACGCATGATCAGATGGCTCGAGGCTTGGGTGATTCATGCCTGATTGGCACTCAACCATCTCTGGCGACACCACCGTGAAAGACTTTTGCTATGAAAAAAGCCACCGAGTTGCTGTTCGCGGGAATCGTGATGCTAGGTTCACTAGGAGTTGGCGAGGCATCCGCATTCGCCAGCGGAACACCCCAGATTCACTTTTTCAAGAAGAACCCCGATGCTAACTGGTGGTTCAACCCTGCACTCCGCAAATTGCCACCCCCATCGGAGTGGGGACGAGTTGAGGGTCGCCTCGTAGCGGTCAACCCCTCTCTTCAGAACAATTTTGGGGGCACTCCAGAAGAGCCGGCCCGGGAGGTTGGCGTAAGTGTCCAGGGACTGATGAAGTGGGCACCGCTCAACTGGGTCTACGGTTCCTACACGAAGCCGACCAAGAGCGTGTGGTACTGGGGCTGGGCCCCCACGTGGACGCCACTTCGAGGTGTGACGCTCTCTCCGAGCGGATCCTTCTCATTCGCCGCACCTCCCGGGCGCTACTCGTTGTACTTCAACGCGGGGGGTGGTAAGAGTGACTTCGTCTCGAACGTCTACAACGGCCAGCCTGACGGCGCTGGTAACGGCATGGGGGTTGCCTACTCTACTCCGACGGATTCCCCACTCCCGAGCACCCCATTTATGTTTGTCGTAAAGCCTCGTCAGACGGTGCGACTCACCCCTACCCGGATGTTGTCCACCCAGATTTACGGGTATCACGCGACGGTCAAAGGGGCACGTAGTCAACTGGACATCTTCGGATACGGTTTCGGGCCGACCTCCGTCGTGTCGACGGACGCCCCGGGGATCACCTTCACGAAGGTGATTTTCACGAGCTATCTCGGCTCCTGGAGTGACCAACGGGTTCGCACCACTCTGGTCATGGGTCCGGGAACTCGGGCCGGAACCTACCTGCTCAGCGTAAAGAGTCTCCTCGGGAGCGCCACGACGACGATGACAATCTCCAAAGTCCCCGGCTCTAAGGACTTCACAGCTCGCTTCGCAATGAACTTCAATTACGCGCAAAGGTAGGTACGTGGAATGGGGCCAAAGGTAGCCCAACGCGACGGATCTGGGACGAAGTCACAGTTCTTCGGGCCACTGGCGCCGCGCGTGCGGCGAGGGATTCGTGACTGGCCCCCGTCGTCCAGACGAGTCTCAGGAGTCGTGAGCAGTTCGTCTTCGAACTGGGTCATGGCCGAGGAGACTAACGGAATGCTGTCACCTCGATGAGCTGAAGTATCGCGAACACGCCTGAGGAAGGGTCA
>JAGXAY010000092.1 GCA_018971385.1 Acidobacteriota bacterium | reverse complement strand
CTCATGCCGGCCCCGGCGACACCCATGATGTGCACTCGACTCGAGGGGGTCAACGACCTCATCGCGCCACTCGCTCAATCTCTTCCGCGATGCGCTCCGCGGCGTCCAGTCGTCCGAGAGCGCGGGCGCGCGACGCCATCTCGTTGCGAACGGACTCGTCGAACAAGGGGCGCAGGGCGGACTCGAGGGTCTGCGCACTCACCTCCGCGTCACTCAGCAAGGTGGCCGCGCCGTCACTCACTAAGCGCCGAGCGTTGACTCCCTGGTGGTCTCCGGGAGCTCCCGGAAGAGGCACGAGGACGCTCGGTATTCCGAGGGCGCATAGTTCGGCAACGGTGGTGGCACCGGCCCTCGTGACCGCCACGTCGGCGACAGCCCACCAGAGAGTCATGTCCCCGTAGGGCATCACTCGGTAGTCCAGGGCGCCGTGGACGGGCTCTCGGTAGAGATCAAAGTACCGCCGACCGGTCACGTGAATCATCGTGACGTCGGAGCGATCCCGCCAGCGTTCGGCGAGGCCCCGGGCAGCCTCGTTCACGCTGCGCGCACCGAGCGATCCCGACATCACCACTACCGTCACGCGTTCCGGGTCGAGGGGCGGAACCACCTCACGGCAGCGTTCCCGGCGGGTCGCCGGACGTCGGTCCAGGTCACGCAGGGAGTGACGCAGTGGCGCTCCCGTGACCACGCCTCCACCGGGTCCGGGAAAGGCGCGACAACGTTGAGTGGCGACGCGCTGCAGCAACCGATTGGTGAGACTCGGCGCGGCGTCGAGGTCCACCAGTACGAGTGGTCGACGAGCCACCCACGCGGCGAAGGAGCTCGCCGCAGCGGCGTAACCCCCGACCGACACGACGACGCGGGGTCGCTCGCGCAGGGTCCACCAGAGGGAGTGCAGAAGGGCCGCCCCCAGTCCGGCGAGCGCCCCGAGGTTCGCTCTCGTCGCCTCGAGGGAGAGCGATCGGCGCAGTCCCCGTCCCGGAAGTAGTCGGCGCTCGAAGCGGCTGTCGGCGAGAATGATGCCGTCTTGACCCCGGGCTGATCCCACGAGAACGATGTCGTGGTGGGCTACCCCCCGCGCGACCAGAGCTTCGGCAATCGCCAACATCGGGTAAAGGTGGCCGCCGGTGCCGCCCCCCGTGATGACGATCTTTCCCCTCACCGGCGGGCGGTCCGTTCGGGCACCGGTCTCGGTGCCCGCGTGGCGGGAACGGGGCCGCGCGAGGGGACTCGACGTTCGTGGTCGTTCACGATCGCGAGGGAGGGTCCCCGACGGGTGTCCCGGGCCACGCCGTAGAGCACCGCGACCGCGGCCATCTGCACGATCAGCGCACTGCCCCCGTAACTGAAGAAGGGCAGGGGGATGCCGGTGACCGGCCAGAGGCCCACGACGGAGGCCATGTTGAGCAGGGCCTCTCCGCAGATCCACCACGTCACGCCAGCCGCCAGCAGACGGTTGCGGTCACTGGAGGCGCGCGCGGCAATCCTCATACCCACCAACAAGAACGCGAGGAAGAGGCCGAGAACGAGAAGGGTCCCGATGAGTCCCAACTCCTCGCCGAGGATGGAGAAGATGAAGTCGGTGTGGGGATTAGGGAGTAGTCCCCACTTCTCACGACTCTGACCAAAGCCGAGCCCACTCACTCCCCCGGCGCCCAGTCCTATCTTCGACTGCTGGAGTTGGTAGTTGGCACCGTTGAGTTGGCTCGACGGGTGCAAAAAGGCGGTTAAGCGCTGCAGTGCGTAACGACCCCGGGAGGACTGGCCGTAGACCAGTAGACCTCCGACGGCGATAAGGAGCCCCCAGCCGACCAGACGGGGCCGCAGTCCGGCGAGAAGGAGAACCACGACGGCGATGGAGGCGATAATCGAGGTTGTCCCGATGTCGGAACCGGCGAGCACCAGGAGGAGCGCGAGAGCGACCGGCCACAGAGTCCGGGCCAGGTCCTTCGGGGTCTGGAGCCGGTGACGGTATCGCTCGAGGACCCAGACCACGTAAAAGAGCGTGGCGAATTTGACGAACTCCGAGGGCTGCACCGTGAATCCGGCCACCCGAATCCACCGTCGACCGCCGTTCACGGAACTTCCCACCGCCATGACCGCCGCGAGCCCGGCCAGGCCCGCGCCCATGAGGTAGGGGGCGACTCGTACGAGATGGTCGACGTCAATGCGACTCACCACGAGGAAGGTCACCACGCCAATGACGAGGTACAACACCTCTCGGAGGAGGATTCCGTACGGGGACCCGGTGGCCAACGTTTCGATGGCGCTCGAGGCCGACGCCACCATGACCACCCCGCCCGTGCACAGGAGCGCGGTCAGCACGACCACGGAGTGGGCCATCCCCTGTCGTTCCGCGTGCACGGCCTTACGGCGCAGCGCCGCCAGTCGTTGCACCCACACCATCCGCCCCATCACACCACCTTCGCAATCTTCAAGAAGTCGCCGTAGAAGGCCCCGAGACCGAGAGCGGCGAGGAGGCCCGCGAGAATCCAGAAGCGAATGATCACCGTCACTTCTGGCCACCCCTTCAATTCGAAGTGGTGGTGAAACGGGGCCATCCGAAAGAGGCGGCGCCCAAAGACCCGATAGGAGAAAACCTGCAAGATGACCGAGGAGGTCTCCGCGACAAAGAGCCCGCCGATGACGGGTAGCAAGAGGTCGAGATTCATGAGCAGACAGAGTGAGCCGAGTGCCGTCCCGATGGCGAGAGATCCCGTATCACCCATGTAAATCCTCGCGGGCGCGGCGTTCCACCACAGAAAGCCGAGGCAGGCCCCCACGAGGGCCGTCGCCACGAGGCTGAGATCGAGAGACGAATGCAGGTGGTAGATCGAAAAATGGCGGAACTGCCAGTAGCCGATAATGGAGAGAACTCCGAAGGCGAAGGTGCCCGACCCGGCCGCCAGCCCGTCCAACCCGTCGGTCAAATTCACCGCGTTCGACGTTCCCACCACGACGAAAATCGCCATAATCGCCCACCCCCACGCGCTCAACGGCCATCCGGGCAACGAGAACCGGGTGAAGGACAGCGTGGTGTGGACGTGAATCCAGGAGACGGCGACGAGGGCGAACACGACGGCAATCACCAGCTGTCCGAAGAATTTTCCTCGCTTGTTGAGGCCGAGGTTGCGCGAATGACGAATAGCGAGGTAGTCGTCGACAAATCCTACGAGGGCGGTCGCGAGGGTGACGGCGACCGTCACGACGCCACTGCGCGTGAACTCCACGGCCGTGCCCACGTGTCCCATCGCGTAGCCCACGACCATCGCGAGAACGATCACGACTCCCCCCATCGTGGGGGTGCCCGCTTTCACCAGGTGAGAAGCGGGGGCGTCATCACGAATGTTCTGTCCCAGGCTGCGACTCTTGACGAAGCGAATCCACAGGGGCGTCACGAAAAGAGCGAAGAGAAACGAGAGTCCCCCCGACACCATCAAACTCAACATTCGCGCTTCCTCAACTCCTCGGCCACCACGTCGTGATCGCTAAAGGGCACGTCGCGGTCGCCGACCGTCTGCACCCTTTCGTGACCCTTCCCGGCCACGACGACCACGTCGCCGGGTTGGGCCTCAGCAATCGCTCGCGCGATGGCCTCGGCGCGGTCCGGGATTCGCTCCACGCGAGTACTGGGGAGAACGCCCGACATGATCTCGTCCATAATGGCATCCGGAGATTCGTGACGCGGGTTATCGGTCGTCACGATCGTGATGTCGGATGCTCTCGTCGCCACCTCGCCCATGAGGGGCCGTTTGCCCCGATCGCGTTCCCCCCCGCACCCAAAAACGGTGATCACTCGGCCGGCGCACAACTCGCGGACGTCCGAGAGAAGTCGTTCGAGTCCGTCGGGGGTGTGGGCGTAGTCCACCACCACGTCGAGCCCACTCCCACGAACTATGTCGAATCGGCCCGCCACGGGACGAAACTCGCCGACGGCGTCCACAATGGCCTCGTCAGTCAACCCGAGATCGGAGGCGGCCGCCATGGCGAGCAGGAGATTGTCCACGTTGTAGCCACCGACCAGTCCACTCGACACCACCCGTCCCCGCCACATGAAAGTGGTACCCCGGAGAGTGCCCACCACGTCCGCGACGTCCGTTCGCGACACTCGGGTGACGGGTACGCGCAGTGAGTTCGCCAGTCGCTCGCCGTAGGTGTTGTCCACCCACACCACCGCACGATCGGTGTAGTCCGGAGTGAAGAGTTGAGACTTAGCGAGAAAGTACTCCTCCATCGTTCCGTGGTAGTCGAGGTGGTCACGACTGAGATTCGTAAAGACGGCGAGGTCGAAGTGAAGACCGGCGACTCTCTCCTGCACGAGCGCGTGCGACGAGACTTCCACGACAACGTGGGGACGCGCCGACCCCTCGCCCCAGTGACGACGCCACTCCCGGAGTTGTCGATACAGGTCGGGGGCGGCGGGCGTCGTGCGTGCCTGAGTGAGAGTGCCGATGACGCCACTCGGCTCACCCGAAAAGGAGAGAAGATGACTCAGCAGCGAACTCACCGTCGTCTTACCGTTAGTTCCGGTGACGCCGACGAGTCGTAACTCTCTCTCGGGATGTCCACTCAGATCGGCCGCCAGTCGCGCCGTCACGGAGGCGAGTTCGCCGGCCGGGACGACCACCATCGGCACGGGGAGGGCGAGGAACTCCGTCGAGACTACGGCGACCGCCCCACGGGCGAGGGCGTCATCAATGTGTCGACGACGCTGATCGGCGTCTCGGGAACCGGCTACGAAAAGAGACCCGAAACTGCACTGACGCGAGTCAATCTCCACCGAAAGAACCTCGGTAGAGGCGTCGTCCAGTCCAAAACTGGCCACGGGGAAGAGGTCGCCAAGGTGCACTAGGTCACGTCCGACGCGAAGGAGGCACTTCCGGGGAGGGGGTGAATGACCACGCCACTCGAGGGTATTCCGTAGTGGCGCAGCGCGTAACTCATCACTTCCTTAAAGACCGGGGCGGCGGCGGATCCTCCGTAAATGGTGGTGAGCGGACGTTCGATGAGCACGATCATGGACAGCACTGGCTTGTTAGCCGGAGCGAACCCGACGAACGACGCGTCAAAGTAGGGGGTGTAGGCCGCGTGTCCCGGGTCAGGAATGGAGGACGTGCCGGTCTTTCCAGCCACGAGGTAACCAGGAATGATGGCGTTCGTTCCGGTGCCCTGGAGAACCACCTGCTCCAACATCTTGGTCAACGTCGACGACACGGCGGGAGTCAGGACCGGCCGCGGCGGCGCCACCGTCGCCGGGACGACGTGACCCGACGG
>JAGXAY010000091.1 GCA_018971385.1 Acidobacteriota bacterium | reverse complement strand
CGAAGCCGGGCCACCTCGGGATCGAATCCGGCCACCGCGTCCACTCGCAACAACGCCGGGTACTTCTCGTTCGATGCCGCCGGACGGAAAGCACCCTTGACGCTGTCGCCCTTTCGCAGGTGGTAACGACGCACCATGTTGATGGACACGTAGACGTCCGAGGACGAGGCGTGATACCCCCGGGTCCGGAGGAATCCGTACCCGTCGTCGCGTAGGTCGAGTAGACCTTCCACCTCCACGAGCTCTCCGGAGTAGGGCTGGTCCGCGTTCGGGAGTTGTTCCCCGAAGCGCTCCCGGCCGTTGCGGTTGCGACGGTTGCGACTCTTTCGGCCACCCTGGTCGTTAGAGAACTCCCGATTCTGACGATTGGTGTTGGGAGCTCCCGCGGACCGCGGGGGACGGTCAGCGGAACGAGAGTCTTCGCGCGGCTCCTCGCTCGTGGCAGAAGTACTCGAGGAGCCCTCTCTCGGAACTCGCTCACCGGACGTCGGTGGCGGTGTAGCGGTGGGCGTCTCTCGGGCTGCGACCTCGGCGTCAGCCGTGAACTCGTTGATGAGGGAGTCGAAATCGTCGGGCGGAGTCGCCACCGTACGGCGAGAACGAACCGCCCGAGTCTTCGGAGGATTATCGGCCGCGGGAGCCGAGCTCTCGGCGGACCCGGCGATGGAGTTGATGAGGGCGGCCTTAGTAGCGCGAGCGGGGATGGCCGCTCCGATGGCGGTGGCCATCGCGAGGAGGTCTTCGCGGGACTTACCCTGAAGAGACTCTCGGCTCACGGTGGGCTGAGTCGACATGACTGTCCTTTCTCATCTCCGGTTCATTGAGGAACGAGAGATTTAGAGAAGTAGAAGGGAATCACGGGGAAGTCACTCCCTCGCCGGCAGAAGGCCTAGCGTCGTGATAATTACAGTGTAGCCGCCCCGAGACTCCGCGTGGGCGACCTAGGCGATTTCGTGTAACAACGCTGGCAAGGTAGCGTCGACCACCGTCGGCATCTCACTCGTCGAGACCGCAGTGTCGGGGTCCTTCAACCCGTTTCCGGTGAGGACGCAGACCACGGTCGATCCCTCCGGAACGCCGTACTTCATGATGCCGGCGACGGAGGCGGCCGACGCGGGTTCGCAGAAAATGGACTCGTAGCGCGCCACGAAGCGGTACGCCTCGAGGATCTCCTCGTCACTGACCGCCCGAATGTCCCCGAGCGATTCGTGAATCACTTCGAGAGCCGGTACCCAACTGGCGGGATTGCCGATACGAATGGCCGTGGCGATGGTTTCGGGGTGAGTCACCGGGTGCCCGAGCACAATGGGTGCGGCCCCGGCCGCCTGAAAGCCCCACATCCGCGGGAGCGTCGCGGCGCGTCCCGCTTCGTGATACTGCAGGAATCCCCGCCAGTACGCGGTGATGTTACCGGCGTTGCCGACGGGAATCGAGAGGATGTCCGGGGCGCGCCCGAGCACGTCGACAATCTCGAAGGCTCCCGTCTTTTGACCCTCAATACGGTCGGGATTGATGGAGTTCACGATAGTGATGGGAACGTGTTGAGTGAGTTCTCGGGCGAGGTCGAGCGCCTGGTCAAAGTTGCCCCGAATCTGCAGCACCTTCGCTCCGTAGACGATGGCCTGGGCTAACTTCCCGATGGCGATCTTGCCCTCCGGCACGAGAACGACACAGTCCATGCCGGCCTTGGCGGCGTACGCCGCGGCGGCGGCCGAGGTGTTCCCCGTCGACCCGCAGATGACCGTCGTCGCGCCGGCAGCCTTAGCCTTCGTGACGGCGTTCGTCATTCCCCGATCCTTAAACGACCCCGACGGATTCAGTCCCTCGTACTTGAGGTACACGTTCGCCCCGAGTCGCTCGGAGAGACGATCCGCCCGCAGGAGTGGGGTATTTCCCTCCTGCAACGTCACAATCTCGTCGACTCCCTCGAGATCCAACCACTCCCCGTACTCCCGCAGAAGTCCGTTCCAACCGGTCACCGGGACCCTCCATCCACTACGCGAATACACGCCCCCACCCGCTCGACCGCACTCAAGCGATTGAGGTCCGCCAGAGTGGCCTCCACGTCGCGCGTGCGCGCGTGGTGGGACACGAACGAGAGTCGGGCTTCGTGCGCGAATCCCGACTGCTCCATCGATTGAATCGACACGTCGTGTCGACCGAAGACCCCGGCGACTTGAGCCAAGACCCCGGGCTCGTCCACGACGTCGAGAGAGATGTAGAAGACGCTCGACACCTCACCCTCATCCACCGCGAAGAGTCGATCGTCCACGGTAAAGGGCTGGTCGTGTCGGCCGGCAATACGATTCCGCGCAGCGTGCAAGAGATCTCCGAGGACCGCCGTTGCCGTGGCTTCGCCCCCGGCGCCTCGACCGAGCCACATCAGTGGACCGCTCTTGTCTCCCTCGACGAAGACGGCGTTCATGGCTCCGTGGACCGAGGCGAGAGGGTGGTCCAGTGGAACGAGGGCCGGATGGGTTCGGCGAGACAGACCGTGTTCTCCGACCCGTTCCACGACTCCGAGAGCCTTGATGACGTATCCCGCGCGGCGCGCGAAGTCGACGTCCACTGACCGGAGGCCGCTGATACCTTCACGGGAGATCTCCTCGCCGGCTAAGGCCGTACCAATGGCCAGCGACGCGAGTATTTGCACTTTGGCGGCGGCGTCAAATCCCTCGACGTCGGCGCGAGGGTCCGCTTCGGCGTACCCGAGGACCTGAGCTTCGGCGAGAGCGGACTCGTAGTCGAGGCCCCGCTGGGTCATTTCGGTCAACACGTAGTTGGTGGTCCCGTTCACGATGCCGATGACCCGAGATATTCGCTCGCCCGCGAGTGAGGTTCGTAGGGCTCTGATGATGGGGATGGCTCCCCCCACCGACGCCTCGTACATCAGGTCGGCGCCTCGTTCGTCCGCCCGGCGCGCCAACTCCGTCCCACAGGCCGCCATCAGGGCCTTATTCGCCGTCACCAGTGAGGCACCTCGCGCGAGTGTGGCTTCCGCCACCTGGCGAGCGAGGTCGACTCCCCCCATCACCTCGACCACGATGTCGACGTCCTCGCGAGTGACGAGCCCGAGCGGGTCATCGGTCAGCAGCGCGGCAGGAACCCCGGGGCGAACAACCGACAGGTCGCGTACGGCGACTCCCACGACCTCGAGTGTGGCCGTCGCGGCGTCGTCGAGGGCAATCTGACGTTCCGAGTCGTGGAGCATCTGGACGAGTGCCCGCCCGACGTTGCCGGCCCCCACGACGGCGACTCGCAAATGGGGCGCGTCCATCGTTTCAGGTTAATCGAGGGGCGGACCCGTCTCAGAGTCGACCTCCAGGCGCACGAGATCGTCCAAGGTCTCTCGCCGAAGAACGAGGCGAGCCCGCCCCTCCGACACGAAGACTACGGCGGGACGACCCACTCGGTTGTAGTTCGAGGCCATGGAGTACCCGTACGCCCCGGTCACGGGTGTGGCGATGAGGCTGCCCACGCCGGTCGATTCGGGCAGCCACGCCTCGTCGATGATCACGTCGCCACTCTCGCAGTGACGACCAACGATGCGCACCGGTTGGGTCCGCTCGGCTCCCGGATCAGACACGTCGAAAGCTTCGTACCCCGAGCCGTAAAGAACCGGCCGAGGATTGTCACTCATTCCCCCGTCCACGGCCACGTAACGCCGCTGGGGAACGTCCTTCACCACACCAACTCGGTACAGAGTGAGACCAGCCTGAGCCACAATGGCTCGACCCGGCTCCGCGGTGAGGCGGAGGGACTCGGGAAGTCCGGCCCGGCGCGCGGCGTCTCTCACACCGCGACCCCACTCCTCGATGGTGAGTGTGGACTCCCCCTCGACGTACGCGACCCCCAATCCCCCACCCACGCACAGCTCCTCCACGTGGGTATCACGCACGAGGTCGGCGACGAGGAGAAGGGCTTCGTTGAATCCACCGACGTCAAATATCTGGCTACCGATGTGAAAGTGCAGTCCCCGGACTCGAACACCCGGGACCGCTCGGAGGTCCTCCACGGCCCGGCGAGCCGACCCGTTGGCCAGAGTGAATCCGAACTTCGAATCCTCCTGACCGGTCTTCACGAACTCGTGCGTGTGGGCTTCGACTCCGGGGGTAACTCTCACCAAACAGTCCACCGTGAGCGATCCGTCCAGGCGTTCGCGGAGCCGGTCGATTTCGTCGTCGTTGTCGACGATGAGTCGATGAACGCCGAGGGCGAGTACCCGGTCGAGCTCCTCGGGCAGTTTGTTGTTTCCGTGAACCACGACGCGCGAGGGATCCACTCCGGCGCGCAGGACGAGGTCGAGCTCCCCCCCGGTAGCCACGTCAATCACCAGACCTTCTTCGACCACGAGTCGCGCGATGGCTCCACAGAGAAACGACTTCGAGGCGAAGGCCACCCCTTCGGAGAACGCCTCGCGGGCCGCCCGAGCTCGCTGGCGCAACGTCGCTTCGTCGTACACGAAGAGGGGCGTACCGTATGTTTCGGCGAGGGAGCGTAGGGACACTCCACCCACGAGGACGTCCGACTCCAAGAACGTCGTGTCGTCGGGCAAGAGACTCCGCGGGACGGGTTGACTACTCATCTCCGGTTACCTCGCCCTCTCGTCGCCACCGCAGGAGGAGCGTCGAATAGGCCAGAGTAATCACTCCCCCGTGAGAGTCGATGACGTCGCGGACCTGACGGAGCAGATCGTGTCGCGTCTCGTCAGCGAGTCGCGCGTGATCGCTGTGGGTGGGTAGCAGCTCAATCCACTCGTCCGTCGAATAAGTCGCCTCCCACCCGAGGGTCTCGAGCCCGAGACACTGGAAGCCCGGACTGTCGCGCAGCTCCTCGAGAGTTCGCTCGTGGTGAAATTGGGAGGCGTAGCCGGAATAACTCTGGGGGCCGAGGACTCGAGCGTAGAGTTCGTCGAGGGGGGCGCGCCACGGTTCGATCGGCCGCCCCACGTTCCAGAAAAGACACAACTCCCCACCGGGAACGAGGCATTCGGCCGCGCGCGCCATGCCGCGTGTCGGATGAACCCAATGCCACGCCTGGGCGGCGGTGACCCGGTCGAAGTGTCGGCCCCGCGGGTTCCACTCCTCGAACGGCGAAATCTCGACACGCACACCATGACGGCGCGCCTCGTCAGCCATCCGCTCGTCCACGTCGACCCCGAGCACTTCGGCCCCCCGTTCCCGCATGGCGAGGGCCGCAATCCCGGTCCCGCATCCAACATCGAGGACTCTCAGCGACGTTCGGGGCAGGATAATGTCCCACAACTGGTCGGGGTACCGGGGCCGAACTCGGTGGTACACCTCAGCGCGGGCGCCAAACGATTCCGCTCGCTGGCGATCGTCAA
Source organism: Acidobacteriota bacterium (assembly GCA_018971385.1). Taxonomy (GTDB): domain Bacteria; phylum Actinomycetota; class Acidimicrobiia; order Acidimicrobiales; family RAAP-2; genus RAAP-2. Next base: position 9 of record JAGXAY010000091.1, on the reverse strand, counting down.
AGACCATCC
>JAGXAY010000216.1 GCA_018971385.1 Acidobacteriota bacterium | reverse complement strand
TGCACGGCGACTTTGAGGGCGGTGATGACCCCGGGCGCGGGCTCGATCCACTCGGCGTCGATCGCCCAATGGTGGCGACGGCGTTGCCAGTCGACGACCGCCTCGAGGTAGGAGGCGCTCACCGGGGCCGGGTACCCGTAGACGCCGAACTCGGCGACTCGCGCGAGGGCCTCGCGCACCGCGGGCGGCGCGAGGAAGTCCATGTCGGCGACCCACAGGGGCAGGGGGTGGTGCGCTCGCTCCTCGGGGGTCAAGAGATACTCCTCACCCCGCCACTTCATCGAGTTCGTTCTTCGGCGTTCCACCGGCGCGAACCAGTCGGCCTCTCGACTCTCGTTCATCAGCACTCCCTACGTCTCCATTCCGGCGAACTGGCTGGCGTGCAGGTCGGCGTAGACGCCACCTAACGCCATGAGCTCCTCGTGGGAGCCCTGCTCGACGATACGACCCTTGGCCATCACGATGATGACGTCGGCGTCTCGAATCGTGGAGAGCCGGTGGGCGATGACGAAACTGGTGCGACCCTCCCGGAGGTGACTCATCGCCTCTTGAATGAGGACCTCCGTGCGAGTGTCGACGTTGGAGGTCGCCTCGTCCAGAATGAGGATGCTCTGGTCCCCGAGAAAGGCCCGAGCGATGGTGAGGAGTTGACGTTGCCCCGCCGAGAGGTGGGAGGCGTCCTCGTCGAGCACCGTGTCGTATCCGTCGGGGAGCGAGCGCACGAAGGAGTCGACTCGCGCGCGCGTCGCCGCCTCGACGACCTCTTCGTCGGTTGCCGATTCGCGACCGTATCGAATGTTCTCCCGAATGGTGTCGGAGAAGACCCAGGTGTCCTGGAGGACCATGGCGAAGTGGCGACGGACCTCGTCCCGAGTGAGGTCCCGGTAGTCGACGCCGTCGAGGAGGAGCCGTCCCCCGTTGATCTCGTAGAAACGAACGAGAAGGTTGACGATGGTGGTCTTGCCCGCCCCGGTCGCTCCCACGAGGGCGACGGTCGAGCCCGGCTCGACGCGCAGGGTGAAGTCCTCAATAAGCGGGGTCGCCGACTCGTAACGA
>JAGXAY010000215.1 GCA_018971385.1 Acidobacteriota bacterium | reverse complement strand
CCGGAGAGCGCTGCATGGCGATCTCGACCTCCGTTCTCGTGGGAGGGGTCGCCGACGCGGTACTCGAGCGCGTGGCCGATCGAGCCCGCCGAGTGGTGGTGGGGTCGGGTCGAGACGCGGCGAGTGAGATGGGTCCGGTGATCACGGCCGCGTCGAAGAACCGTATCGAATCCATCGTGTCCGCGAGTGTCGACGAGGGGGCGAGTCTGGTGGTTGACGGACGACACCTGACGGTGCCCGGTTACGAAGGGGGCTTCTTCGTCGGTCCCACCGTGGTCGACGACGTGCGACTGGACATGGGGGTCTATCAGCAGGAGATCTTCGGTCCCGTGTTGACCAACGTGCGCGTGTCCTCGGTGGAGGATGCAATCGCCCTCGTGAACGCCAACCCCTACGGGAACGGGACCGCGATTTTCACGTCGTCCGGGGAGGCGGCACGTCGCTTCCACCGCGAGGTGAACGTCGGAATGATCGGCATCAACGTACCGATTCCCGTTCCCATGGCCTACTACTCCTTCGGCGGCTGGAAGGACTCACTCTTCGGTGACCATCACGTGTACGGACCCGAGGGAGTGCGCTTCTACACCCGAGCGAAGGCCGTCACTCAGCGCTGGCCGGAGCGGCGCGACGAGTCCGGGGCTAGCTTCGCCTTCCCCACCGGCCGCTAGGAGTCGTGGCGGATCGCTGTCTCGACGAGCCGACGTTCCTCGACCCGGCGGGTGATGACGTACTGGCAGTAGAGGGACCACGCGAGGCCCACCGTCCAGAGAGACGCCGCCATGGCGCCGAGGGCCGCCCACGTGGACTGGCGGGCGACGAAGAAGAAGGTGACGAAGAGCAGTTCCACCCAGATCGCCGCCGCTAGGAGACTCGCCCACGGAGCGTACTGACGGGCGGCCTCGTCCAGTCGGGGAGACGGGGCTTCTCGCGTGGACCAGTAGAAGGAGAGGACGAGCCGCTTCTCCACCCAGCTACACGCTCGATACTCACGGAGGGGCGGCACGACTCCAACTTAACGGGCCGTTGCATTTGGCCCCACCCCTCGTTACCATCTGGT
>JAGXAY010000022.1 GCA_018971385.1 Acidobacteriota bacterium | reverse complement strand
CGTCGCCGGCGACTCGGTCGCCGACCTGATTGTGCGGGCTCTCGCGGAGTCGGACGAGACGATCGTCGACCGCGACGTGGTCGTCGTGACCTCGAAAATCGTGTCCAAGTCCGAAGGCCGAGTGGTTCCCTTCGCGGACGAACCCGGTGAGCGAGAGTCCCTCATCGCTTCCGAGAGTCGGCGCATCCTGCGCCGTCGAGGCCCCTTACGCATCACCGAGACGCACCACGGATTCGTGAACGCCAACGCCGGAATCGACCACTCCAACACGGTGGCGGGAACGGCGGTCTTACTTCCGAAAGATCCCGACCGTAGCGCCCGGCGTATCCGCGCCGATCTCCGTCGTCGCCTCAGCGTCGACGTGGGCGTCGTCGTGACCGATACCTTCGGACGAGCCTGGCGCCACGGAGTGGTGGATGTCGCTATCGGATCGGCGGGACTTCGGGCCATTCTCGACCTTCGCGGCACCACCGACGGCTACGGTCACACCCTGGACGTCACTGAAGTGGCCCTGGTCGACGAGATCGCGAGTACCGCCAATCTCGTTCTCGGCACGGCCGCCCGCACGCCGGTGGCCCTTATCTCGGGGCTCTCCCCCGACTACTTCGGTGAGGGGTCGGTCCTCGACGACGTCGTTCGCCCGCCGTCGGGCGACCTCTTTCGCTGAGTTAAATATCCCCGAGCTTGACCTCGCCGGCCAGGCGTGAGTGCTCGGGAACGACGTAGTCCGCCCCGACCACGCAGGTGGGACCAAGAACGGACGAGGATCCGATGACGGCTCGCGGCCCGATCAGCGAGTTACGCACGTGAGCACCGTCTCGCACAATCGCCCCGGGCATGAGTACCACGTTCTCGAGGACCACGTCCGTTCCGATGACGCAGTCGCGGTCGATGACGGCGTTACGGCTTCTCACCCCGGGCGCGACCGTGGCACTCGGGTGGCGCCAGGTGGTACCCGCCAAGTGCTCGAGGTGTCGCCCCACGTCAAAGCCGTGGAGCACGTCGACGTTGGCTTGCAAAAAGGACTCCGGCGTCCCGGTGTCAATCCAGTAGGCGTTGTCGGGCATGGCGAAAAGGGACCCCCGGTCCGCGAGGAACGGGAAGATTTCTCGTTCCACCGACACCTTGCGATCCGGAGCAATGAAGTCGATGACCTCCGGCTCAAAGACGTACGTTCCGGCGTTGATCAAGTTGGACGGGGCGCTCTCGCGGGGTGGCTTCTCCACGAAGGCCGCCACCCGTCCCTCGTCATCCGTGGTCACGACGCCGTAACGCGACGGATCATCCACTTCGTGGAGAGCAATCGTGCCGAGCGCGTGACGCCGCTCGTGGAACGTCACCAACTCCGAAAGGTCGAGATCGGTGAGCACGTCCCCGTTGACGACGAGAAACGTGTCGTCGATACCCCCGGCAATTGCCGCGTAGCGAATCGCGCCGGCGGTGTCGAGGGGCTCGGGCTCGACGGCGTAGGTCAACTTCACCCCCTGGATGGACCCCAGGGGGTAGGCCTCGATGAACTGGTCGGGTAGGTAGCCGAGCGACAGAACTACTTCGTCGACGTTGTGCTTGGCGAGGGACGCGAACACGCACTCCAGCATGGGCTGACCCACGAGGGGCAACATCTGCTTGGGCATCTCGAAGGTCAGCGGGCGAAGACGCGTGCCCTTGCCCCCTACGAGAATGATGGACTTCACCCCGCGGACCCGCCTAGCCCTTAGCCGTCGTGGTGGTCGGACTGGGCGCCGTCGTCGTCGAAACCGGAGCGGTCGTCGTCGTGGTACCGGTGGCCGTCGTGGTGGTCGTCACCGGCGCGGTCGTCGTCGTGGTCCCCACGCTGGCCTGATCGACCACCATCGCGTTCACCGTCGTCTTGCTCGGCGCGGCGGGCGTGACGTTCTGGGGATCAAACGCGAGGGTCACGCGAAGATACTGAGTGAGCTTGATCGACGACGGGTTCGTCGTCAGCGTCGGCTTTGTGCTCGAGAGGTTCGGCCAGTAGGCGTAGACCACTCGGCCGGCCTGCTTCGGGTACTTCGAGTTGGACGGGCAGAGTTCCCCGTTGTGGTAGGTCGTCGCCGGATTCGGTGTGCCCGCGGCGGTGGGGATGCCGAGCTCACTGGAGTTCAGGATCAGACCCGGGTACTCGGCACCAAATTGGCCCAGGGTCGCGTGAGAACCACTGTCGGCCGCCGAGAGGGGGCTGATTTGAAGAACGTTGTTGGCCTTCATCGTGAGACCGGAGGTCGTCGACGTGTTCGCCGCGAGGGGCGAGAGCGCGACGCCGCAGACCTCGACGTTGACCCCCGCGTACCAGGTCGTTCCGACGGCCGGCGGAGTCCCCGAGGTCACGGTGGCGGCGGCCGGATGCTGGTAGTCGTAGCGTGAAAGAACGACGGACAAGAGTCCGAGAGCGACGATGACCACCAGGAGGGCGTAGTAGTTAGTCGGCCGAGTCTTCTGATACGACTTTCCACCGCCCGCCGCTCCGACGCGACTCACCCACTTGCCCATTGCGCTATTTGCCACGGTTTCTACGCTACTAAAGATTCCACCCTGGCCCGAGCGGTAGGGGCGGAGGGACTCGAACCCTCACTGGAGGCGGTTTAAGCGCCCTGCCTCTGCCATTGGGCTACGCCCCCGCGCTCGACAACTCTTACGCTACCGGAGACAAATCCCCGACAATTAGACCCATTTAGTTTGGGGCTCCGTTACGCTAGTGAAATGATCCACGAGCGTAGTCGGACGCCCGCGCGACTGGTGGCCCTCGGGGCGACCCTCGCCTCGACCTTCGTGACCGCCGTTGGAGCAACCTCCGTCGCCCACGCCGATTCGATTTCCCAAACGCGGGCCCAAATCGCCCAGTTGACCGCCCAACTCGCTCGATTCCAGAAGCAGAGTGAGGTGACGGCCAACGCCTACGACGCCGACAAAGCTCGGGTGGCTGGCCTCACCGCTTCCGAAGTGGCTCTCCAGAGTCACGCCCGGACCATTCGCTCCCACATCGCCACCACCACCTCTCAACTCGTGAAGGCGTCCGTTATTTCCTACGTCACCGGGGCCTCGGCCGCCCAGACCGAGGCGCTCTTCACCCAGAACGCCAACCAGGTGGCCGCCAACCAGGTCTACTCCTCCGTCGCTCTCGGCGATCTCAACACGCTTCGCGACTCCCTCAATCAGGAGCGCCACAACCTCTTCGTGACGATCAACCGGGTCGACTCGGCGCGTCGCCAAGCCAACGCCGCCACCAACGAGATGCAGTCGCTGCTCTCGCAAAACATTGCCTCGACGAACACCACTCGGGCCACCCTGGCCGCCGTCACGGTGAAGTTGAAGTCCCAGATCATCTCCTTCGAAGTCTCCGCGGGAGCGGCGGCGGCGCGCGCCGGTAACTTGCAGGCCGAGTCCTCCGCCGTGGCCGCGGCGGCCGCGGTCGGCGGACAAGCGGCCGCCAACGAAGTCACGCAAGCCATTCAGGCCGCCACCCCGCCGGCCGTTGTTCCGGCGGTGTCAGGTTCGGCGGCGGGTAGTTCGGCCGGTCTGGCGGCCGTGCACTACGCCGAGACTCAGGTGGGCGTCCCCTACGTGTGGGGAGGCGAAACTCCGGGGCTCGGATTCGATTGCTCCGGCCTAGTTCAGTGGGCGTGGGCGAAAGCGGGCTTTACTATTCCGCGCACCACTGAGGTGCAGTGGGCCGATCTGCCCCACATTCCTCTCAGCCAACTGCGCCCGGGCGACCTCCTCTTCTACTACAACCTCGACGGGGACCACCTGGTCGACCACGTAACGATGTACACCGGATCGGGTCCGTGGGGACTCCAGACCACCATCGCCGCGGCGACGGTGGGCACGAACATCTCACTCGCCCCCCTCTTCACCTTCGGCCTCATTGGCGCGGCGCGGCCCTAAGCCGTGCGTCTCAGCCTCGTCGTACCGGCCTACAACGAGGCCCACCGGCTGAGAGCTGGTTTTGAGCGCCTCCAGCCCTACTGGAGCGACGACGACGAGCACGAGATCGTTATGGTGGACGACGGCTCCAGCGACGACACTCTGCGGGTCGCCCACGAGGTGTACGGGTCGCTTCGTCACTTCTCCCTGGTTCGCCAGGAGGTCAACCGGGGTAAGGGGGCGGCCGTCCGAGTCGGGCTCGCTCAGGCGCGCGGAAATCACGTGATTGTCGCCGACGCCGACATGGCGATTCACCCCCGGCACTTCACCGACATCGACGCAACGCTCGAGGCGTACCCCCTCGCCCCGGGCGTTCGCGACATCACCGGGTCCCCGCGCTACTCTCGCCCCTGGCGCACCTGGGGGGGACTCCTGCACCACGCGCTCGTGCAACGCACGACTGGCGTCACTCTTCGCGACACCCAGTGTGGCTGCAAGGGTTACCGCCTCGCCGAAGGGCGACTACTCGCACTCTTTGGATTCATCGACCGTTTCAGCGTCGACGCCGAAACGTTCTACCTCGCCGGGCGGCTCGGCTTGTCCTACCAACCGGTTCCGGTGACCTGGGACGACGTCCCCGGGTCGAGCGTGCGTCTCCTCTCGACCGTTCGCTCCGCCTGGCGGGACGTGCGCGACATTCCGCGCACCACCTACCGCAACCCCGCCGTGCGGGTGGACTCACTGCTCGACACCCGCACCATCACCGGGGCCGTGCGCGAGGCCCGGTTGAACGGTACCGTGCTCGCCCGCGGTGAGAGCGACGCCCTCGTCGTCCTCGCGCGCCACGACGCCCTCGGAGCCCTGAGTGTCGCCGATGCCCTGTCGGGAACCGTCACCACGGTGTCGCCGGAGGAGGTTCGGGGGCGCCTCTTCGAGGCCCTCTAAACCTCGGAGCGGGGCAGGAGCCAGTCGCTCACCAACTGGGGTGCGCGGTCGGCCCACTCTTCGGCCGTCATGGCGAAGTGGGCGTGATCTTCCCACGCGCCGTCGATCTCCAAGTAGCGCTCGGCCACGCCCTCGAAGCGCAGACCCAACTTCTCCACCACCCGACGAGAGGCCCGGTTACGGGGAATGATGTTGATCTCCACCCGGTGGAGACGCTGCACGTCGAAGGCGAACTGGAGAAGAACGACCACGGCCTCGGGCATGAGTCCCTGTCCGGCGACAGCCTCGTCAATCCAGTACCCAATGAAGCCGGACTGCAGGGGACCCCGAGCGATGCCCGAGAGGGTGATCTCCCCGACGAAGCGTTGGTCGAGAAAGATGCCGAAAGCGAACCCGGTGCCCATCTGACGTTCTCGATCGCGCACCACGCACCGACTCGAAAAGGAACGCTCGTCCTCGGGGAGGTGAGACGCGAGGGCCGAACGGGGCTCCCACTTCACCAACCAGTCGCGACAACGTCGCCGCACCTCGACCCACCCTCGGTAGTCAGCGTCGCGCAAGGGACGCAGGACTACCCGGCGACCGTGGAGGTAGGCCGAACCCCCGGGGCTGCGCATCATCTCGCCCACCTCATACCTACATCGTGACAGGTCGACGTCCGGAGCGCACATCCGCGCTCACGCCGTCGAGGATGTCGTCCTCGCTCGTGATGAGGTCGCTCACCCCGAAAAAGTCCATCACGCCCTCGAGAACGAGGAGGCCGGCCACGATGACGTCCTCGCGACCCGGGACCATGCCGGGGATGGTGGCGCGTTGGCTCGGGGTGAGGGGGCTCAGCCGGTCTCGCCAGACTCTCACCTGATCACGGGTGAGAACTCTGTGATGAACGGCCGCCCGGTCGTACTCGACGACGGACGAGACGAGCTGGGCGAGGGTCGCCACAGTCCCGGCGAGACCCACGAGACGGACGCGCCCGGCGAGATCGGTGAGTGGAGGTAGTTCACTCGCGGCGCGGGCCAACTCCTCATCGATGAAGTCGCGGGCCCGGAGAGTCTCCACCGCTCCGATAACGCCCGTGCCGAGGCAGCGTTCGCTCACGCGCACGCAGCCGAGGGAGGTGGAGGTTCCCCACAGCCGAGAGTCCCACTGGAGGGCGATCTCGCTCGACCCGCCCCCGATGTCGAGCACGACGGGGGCCCGCTCGTCGACGGGCAGGTGAGCCGTGGCCCCCAAGTAGGAGTAGCGAGCCTCGTCGTGGCCGGAGATCACAGCGACCTCTCCCCCACTCGCGGCGCGCGCCATCTCCACGAACTCCTGACGATTCTGCGCGTCGCGTACGGCGGAGGTAGCCACGACCACGATGTCACAGGGGTCCGAGCGTCGGGCGATAACCCCGAACTCCTCGAGAACCTGTCGAGTGCGCGCCAGCGCCGCCTCGGTCAAACGACGCGAGGCGTCCACACCTTCGCTGAGTCGCGTGATGCGCATCTCGCGATGGAGGGTGGCGCCCTCGGGAGAACTCACGAGGAGACGGGTGGAGTTGGACCCGCAATCCATGACCGCGACGTTAGGTCTCACGACGCCACTCTCCGTCGCCGAGGTCCAGCTCCCGCGCGACCTCTCGACCCACCGGGTCCGCCGCACCGACGAGATAGTTGGCCAAGTGGGCGTGGAGGCACTTCACCCCCCGGCGCGTTCCGGCGACTCCTCCCGTCGGGGCGACGACGTCGGAGCGAGAGATGAGCGCGTCGCGACGCTGCGCGTAGAGCCGGTGGGCGACCTCGAGCGCCTCCTGATCCACCACTTCCTCGAAGCGGTGAACTCCGCCGATCCCCTCGAGCTGACTCACTCGTTCGACCAACTCCGGGTCGACCAACCAGAAGAGCGTCGGCATGGGCGTCCCGTCGCGCAGGTGGGGTTCGTTCTCAATCACCACCGGTGACCCGTTCGTCCGGCGAACCACCACTCGAAACCGACCCGCGGGGGGTCGGCCCAAGTAGGACTCCACCCGCGCGACGTCCTCGGCGGACGCCTCGAAACTCACCGCCAAAACTCGAGAGTCGCGACGAACCGGTGCCAAAAGCCCGAGAGGGGGGCGCGAGGGGAGGTCGTCGCGACCGTCCCGGTCGACACCCCGAGACCCGCCGCCGTCGGAGAGACGAGGGGCTGGAGTCCGGGGTCTCCGGTCGAGAGGTTGTCCGAGGTGGTCTGATTAGAAGGAAGAACCTGGATGAGGGACTGACCCGGGAGCACCAACTGGTACTCCTGACGCGCGAGAGCCACCGCCGCCGACTCGGTCGAGATCGACTTCGCCTGCGCCGCGAGGGCCGCCGACTCGTGACTCAACTGGGCGATCTGGCTACGGGCCTGGTCGATCGCGACTTGCTGACTCCAGAGGGTCGACAAGGGAAACCAGAACACCAGGATGTAGGCGGCCGTCGCGAGAGCGAGCAGCATCACGAGCCGCTGTCCCACCACTGGCCTACTTCGTAAAGTTGACACCCGCCGTCCCCGACAATGACGCGGCCCCGACGAATCGGGCCGAACTTCCCAACTGCTCTTCCAGTCTCAGCAGTTGATTGTACTTCGCCACCCGGTCCGTACGGGCCGGCGCACCAGTCTTAATCTGACCGGCGTTCGTCGCGACGGCCAGGTCGGCGATAGTGACGTCCTCGGTCTCACCCGAACGGTGAGAGATCACGGCGGAGTAGTGGTGACGGTGCGCGAGGGCCACCGCGTCCAGGGTTTCCGTCAGGGTGCCAATCTGGTTCACCTTCACCAGGAGTGAGTTCGCGACGCCCCGGTCGATACCCTTTTGGAGTAGTTCGGAGTTGGTGACGAAGAGGTCGTCGCCGACCAACTGAATACGCTGACCCAACCGCTCGGTGAGGGCCTTCCAGCCGTCCCAGTCCTCTTCGGCCATGCCGTCCTCAATGGACACGATGGGGTAACGCTCGGCCAGGTCGGCCCAGTAGTCGACGAGTTCCATCGACGAGAGCACCCGTCCCTCCCCCTCCAGGTGGTAGGCCCCGTCGCGGTAGAGCTCCGAGGTCGCGGGGTCGAGGGCAATCGCCATCTCCCGGCCGGGCTCGCGACCGGCCGCCTCAATGGCCTCCATCAGAACCTGAACGGCAGTCTCGTTGTTCGGTAGGTCGGGCGCAAAGCCCCCCTCGTCTCCCACCGCAGTGTGCAAATCCCGGCGCGCGAGGACCCCCTTGAGGGCGTGGTAGGTCTCGACACCCCAACGCAGCGCTTCGGAGAAGCTCGCCGCGCCGATGGGCATCACCATGAACTCTTGGAAGTCGATGGAGTTCTTCGCGTGCACTCCCCCGTTCACGACGTTCAGCATGGGCACGGGCAGGACGTGCGCGTTCACGCCTCCGACGTACTGAAACAGTGGCAGTTCGGCCTCCATCGCCGCCGCCTTCGCGGTGGCGAGGGAGACGGCCAGAATGGCGTTTGCGCCCAGTCGAGCCTTGTTGGGCGTGCCGTCGAGGTCAATCATCGCCTGGTCCACGGCCCGTTGGTCGTCGGCCTCCAGGCCCTCGAGGGCGGAGAAAATCTCGGAGTTCACGTAGCCCACGGCGTTCATCACGCCCTTGCCCCCGTACTCCGGGGCACCGTCGCGCAGTTCAACCGCCTCGTGAATTCCGGTCGAGGCCCCCGACGGGGAGATGGCGCGGCCCACCGCGCCCGACTCGAGGACGACCTCCGCTTCTACCGTGGGGTTTCCGCGGGAGTCGAGGACTTGGCGTCCGATGACGAGTTCGATGGCGCTCATGGCTGCTCCTTCGGGGGGAATGAACGCCCCCCAGGCTACTCTCACCCCCCGCTAGTCAGGGGTCACCCCTTCACGTTCACGAATGCGCGTGCGCAGGGCGCGCGCCCGTTCCCGCAGAACACCCTCGACGTCGAGAGAGGCTTCCATCCCGAGCACCACGAGCACTTCCAGGGCGTCAGCGAGTTCCTGTTCCGATACTCCCTCACCCGCCCGAAGACTGGAGAGAACTTCGGCACCGGGGCTCTCGAGATGGACGGCGGCTCCCCGACGAAGGAGTTTCTGCGTGAGTGCGAGGGCCGGCAGGGCCAGAGGGATGCCGTCGGTGACCGACTCTCGCTCCTTCTCCGCCTTCTTCCACTCCTCCCAGCGCGCTTCCACCTCGGCCGCGCTGGTGACTTCAGCCTCCCCGAAGACGTGGGGGTGTCGCGAGACCAACTTGCGTTGGAGGGCCTCCATCACGTCCACGAGGTCGAAGGCGGCCGTCTCGTCAGCGAGTTCCGCGTGGAACACAATCTGGTAGAGGACGTCACCGAGCTCCTCGCGAACGTGGTGGAGAGTGGCCTCGCTGACGCGGCCACTGTCCTCCTCACGCGCGAGGGTTTCGAGGGCCTCGAGAGCCTCGTAGGCCTCCTCCACCAGGTGGCGAGCGAGCGTGCCGTGCGTCTGCTCTTGATCCCAGGGACAGCGCGCGCGAAGGGTGCGCGCGAGGTCCACTAACTCCTCCACGCCCCGGCCGACGGAACGAACCTCAGGGACGTAGACGGAGGTCAGATGGTCCACCGGGCCCTCGACGAGAGCTCCGGCCGTGGTCTCGCGCACCACCTCGTCGGGCAGGCCCGCGTGGTGCACGAGGACGACGGGGGTCGTCGTTCCGAGCCGGTCCGCCACGGCTGCCATCACTTCGACCGAGTAGGTCTGCAGCACCAACCAGGGGCCGGATCCCCGAAAGTGTTCGGCGGGTCCGAGAGCGTCGAGAATGCGCAGCCCCACACTCATGGGGTCGATTCCGAGAGCCACCGCGGCCACGTCGACGACCGACACCGCGGGCTCGACGACGAGCTCTACGTCCCCCCGGGCGCGTAGTCGTTCCACCGTGGATTCGGCCATAAGAGGTGATCCCGGTACGGCGTAGACGACCTCACCCTGTTGGGCGAGGGCCACCAGATCCTCCACGATGGCGTCGTAGAGTTCGTCGAAGGAGTCGGCATTCTCGTAGAGATCGTCGTAACTCTCAACTTCCAAACCCTCGAGGGCCGGGTGGCGCCGAGTCCTCACCCGGACGAGTGAGCCCTCGAGGGCTCGTCTCGCCGACTCGGTCATGAGCTCGACCCCACCGGGGCCAAGTCCCACCACGCGGATTCGAGGGGTCACTGGTACGGAGTCGTCGCGGGCGTGGTCAATAACGACGTCGTCGCCGTCCCCGAACTCGCGGGAAGGGCCGCGGCGAAAACTTGAGGACCAGAACTCGCCAGTCCCCATCGCCCGATGGAGGAAGCGATCGTCACCGCGTCACGAAAGAGGAGTTGAGCCTTCGCCGAACTCGCGATGGACGCATTGATCTTCTGGGCGTCGGCGAGAACGGTGGTCGCCGCTTGCGCGTACGTCGAAGGGCGTACGGCGGTGACGGCGAGAAAGAGGGCGGCGGTGGCTGATCCGTAGGTGATGGTGTGCACCGTCGTGTTGTAGTGACCGATTCCTTGTCCGGTCACGTCAGAACGAAGTGACACGTAAGAACTCGAGCCGGGTGAGAAGCACCCGAGGGCACCCCCCTTGGACTTCGATGAGTCGATGGAGAATTGGCGGGCCAGCTGGGCGACCGATTCACCGGAACGGGCGGCCGCAAGAAAAGCGTTCACCCGACTCGGCGTGACCACCGCCGCGGACACGCAGAGGGTGTTGTAGTCGCTGCGGTGCTGCGCGAAGTAAGCGGCGAGGGCGCTCGGGGTGAGCGCCACAGTCTTCGGTAGCGTGGAGATGAGGTAGAGAGAGTCGGCTTCGGCACGCACCTGTGCGTTGCGCATCGGTGCGGGCATCTCGGCGAGAGCAGCCGTGGCGCTCACCGGGCAGGTGTAGTCGGCGGACGTCGCGGCGTTCGACATTTCGGTGGCGAGGATCTGCTGGGCGCGACTGAGGTCGGTCGCCGACGGGGAGTGGTGGAGGACTCCCTCCACGTCATCCACGATGGCCAGTCCCTCGACCCGGAGGTTGGACCAGGCGGTGGCTCCCGCGGCTGAAAGAGTGTCGTGAGCGGCCCCAGCACCGATGTTCGCTGCGGTCAGCGCGTCGTAATAGCACTGCAGACCGCTGTTCGAATGCAGCGTCGCCAACTCACTCGACCACTCGGCGAGAGACACGGACTGGGAGTTCACCTGGAGGGCGGGAGTACTCCCCCGCAGTCCGACGACCACCGCGACGGCCGCCGCCACGATGAGGAGGGCTACGACTCGACGCACCGCCCCATGCTAGTGACCCCTAGCCCACGAGTTCGTCGAGCCACGCCGTGAGGGCCGGGGCGTTCGTGAGAGTGGCGCTCTCCACCCGAATCTCCTTCGCCCCTTCGTCGTAAGCCTTCGACGAATAGGTGCGGCGCAGCCGTATCTGTTGCGAGACGCTCAACTCCAGGGGTGACACACGAATGAGGGGGGTCGTCCGAACGCCGGGACGTGCGGGGGAGACGCTGAGCGAGCGCACCCCCAGCTCGAGGCAGCGCAGACGAAGGCGAGCGAGGTCGAGCAGATTACGCGCCGGCGTGGGTAGGGCCCCGTACCGGTCGATCCACTCCTCTTCGAGGTCCGCGAGTTCCTCGAGACTGCGTAACCCGGCCAGGCGACGGTACGCCTCGAGACGGGCGTCGTCGGCCTCGACGTAACTCACCGGGAGGTGGGCGTCGCCGGGAACGTCAAGGACCAGCTCGACGGGCTCAATCTCGACCTCGCCGGACGCGTCGCGCACCGCCTCGGCGACCAGTTGGATGTAGAGATCGAAACCGACGGCGGCCATCGACGTACCGGACTGCTCGTGGCCGAGAAACGTTCCCGCCCCGCGGATCTCGAGGTCGCGCATCGCGATCTTGAAACCACTGCCGAGCGCGGTGTTGTCGCCAATGGTGCGCAGTCGCTCGTAGGCGGTCTCGGAGAGGACTTGGGCGGGGGCGTGAAAGAGGTAGGCGTAGGCGCGCTGTCCCGAACGACCGACTCGACCGCGCAGCTGGTGGAGCTGACCGAGACCCAAGCGCTCCGCGCGGTCCACGATGAGGGTGTTCACCGAGGGCAGGTCGATGCCGTTCTCCACGATGGTGGTGCAGACGAGAACGTCGAACCGGCGTTCCCAGAAGTCAATCATCACTCGTTCGAGGGTCCCCTCGTCCATCTGGCCGTGAGCGATGGCCACGCGGGCGTCGGGTACGAGCTGAGTTAGGCGACGCGCTACCTCGTCGATGTCCGACACTCGATTGTGCACGTAGAAGACCTGACCTTCACGGAGGAGCTCCCGGCGCACCGCCTCGACGACGGCCGCTTCGTCGTACTCCCCCACGTGGGTCAGAATCGGTCGGCGGTCCACCGGTGGCGTCTGAACCATGGAGAGATCACGGAGTCCGGAAAACGCCATTTCGAGCGTCCGGGGTATTGGCGAGGCCGACAGAGTCAGGACGTCGACACCGACCGAGCGGACCTTGATGGCCTCCTTATGGTTCACCCCGAATCGCTGCTCTTCGTCCACGATGAGAAGTCCCAGGTCTCGAAAGGCCACCTGGTCACTGAGGAGGCGGTGCGTACCGATTACGACATCCACTCGCCCGTCGGCCAATCCCGCCAGGGTGGCGCGGGCTTGGGCGTCGTCGACGAATCGACTGAGCAGATCAATCTTCGCCGGAAAGCCGGCGAATCGTTCGATGAAGACCTGGTGGTGCTGGGAGGCGAGGAGGGTGGTGGGAACGAGGACCGCCACCTGCTTGTGGTCCTGCACCGCCTTGAAGGCGGCTCGCACCGCAATCTCCGTCTTTCCAAAGCCGACGTCGGCGACGATCAGGCGGTCCATCGGACGTTCGGACTCCATGTCGGCCTTCACCGCCTCGACGGCGGCCGCCTGATCGGGCGTCAGGGGGTAGGGGAACTGCTCTTCCATCTCCCGTTGCCACTCGGTGTCCGGAGAGAACGCGTAGCCGCGAGCGACGGTACGCTCCCGGTACAGCTCGACCAACTCTTGGGCGATGACGTACGCTTCAGCACGCGCCCGCGCCCGCGTGCGCTGCCAGTCGGCGCCCCCCATTTTCGACAGACTCGGGTGCTCACCCCCCGAATAGGGAGTGAGAGCGTCAATCATCTCGGTTGGCCAGTAACTACGGCCGTCCTTGAACTCCAAGATCAAGTAGTCCCGGGTCAGCCCATTAATAGCTCGGGTCGTCGTACCCGCGAAGCGGGCGACACCGTGCTGGCGGTGAACCACGTAACTACCGATGGCCAGGTCGTCGAAGAAGCCGTCGACCGCCCGCGCGCGGCTACGCGCGACTCGGTGAACGCGTCGTCGCCCGGTGAGATCCGATTCCGACCACACCGTGACACCGGCGTCGGGCAGGTGAAAACCGAAGGGCAGGCCGGAGACGACGACGCTCACGCGCGTCGCTCCCACCTGCACCGGATCGGTCGAGACGTCAAGTCCCTGAGTGCGCAACTGGTCGGCTACCCGTTCCAGGGACCCCTCGTGAGAGGTCGCGACGACGCTGCGGTGTTCGCGGGCGAATCCCGCCACGTGAGCCGCGAGTCGCGTGGGATCTCCCTGGATCGGCGGAGGCGAACTCACCACCACGTCCTCGGCGAAGGCTCCGTCGACCAGGAGGTCGGAGTCCCGGAAGATCCGTTCGGGGCCCACGTGAAGCAGCGGGACACTCCGGTCCGCCCCCCACGTCGTCGCTACCACGTCGGTCAGCTCACGCTCTTCGGCGAGCAGGTCATCCAGTCGGGTGCGACACGTGGCCGGATCGACCACCACCACGCGGTAGTCGGTCGCCTCATCGAGAAGGGTACGAGGCGTATCGGAAAGGAGCGACATCCAGCCCTCGAGAGAGTCAAAGAGGTGACCCTGGGCGATCCGGTCGAGGACTTCGCGGCCCCAGGGGGCGCTCGCGGCGAGACTCTCGGCCCGCTCGCGAGTCGCCCGGTCGGGGAGCCACTCTCGCGCCGGCGCAATCTCCAGGTGGTCCCGCGCGTCGACCGATCGCTGCGTCCCGACGTCGAAGTGGGTGAGCCGCTCAATCTCGTCGCCGAAGAAGTCAATCCGCCAGGGAAACTCCTCGTCGGGGTCCCACACGTCGACGATGCCACCCCGAACCGCCATCTCCCCCCGGTGCTCGACCAGGGTCTCGCGCCGGTACCCGCGTTCGACCAAGGCACTCACCACCGCGTCGCGGGAGATGGTCTGGTGCCGTTCGAGGTGAACCAGGGGAACGGGGGGATGGGGTGCGAGGAGTTGGGCGACTCCTCGGACCGAGGTGACCAGGAGTCGGGGGCCCCGTGACTCGGCGAGACGCCAGCGCAGGCGGGCTCTCGCCGCCATCGTCGTCACCTCGGGACTCACCCGCTCGAGGGGGTGCGTATCCCACGCCGGCCAGAGAGCGACGTCCGAGGGATCCTCGAGGAGGGCTCGGGCCCCTTCGACGACGAGGTCCGCTTCACTCGACGAGGGGACAATGGCTAGAGTCGGTCCGCTCTGGCGGGCGAGGGCGCTCAGGGCGAGGGGGGTGGCGACGCTGCTCGGTGTGAGTCGTCGTTCGTCAAGCGCCAGGACCAGTTGGGGGCTGACGAGATCGAGAACTCTCGTCAGGCCCCGGGTCTCACCCGCCGCCATTAATCCGGGCCTGGGCCCCGTCGATGCCGAGACGTACGAGGTCGTCGAGGGCCTCCACCCCGCGCTCCACGCTGGCGACGAGATCGCTCTGGTGGGCTCCACTCAGCCGACGTAGCACCCAATCGGTGACTTGCTCCTTGCGTTCGGGTCGCCCAATCCCGATCCGGAGACGAGTGAAGTCCGATGTTCCGAGGGAACCCGCCACGGACCGCAGTCCGTTATGACCAGCCAAGCCCCCGCCCCGTTTTAACTGGAGGCGTCCGGGCTCGAGGTCCAGCTCGTCGTGAATAATCACGAGGTGAGCCACGTCGTCGAGTGCCGCCCGACTGATCAGGGGCACCACCGCCGCCCCCGACTCGTTCATGAACGTCGTCGGGACGGCGAGGGAGACTACCCCCGAATCAAGACGATGGGTGCCGTAGAAGGCGCGAAGGCGAGACTCCACCTTGAGGGTCACGTCGTGGCGACGGCAGTACTCTCGCACCACCGCTCCCCCGACGTTGTGGCGACTGCCCTCGTACTCCGCGCCGGGATTCGCCAGTCCAACAACGAGCAGAGTCGACGGGGTTCCC
Source organism: Acidobacteriota bacterium (assembly GCA_018971385.1). Lineage (GTDB taxonomy): Bacteria > Actinomycetota > Acidimicrobiia > Acidimicrobiales > RAAP-2 > RAAP-2. The sequence continues at coordinate 11,212 of JAGXAY010000022.1, read as the reverse complement.
CGGCGAGTCTCACCGCGGCGAAACGCCACGGCCGACTACCCGCGGTCGTTGGCCCTGGCGGCGCGACCAGCTCGCGTAGTCACGACCGAAAGCGCCCCGTCACCGGCGGCAACGACGCCCTCGGGAAGAACGACGTCAGCGACCCGAATGGACTGTCCGGGCCGAAGGTGACTGATATCGACGTCGACGTGGGTCGGAATCGCCGCCGGAGTGGACTTCACCGTCAGGCGAAAGAGAGCCTGGGACAGTTCCCAGTCGGCGTGACGAACCTCGACGGCGTCACCGACGACGTGCAGCGGGACGACGACGCTCACCGGCTCCGTGGGGTCGACGACCTGGAAGTCGATGTGGGACAGCGTCCCCTTCACTGGGTGGCGCTGGACTTGTCGCGCCATCACCGTATAAGTCTGGTCACCCGTCGAGAGTTCGATAACCACGTTGAGGCCCCTATCCCCCGAGACGGCCTGGCGGAACTCGCGGGCGTCCACCGACACCGAGACGGGCTCGACACCGATGCCGTAGACCACGCCCGGCACGTTCCCGGTGGCGCGCAGGCGTCGGGAGTTGCGCGTTCCCTCGGCGCGGCCCGTCGTCGCGTTAAGAGTGATCTGGGTCATGGCTACTCCTCGTCAGTGGGCGCGCAAGGGCGCTGCGCACAGGGACGCTAGTTTAGCGCCCCCGTCGACCAGCCGTCGAACCGGCCGATCCCGTTGCTTACAACAAGTTCTCGCCGCCGAAGATGTCCGATACGGAGGAGTCCTCGAAAATCGCCGAGATGGCGTTAGCGACGATGCCGGCCACGGAGAGAATTTCCAACTTCTCGAACCGCCGCTCCACCGTGAGGGGCAGAGTGTCGGTCACCACGACCCGAGAGACCGGAGCGTTAAAGAGCCGCTCCACCGCGGGCGGGGAGAAGACGGCGTGAGTCGCCATCACCCAGATGTCGGCCGCCCCGAAGGCTTTCAGGAGATCGCAGGCGGCGACAATCGTGCCCGCGGTGTCGATCATGTCGTCCACCAGAACACAGTGTCGTCCGTCGACGTTTCCGACAATGTGGCGGGCCTCGGCGACGTTGGCGGTGCCGTGGGGACGCGTCTTATGCACTAGGGCCAGATCACAGCCGAGGTGGGTCGCGTAGCGCTCCGCCACTTTCACTCGACCGGCGTCGGGAGCCACGACGACGAGGTGGGCGGGGTCCGCGTGCTCCTTTAAGTACTCCTCGATGACGGGAGCGGCGACGAGGTGATCCACCGGGATGTCAAAGAACCCCTGAATCTGCCCGGAGTGAAAATCCACGGACAACACCCGATCCGCCCCGGCCGTCTGCAACATATCGGCGACCAATTTGGCGGTAATGGGTTCTCGACCCATGGACTTACGGTCCTGGCGGGCGTAGGCGTAGCAGGGCACCACCGCGGTAATCGACCGAGCCGAGGCGCGCTTGGCCGCGTCAATCATGATGAGTTGCTCCATCAGGGCGCTGTTCACCGGACTACCGTGAGTTTGCACGATGAAGACGTGCGCTCCGCGGATTGATTCGTCGAATCGACAGTGAATCTCCCCGTTAGCGAATTCCCGCACGTTGGCTTCAGTGAGCTCAACTCCGAGACGGTCAGCAATGTCACGGGCGAGTTCGGGGTGGCATCGACCCGACACCACGACGAGACGCCTCTTCGAAAGGGACTCCACCGCACGAGACTACCCCGACCCGACCGTCCTACGATGTGGAGAGTGGACGACGAGTTCGAGGTACTCGAGGAGAATCGTCGTGAGTGGGAACTCACCGGCCCCCTCCCCCCGCGCCGGCGACTCTTCGTACCCGTCGACGGTCTCCGTCACGTCTCGGCGATTCAGTGGTTTGAGGAGCCTCCCCGCGTCGTTCTCCTCCACGGACGGGGCCAAAACGCCCACACGTTCGACACGGTCCTCCTCGCGCTCGGGCAACCCGCCCTCGCCATCGACCTCCCCCACCACGGACACTCGGACGCCTCCCCCACCGGCCCCTCGGGCGTCGTCGAACACGCGCGGGACATCGCCGAAGCGCTCGATACTCTCCTGACGACTCCGGTCGTCCTCGTCGGTATGTCGCTCGGTGGGCTCGTTAGCCTCCTCGTCACCCGAGATCGGCCCGATCTCATCCGCCACCTCGTTCTCGTCGACGTGACCCCCGCCGCCGATCCCCGGAGAGCACGGGCCGTCATCGAGTTTCTCGACGGACCAGAAAGTTTCGCCAGCCTCGAGGAGATGGTGGAACGCACGATCGCTCACCACCCGAGTCGCTCCCCGCAATCGCTCCGGCGCGGCGTACTGCACAACGCCCGCCAGCGTCCGGACGGCCGTTGGGTGTGGCGCCACCAGCAGTACCCTCCCGCTCCTTCGTCGCCGAGCCCCCGGCCGGACCTCTGGAGGATTCTGGAAGAGATTGCCGTCCCGGTGACCCTCCTACGGGGTGATCGCCCACCCTCCGTCGTCCTCGAAGAGGACGTGGTCGAGTTCATCCGTCGACGTCCGCACGACAGGTCCATCACGCTGGCGGGTGGTCACTCGCTCCAGGGAGACGACCCGCTCGGAGTCGCCCGAGTGCTCGGCGACGTACTCTCCGAGTGAGTTCACTCCCTCGCTGGCGGGGGAGGGCTCGAACCTCCAACTTTCGGAACCAAAATCCGACGTTCTGCCAATTGAACTACCCGCCATGGGTTACGGTTCAGTTTCTTCACTTCTTACGTCCATCCGTGAGAGTCTTTACACCGCGGGACCAGACTAGAGGACGCGGAGAAAGGTAGAAGACCCACCGTGAGCAACTCCACTACATCAACCTCCTACGTGGCCATCGTCGACGACGACCCGGCCATTCGCAACTCGCTCGGGCGAGCCCTGCGTATGGAGAACTACGACGTCGAACTCTACGAAGACGGCTCCAGTGCACTCCGCGCCATCCAGCTGCGGGCCCCCGACGCCATCATCCTCGATTTGCAACTTCCCGACGTGGACGGCCTCGAGGTCTGCCGTCGAATTCGCCGGGCGGGAGACGCGACCCCCATTTTGATGGTCACCGCGAGAGACGCCGTCGATGACCGGGTCGAGGGGCTCGACGCCGGAGCTGACGACTACCTGGTGAAGCCCTACGACCTCGCTGAACTCCTCGCTCGGCTGCGGGCCCTGCTACGTCGACGCCAGGTGAGCGAGGGCGACGAGTCGGTCCTTCGCTTTGAGGATCTGACCCTCAACCCGGGGACCCGCGAAGTGCGCCGAGGCGATCGGGACATCCAGTTGACCAAGATCGAGTTCGACCTTCTCGAGCTCTTTCTCCAGAACCCTCGTCAGGTACTCACTCGGGATCAGATTCTCGACCTCGTGTGGGGTTACACCTTCGACTCGGGAACTAACTCCCTCGCGGTCTACATCGGTTACCTGCGTCGCAAACTGGAAGAAAACGGTGAAGCCAGTCTCATCCAGACGGTGCGCGGAGTTGGGTACGCGCTGCGCGCGCAATGAACTTTCGCAGTCGCGTCATTCTGACCACCGCGATCGCCGCGGCTCTCGCGGTGGTCTTAGCGGCGTCAGCCTCCTTCGTCGCGGCTCGCAACGCCCTGTTGCATTCCGCGGACGCGTCACTCCAGAACGCGGCGGCCGGAGTGCTGTCGGGTAATCCCGCACTCGTCGACGGTGGGGGAACCCAGGTGTCGTACTACATCGGCAACGGCGAGTGCATCCAGACGCGCTGCCTTCCGGCCAATACGGCCATCAAAACCATCGCCACGGCCGGTAAGGGCGAAAAGATCCAAACCATCTCGGTGGGCTCCATCACCTTTCGCGAGTTAGTAGTGGGGCTGCCCCTCGGAACGACCCTGGTGGAGGGTCAGGGATTCACTTTTCGCTCACCGACCACGCTCGCCGCAGTCTTCACCGAAAACTTCTCCGGTCAGGTCGCCGAACTGCACAAGTTGCTCGGCACCCTCATGATCGTGGGAGCGGGGGCCCTTCTGATCGCCCTCGTTCTTGGGGTCACCCTGGCCCGAAACGCTCTCCACCCCCTCGAGGAGGTCACCGACGAAATCGAGGAGATCGCCACGACGCTCGACATCGGACGACGACTAGACGAAGGTGGAGCCGACGAGTTGGGTCGACTGCGCGCCACGTTTAACGAACTTCTCGACACCGTCGAAGCGTCCCAATCCCTCCAACGTCAACTCGTCCTCGACGCCTCCCACGAGCTACGCACGCCCCTCACCTCACTGCGAACGAACGCCTCGATGCTCGCCTACCTCGACCGCATGAGCGCCGAGGACCGCGAGCAGATCACGAAGGATATGACGATGCAGGTCGACGAGCTGGCGGCCCTCATCGGTGACTTGGGTGAACTCGCCCGCGGCGAACGATCGGAAGGTCCCGTCGTCGTCCTACAACTCGACGAGTGCGTGGAGGAGTTCGTGGACGTGGCTCGCACCCACGCGCGCACCAAGAGCATCGAGATCGACCTCGAGACCTCCCCGTCCCTCGTCGAGGGCCGCCACGATCGACTCGAAAGAGCCATCTCGAACCTGCTCACGAACGCCGTGAAGTTCACTCCCGAGGGCGGACGAGTTCGGGTCGAGACGTACGACGGGACCGTCGTCGTCGCCGACTCCGGTCCGGGGGTGTCCGACGACGACATTCCCCACGTCTTCGAGAGGTTCTGGCGCTCGGCGAGTTCACGCGCCCTGCCCGGCTCGGGGCTCGGGCTCTCCATCGTGGACCAGGTGGTAAAGGAGTTCGGGGGCACCATCAGCGTGGACCGGGACCCCCTCCTCGGTGGGGCGAGATTTACGCTGCGCTTGCCGACGGCCTGAGTTTTCTCATTTTCTTACCGGGGACTGGCACAAATCTCAGTGGGGACTGCGATGCTGGAAGGGTGACCCCCACGCCCCGTACCCCCCAACAACGGGACCGTCGCTTCGCCCGCGTCCGACTCGTCTCTCGATCCATCTTCCTCGGCTCCACCGCCTTTTCCGTCGCGACGGTCGGCTATCTCGCGTCCATTACCCACTTGCACTCCAAAGTGGTGGTCACCCCGACCACCACGACGACGACCCCGACGGGGGTGAGTGGAGCGACCGGTGCCACGGGTTCCACCGCCACGACTCCGACCACCGCACCCACCACGACCACCACTACCTGTTACACGACCCCGTCGGGTAACACGCTCTGCAACTAGATCCGTGCGCTTCACTCTGTGGGGAATGAGCGGGTCCCTGCACACCTCCGGTGACCTCGCTCTCGCCGACGCCGAAGACCGTCTGTGGCATTGGGCCGGCGAACTCGACACCAGTTGCAACCGCTTCCGTCCCGACTCCGAGATCTCTCGCATTAATTTGCGGGGCGGTTTTCAGGAACTTTCCCCCACTCTCACCCGCGCCCTCGACGCGGCGGACCGGGCCTACACCCTTAGCGAGGGGGCCTGCGATCCGACCGTCTTGTCGAGTCTCGAAGCGTGGGGCTACGACCAGAACTTCGATGATCTCGGCGACGCGCCCCGCCCCGCCCCGCGCGTGGTGGAGCCAGCACCGGGGTGGCCCCGGGCACATTTCGACGCCGCGCGGGCCGTTCTCGACTTAGAACCGGGCGTGCGACTCGATCTCGGCGCCAGCGCCAAGGCCCTTCTCGCCGACCTTGTCGTCGCCGACCTCGCCCCCTTCGGGGGCGTGTGCGTCGAAGTCGGGGGCGACGTCGCCCTCGCGGGCGCGGGACCGGACGGACCGTGGGTCATCGGGGTGAGTGACTCGCTCGTGATCACGGGGCGGGAGCCCCGCGTCGCGATGGGCGCCGGCGCGCTCGCGACCTCGTCCACCCGGGTGCGCACCTGGCGAAACGAGATCCGCGAGGCGCACCACATCATCGATCCCGCGACGGGATATCCCGCGGACGGTCCCTTCGTGACCGCGACCGTCAGCGCCCGGGACTGCGTCAGCGCCAACGCCCTGTCCACCGCCACTCTCATCTGGGGCGAGGACGCCCCGTTTCGAATCGCCCAGGGCGGCAGCGCCGCCCGACTGGTGCGACGTGACGGGACCCTCGAACTCGTGGGAGGATGGCCTAACGAGGAGGAATCATGATCGCCCTCACGACCCCGTACCTGTGGTACGCCACCCGAGCGACCGGCATCGCCGCCATGCTCCTCTTCACCCTGGTGGTGTGCCTCGGAGCACTCGTGGCAACACGCGTGGGGGGAGCATTCATTGGCCGCTTTGAGGTCAACGAGATTCACCGCTCCATCTCGATCAGCGCCGTCGTGTTCCTCGTCATCCACATCGTCACGACGGTGCTCGACACCTTCGTCTCGACCGGGCCTATCTCGGCCGTCATCCCCTTCACCTCGAGCTACAAGACACTGCCGGTCTCTCTCGGCACCGTCGCCTTCGACCTCATCTTGGCGGTCTGGATATCGAGCATGGTCAAGGTGAAAATCAAGAACGTCACCTGGCGGTTCATTCACTGGTTCAGTTGGGTGGCGTGGGCCATCTCCCTGATTCACGCCTACACCACCGGAACCGACGCCCGTCACGGAGTGGTCTTCCTCGCCGTTCTCGCCTCGACCCTCGCGGGTCTCGTCGCCCTCGGGTGGCGCATCTTCGCCCGACCGGCCCGAGCGGCGGGCCGCACCGCGCTCTCCCCCCTGGCCCACGCCCCGGCGCCCACTCGCACGACGGCCCCCTCCCACTTCCCCCGCGTGCCGGTCAACCAGCGACCCGTTCGCCCGAGCCAGCGAGGTCGTCGATGATCCCCCCGCGCAGCCTGCCCCGTCTCTTCGCGGGCGCCAGTGAGCGCCCCAACAGTCTCCAGCAGCACCACGAGATCTTTGGGGGTTCCACTCGCGTCGATAACCCCTTCGACGAGCTCCAGTCCTCCGGTCTTCTCGGCCGGGGTGGCGCGGGGTTTCCCACGGCGAAGAAGGTCGAGCTCCTCCGTTCCCAGCGCGGCCACCACAAGTTCGTCGTCGTGAACGCGATGGAGGGCGAGCCCGCTGCCCACAAAGACTTTCGCCTGCTCTCCACGAACCCCCACCTCGTGCTCGAGGGGGCCGAGGTGCTCGCCCGACTTATTGGAGCCGACCGCATTGCCGTCTGCGTCGCGCGCGACAACCCGACTCTCGTCAATCACGTGGAGCGGGCCATTCACGAACGGGCCCGCCAGAACTCCCGGGGTCCCGCCATCGATCTGCATACTCCCCCGTGGCGCTACATCGCGGGCGAAGAATCGGCCCTGGTGAACTGGCTGGACGGCAAGGAGTCCCTCCCCCAGTTCCGTCGGCACAAGCCGAGCATTCTCCACATCGGACGGGGCGCGGCCCTCGTCGACAACGCCGAGACCTGTGCCAACGTCGCCCTCATCACCCGCTACGGCGCGGCGTGGTACCGCACCCTCGGCACCTCGGGACACCCCGGTTCGACAGTCGTCTCGGTGACCGGCGCGGTCGTGCGACCCACCGTCCTCGAGGTGAACGTGGGAACCACTCTGCGGAGCATCCTCGAGACCGCTCGCGCGGACACGTCCCCCCAGGCCGTCCTCCTCGGGGGCTACGGCGGGCTCTGGGTGGGTCCCGACCTGCTCGACACCCCCTACGCCAATGACGTCCTCGGGGAGCGGGGTCTCTCCGTGGGTGCGGGCATCGTCGTCGCCCTGCCCCGGGCGGCCTGCGGCCTGGTCGAGTCCCACCGCGTCGTACGCTGGATGGCCCACGAGAGCGCCCGCCAGTGCGGTCCGTGCGCCTTCGGACTACCGGCGATCGCCGAGGACCTCACCCAGGTCATTCGGGGAGGACGCGACGGCCAGGCCGCCCGCACTCGTTTGGAGCAGCGCTGTTCGAGCATCGAGGGGCGAGGGGCGTGTCGTCACCCCGACGGCGTCATTCGCTTCCTGCGCAGCGCGCTCAGCGTCTTTCACACCGACCTCGAGAGTCACCTGGCTGGCGCGCCCTGCGCCGGAGCCCGCTCTCGCCAGCGCTACCTCGCTGTCCCGAACCTCGAAAAAGAGGAGGAACTCGTATGGGAGTAATCCGTCGCCACGGCCAGTTCGTCATTCGAGTGAATCCAATCCTCTGTGACGGGTTCGGCCACTGCGCCGAACTCGCCCCGGAGATTATTCACCTCGACGAGTGGGGCTACCCCGTCATCGAACCGGAGCCCATACCCCTCGCCGACGTGGGTGCGCTCACCTCCGCCCGTTACGCCGAACGGGGATGTCCCCGCCAGGCTCTCTTTATCGAACGGGTTCACGAGCCCGGCGCCCGGTGATTTCGCGAGCCCCCCGAGTGGTCGAGTAGTGTGGTCAGGCCATGGGATCTCTGATTAAGAAGCGCCGCAAGCGCATGCGCAAGAAGAAGCACAAGAAGATGCTGAAGCGGACTCGCTTCCAGCGTCGCGCCGCCGGTAAGTAGATTTCGTTAGCCCGTCCGGGGCGTCGTACGAGACACCATCCAGCGTAGTGAACCGACGAAGTCGGGCACGTCCTCGTCCGCCCGCACGTCGCCGACGATAAACACCGTGGAGCCGGAGCCGGCGAGGCGCACGTCGTCGTAGCGGGATCGGGCCCACCCCAGCAACTCCCCCAGCCGGGGTTCGACCGCGCACGCCGCAACCTCGAGGTCATTGACGCTCCCGAGCGAACGGTGCCCTTCGTCGAAGGCCCGGTAGACGTCGGCGGTCCCGATGCGCCAGGACGGAAGGAGCAGTGTCACCGTACGCTCCACGTCCTCGAGGGGCGAGACTCGCTCGCCGACCCCCTCCACGAGGGCCCGTCCTCCCGCGAGGCAAAACGGCACGTCGGAGCCGAGCCGAAGAGCCGTGTCGAGATCGTGACAGCCGGCCCAGCGCAGGATGGCCGCCGCGTCCGCGCTCCCTCCCCCGAGTCCGCCACCCGAGGGGATCACTTTGCTCAAGCGCACGCCGGCGCGACGATTCACGAGCTCGAGTGCCCGTCGAACGAGGTTGTCATCACCCGTGGAGACGTCCTCGCCGGCGCCCTCCACTTCGAGGTAGTCCCCGGACTCGTCCACGAGGAGCGTATCGGCGAGGTCGAGACTGCACATTTCGGAACGCAGTTCGTGAAGCCCGTCGGGACGTCGCCCCGTGACCTCGAGAGTCCAGGTCAGCTTGGCGTTCGCGAGCAGCCTCATCGACTCTCCGCCAGAGTGGCGAACTGGTCCAGCGTAAGATCCTCCGGTCTCTCCGTACCGGTGAGCCCGGCGCGCTCGAAGACCCCTTCCGTCGCCCAGTCCGCGAGGGAACGCCGGATCATCTTGCGTCGTTGCGAAAAGGACTGGCGCACCACGGTGAAAATGGCGTCTTCCGAGACTCGCACCGGATCGATCGCCACCCGGGGCCGCCGCCTCAGTTCCACCAGGGCCGAGTCCACTTTGGGTCGAGGGTGAAAGACCGTGGGGGGAACACTCCCGATGACCCGCGCCTCGGCGAAGTACTCCACGCGAACCGAGACCGCGCCGTAGGCCTCCTCGCTGGCGTGCGCCGCGAGTCGCTCCCCCACCTCGCGCTGCACCATCACCACGAGCCGGGTGATGTCGGGGCACTCCTCGAGCAGGCGGAGAACGAGGGGGGTCGCCACGTTGTAGGGCAGATTGGCGACAACGGTGGCCGGCTCCCCCCGGGTGAGTTCTCCGAAGTCGAAGGTGAGGGCGTCGCCCTGGTAGACCCCCACTCCGTGGGGCTGGAGGATGTCGCGCAACACCGGCACGATGTAGCGGTCCACCTCCACCACGTCCAACCGAGCGCCCGTCTCGACGAGGGCCAGGGTGAGCGAGCCGAGTCCGGGGCCAATTTCGATGACGTGATCGCCGGAACCCACGGCGGCGAGTCGGGCAATCCGACGAACGGTATTGGGATCGACCACAAAGTTCTGTCCGAGGGCGCGCGAGGGGGCGAGCCCGTGAGCCTCGAGCAGGGCCACGACATCCTTACGGGAGTGCGTCACCAGGTAACGCGAACGGGGATGACCCCCTTGGCGAGGGGCGCGAGCTCCGCGAACTGCGTTTGGGAGAGGTCGACGGCGTGGTCACCGGTCGCGCCCTCGCGATCCGTGACCACACAGGTAACACTGCGGCCGTTTGCGAGGTCCGTCACCGTAATACGCACACCGAAAGGGAGGTACCACGTCGCGCAGCGACCCGGTACGTAGGAGTACCACGTGGCGACCCCCACCTTGTCCCTCACGGCTCGGTGGACCGGGTGAGAACTCGGCCCTCGGCGCACGACGTGGTGGACGGGCTTTGCGACGGCGTGCCGCCGCACGGGTTTCTTCGTGACGACGTGGTGCGTGGGTCGTGCGACGGTGTGGTGCACGACCGGCTTCTTGGTGACCACGTGGTGCACGGGCGCCCGATGGGTCCCCGTCCGGTGGGTGGTGACCGCGACCGACGAGAGCAGCGCGGTCGATACCGCCGCGGACGACCCCACCTCCAAGGTCACCGTCGAGAGACGGTGCACCACGGTGCCAGCGGCCGGTAACTGTCCGACGACCCGCCCCCAGGTCCCACTCCCCGCCCCGGGGCCGTTCGTGGAGTAGTAGAGCTGATCGCGATACATCAAGGAGTGAACCGCACTCGGCGAGAGGCCGATGACGTTCGGCATGAGCTCGGTGCCGGTTGACGGAGCCGCGGGGGGCGGAGTCGTGGTGACGATCAGGGTCACCGTCGACAGGAGGGGCACACTCGTACCGGCGGCCGGAATCTCTCCCACGACGCGAACCCAGCCGCCCCCGCCCGAGCCGGGACCCTTCGTGGAGTAGAACAACTGGTCCTGGAACATCACGGAGTGCAGGGCGCTCGGCGAGAGTCCGATGACGTTCGGCATGGGCTCGTAGGAGGTCGATCCCGCGGCCGCCGCCAGGCGTGGTGTGAGAGCCGTCGTCAACATCGCGACCAGCGCGACGAAGGCCACCAGCATCGGCGAACCCCACAGAGTTCGGCGGTGTTGAGTACTCAGATCTCTACCCTCTTGGTCTCGGGTACCGCGTCGCGATACCAACTCCACAACGCTAGGTGGCGACGTGAGCGAAGGCAACTCGACACCGAAAATAATTCTATTTATCCTAGTCAGAGATATTTTATGATGAGTGTTTCCCGTGGCGGTCGAGGGCGCCAGACGACTCCTTACGACGCCGCCGTCGCGACACTCTCGAGAGGGGGGGTGAGGGCGAACAGACGGGCGGTATTCGCGGCCGT
>JAGXAY010000090.1 GCA_018971385.1 Acidobacteriota bacterium | reverse complement strand
GGGGTTATGGGGAGACCATTTCGTCTATTGACGAACCTCTTCCTTTTCATTGCGTTGTTAACTGGCACCAAATGGGCCGGGGCGATAACACCGTCAATGACCGTAACCTTTTTTGCGAACCCACAGGGAGCATTGCCCCTTGTTTACCAAACCGCGAGTTCTCCTACTCCGCTTCAACCCTTCACTTCAATGGGGTACACAAATTCGAATCATTTCTTTCTGGATTGGAATACTTCGCCCGACGGCACTGGAGTCACTTACCTCGACGGACAAAGCTATTCCTTCACCTCGGATCTCAATCTTTACGCTCAATGGGAGCAAGACTTTCACGCGGTAACTTTTCACGAGAATGCCAGCAGTTCAGATTCGGTTTATTCTTCGCAGGTTGAGAACACCCCGACGGTGTTAACGCTCGAAAAGAACTTGAATCCTTCATTTTCCAATTCCGGATACTTATTTCAAAGTTGGAATACTTCACCAACAGGAAATGGATTGAGTTTTTCTGACGGGGCAACATTCAGTTTTGTGAGCCCATTAGATCTCTACGCGCAGTGGGCTCCCGTAGTGGGATTTAGCCCAAACGGAGGTACTGGGTCTCAGTCATCGATAGTGGATACCGCATCTGGCGCCGTCACCTTGCCGCTATCGGTGGGAGTTAGCCGTCCTGGATACTCCTTTATTGGGTGGAATGCCAAGGTTGATGGAACAGGAACTACCTATGAACCGGGAGCCACCTTCTCCACTACGGTGCCGGCCACGCTCTATGCGCAGTGGGCTCCCGTAGTGGGATTTAGTCCGAACGGTGGTATCGGATCGCAAGCATCAATTGTGGGTTCGGCATCGGGTACTCTCACCTTGCCCATTTCAGTGGGATTGAGTCGGTATGGATACTCCTTCAGTGGGTGGAACACCAACGTTGATGGATCGGGTACGACGTATCAACCCGGAGCGACATTCTCGACAACGGTTCCGACCACGCTCTACGCACAATGGACTCCCCAGCGATTCTCTGTCACTTTCAATCCGAACGGGGGCCAAGGGGTGGTGCCCACGGAGACGGCGAATTTCGGATCCTCCATTATGGTGCCGGGTGCCAGCTCGCTGAGTCACTTCGGGTTTCGATTTCTCGGATGGAACTCCTCTCCCGGAGCATCGACTCCGAGTTACACAGTGGCGAGCCCCGTCCTGATCAACGGCGATTTGACCCTGTATGCGGTGTGGGTCCCCATTCGCGCCACTCTCCGCCTTGCGTCGAACGACGGAGGACCGGCGCCGCCGGCTGCGGTGAGTTTCGTGGGAAAGTCCGTGGTGTTGCCGGATGGCGGAGGTATGTCGTATCCCCACCACGTCCTCGCTGGATGGTCAACTCGTCGCCACGGTTCCGTTGAACGTAAGCCGGGGCAACGTGTCGTGCTCACCGGAAACGTGACCTGGTACGCGCAGTGGAAACTGGTGACGGACGTGGTTCGTGTCGACGAAGGCAATGGTCGGTTGATTCGTCGCGTCGTGGCCTGGGGTACGCGTTTTCGCCTACCGACCTCCGCACCGCTTCCGGCTCGTAAGAGATTGTTGGGATGGCGAGTCGTGGGGGGAGGTACTCACCTTCTGCGGTCGGCAGAAACTGTGTCGATTAGTGCTTCCGTGGAGTTCGTCGCTGTGTACGCCCCGACGGTGGTCCGGCCCGCGAAGATTGTCCTCACTCTGGACCCGGGGAGCGGGGTGGGCCCCCTGGTTCACCTCACACTGAACTCAGGCACGGAGTGGGTGGTACCGCCCGGGACACATCTGACCCGACCCGGATTTCATTTTCTGGGCTGGTCGACTCTCCCGCTCTCGATGAGGGTGGACCAACCCGTCGGGCTTCGGGAAAAAGTCCTTCGTAGCCAGACTCTGCACGCCGTGTGGCTGGCGCTGCCGTCGGTGTCCACCTTGACCGAAATTGCGGTGGTGAAGGAATTTGCTCCCAATTCGTCCCTTCTCACCCCCGAGATACTCAGCTCTCTCGACGCGGGCGCTCAGACCATTGCGAAGATGGGGGCGAGTCGGGTCGAAATTTTTGGATTCGCCACACTCTCCGACCCTGTCGCCGGCGCCGCGAGCGTTGCGCAACAACGCGCGGAGGCCGCCGCCACCCAACTACGCCGCGATCTCGTTGGCATGGGCGATAGTCGGGTGGTAGTGACGTGGTCGGGCGATGGACGTCTCACGAGTTCGGTGCTGAGAGCGTTCCGAGTAGTGGAACTCTTCGCTAATTAGTTCGCCGACGACCAGCCGTCCGCGAGGACCTCGGTGCAGGAGGCGCAACGACGGGCGGCGACCGGAATTTTGGTCAGGCACGCCGGGCACGGCGCTTCGGTGGCGGGGACATCGCGTTGGAGACGAGCCCGCATCATCAGCAGGGGCTTGACGAGGACGAAGAAAAGGACCGCGGCCACTCCGAGGAAGGTGATGATGGCGTTGATGATCTGGCCGTAGAAGAACTGGCTGTGGTGAATGGTGAAGTAGAGATTGCCAAAGTTGGGCTTCCCGAATATCGCGGCAATGAGCGGTGTGACAAAGTTTTCGACGAACGCCTTGATGACGGCGGTGAATGCCGTCGCCATCACGACCGCAACGGCGAGATCCACGATGTTGCCCTGAGTGACGAAGTCCTTGAACTCCTTACCCAGACTCACTGCACCTTTTTTGCCCGCCATGTCTCCACTCCCTTTTGGGGCAGATTAGCGCACGGTGTCGTGAAATCCAATGCCTCGTTGGTGAGCAGCTTCGCGCAAGAAATCGCGGGCCCGGGGGTCGGCGGCGTTCTCAATGATGAGGTGAGCTTGATCACGCTGGGAGCGCCCGAAGATGTGAGCGACCCCGTGCTCGGTCACGATGGCGGAGTGCTGGAAGGAGCAGACGGGTTCGCTCAGCAGGGGAACCACGGTGGAGGAGTCGCTCTTTGCGTGCCACGACGGTAACGCCATAATCGCGTGACCACCGGGTGAATGAAGAGCGCCCGAGACGAAATCCGGCTGTCCGCCGAATCCGGAGTAGATCTGCCCCTTGGCGTAACTGGCGTTGCTCTGGGCGTAGAGATCGACCTGAAGGGCGGAGTTAATGGAGATCATCGAGGGCTGGCGAGCGATCACGGCGGGATCGTTCGTGGTTTCCGTTCGTTGCATCCGCAGTCGCGGATTCTTGTGGGCCCACTCGTAGAGACCACCCGTCCCAAAGAGAAAAGTGGAGATAATGACGCGTTGGGGATCGAGGCACCCCGCGCGTTCGAGGGCGACAATTCCGTCCGAAATCATTTCGGACCACACGCCGAGGTACTTGCGTTCGAGGAGGCGGGCGAGCACGGCGTCGGGAACTTGGCCGATGCCGGTTTGGAGGGTGGCGCCGTCTCCCGTCATCGATGCCACGTAATCCCCAATCACTTCGGCCACCTCACTCGGAGGTCGCAGAGTGGGCGAAGGAAGAGGCTGATCCACTTCGACGGCGGCGTCAATGTCGGCGAGAGGAATCTCACCATCGCCGTAGGTGTAGGGCATGCGGGGGTTGATTTGAGCGAGAACAAGGCCCCCGCGCGCCCGTACCGCTTCAATGGCCGCCGGCAAAATATTGACTTCGACCCCGAGCGAGACTCGTCCATCCACCGGCGCCGAAGTCTGCAAAAGGACCATATCGGGCGGGCGAGCTGATCGAAAGAGTCGTGGTACGAGTGAAAGCCGCATGGGTAGGTAGTCCACGTCACCCCCCTGGCGCCCCCCAGCGCCCATAAAGGGTGACTCGGTAACGATTCCTTCTCGCAGGGGCCACCCGGGTTGGGGGTTGAGGGCGAAGAGCCGCATGCGTTCGATGGTGTCCGTGACGACGCCCAGGAGCTCCCACGGAGTAGCGAAGTTCCCCGACACTACGATGCGAGGATCGTCACTCGGACGCGCCTCTAGAAAGAGACGCATTCGCTCAAGGGACAAGATGTTCACGATGTGACCTCCTGAACACAGCCTCGCGCGCGGAACGACTCCGCCGCTCGAGGTCGGGGGTGTCCAAAGTCCCCGCCGTGCCGGTGGAGGGATTCGAACCCCCGACCTGACGATTACAAATCGCCTGCGCTGCCAACTGCGCCACACCGGCTGGACCGCACCAGGTTAGTAAGCGAGTGAGCGGGGCTCTAGGCTTACCTCTGATGGCCTCGCGCACCACTCCGTCCTCTGGTTCTCACTTTCAACCTCCGCTCGGTCGGATGCTGGTCATTTTGGTCATCTTCGTGGGGGCCTCGCTGGCCGCCATCAGTCACCTCAGCGCGTCTCCGGCGGCGAGCGGTGGCGCGACGACGCACCCTACGACCACCACCACGCACCCGGCGTCCACGACGACGACCAGCCCGCAGCACGTCGTTCCTAAAGCCCAGGTCCACGTTCAAGTGGCGAACGGCACGACGGTCGCGGGTCTCGCGGGTAACTTCACGCACCAGCTCCTGACCCTCGGCTGGGATACGCTCCCGGCGTTAAACGGTCCGCGTGTGGGAGCCACCGTGGTCTACTACCACCCGGGATATCAGTGGGCGGCGGTGAGTATCGCGGGGGCCATTGGAGTGGCGGCGTCGGCCGCTCAACCTTTGGCTACTGCCGCTGCGGTCCCGAGTGTGACGGGTTCAACCGGGGACAACGTCATTGTCGTTCTCGGACCCGACTTGGGTTAGGACGTGGGAATCTCAATTCCGTAGCGCCGTAGCGCCACCCGCATGATCTGTTCTGACATCGGGCGCAACTCCGACAACGGGCGGTTGCGGTGGCGTCGAGTGCCGAGATCGACCTGAGCGACCGAGGAGAGCCCCCAGGTCTTAACCACGTCGATGAGGAGGGCAATCTCCACGCCGTACGCCGGAGCGAGATCGATGCGTTGAACCACCTCGCGGCGCAAGGCGCTCTCTCCCGCGAGGGGTTGCCGTACTTGTTCGAGTCCGGGTGAGAGCAAACTGAGGAGGGGGCGGGCCACCAGTTCGTTCACCCGTCCACCCCCGTAGGGCATGTGGTGAAGGGGCCGAATGTAGAACGGCTTGACGAGTTGGACGGAGGGGTTTACTAGGAGTGGGTAGACCATTCGACTCACGAAGTCACTACCCATATCGGTGACGTCTCCGTCGAGGAAGACGAGGAGAGAACCCCGGGACTCGTGGACTCCGGCCCGCAGGGCCCCACCCTTGCCGGTGGAGTGCTCTCGACGAATGACTCGTGCGCCGTGTTCGCGGGCAATGTCGCCCGTTCCATCCTTTGAGGCGTCGTCGACCACGATGACCTCGTCGCACGTACCCTCCCAGGCCATTACCGAGTCGATAACCGCACCGATGGTGGGAGCTTCGTTACGCGCGGGAATGATGACGCTGATGCGACAAGTCGGGTCCCGTCGAAGGACCTTCAGGACGTCGAACTCGTCTCGAGGGAGCGTCCACGGGGACTCGGGGGGCGCCATTGTCCTCACCTT
>JAGXAY010000089.1 GCA_018971385.1 Acidobacteriota bacterium | reverse complement strand
GTGAAGGCCTCCCCGTTGGTCTCCCCCAGTTCCAACCGGCCGAAAGTCCTCACCTGAAGGGCCGACGCAAAGTCAACAGTCCCCGGGAGCTCCAAGAGCTTCAGGAACTCGTCAACTTCAAGCCGAGTCACGAGCGGTGGCGCATCTCGCGAGACCTCATCGGTCTCATCCGTCGCGGGGGCCAAGGTGAAAAAGACGAGTCCTACCTCGACAAGCTTCGTCGCGAGTACGGTCGGGGGCAGGTCGAGTCGTCCAACTACGGGCTCGCCACCATCGGTACCCACCAGGTAGTTCTTTACGCCATGAACTGGGACTTTTTCGCCGGGTCCCTGGGTGTGGTCTCGGGCGAGACCTTTCAAGCCGCCGCGGACCTCGCTATCTCGAAGAAGGTCCCCTTCATCTCCGTCTACGTCTCCTCCGGAGTCCGCCAGCACGAGAACTTCGCCGGTCTCACGCAAATGACCCGGATGGTCGAAGCGATTCGTAACTACAAGGAACGAGTTCGCCTCCCTCAGGTCGCCGTGTTGCTGGGTAACGTCTGGGGAGGCGTTTCGGCGAGTGCCGTGCCGAACGCCGACCTCATAGTCGCGACGTCCGGCACCGACTTCGGTTTCGCCGGCCCCAACGTCATCGAGGCGTTCGAGGGAGCGTCGGTGCCGAGCGGTTCCCAGAGCGCCGAGACCAACCTGCTCGACCGGAACATTGATGTTGTGCTCTCCGACGTGCGAGGCGTTGTCGAGTACCTGGACTCCGTGTTGTCTTCCACGCGACTGCCCGATCGCCAGCACCAGTTGACCGCACAATCACGCCCGAGCATCCGCAACGTGTCGGCCATCGACGCGCGACGAGCCTTCTCCTTCGGCGCCGTGGGTATTCACGGTCCCGCCTTCGACGACAGCGCGGACGCCGAGATTCTCCACCCGCCCGTCACGCGCCCCGTCTCGGAGGATCCGAGTGACGCCCTCGTCGAGCGCTATCAGCGCCTCATGACCGACGCCAACCGGGTCGACCTCGAGTTCGTAGTGCGCTACGCCTTCTCCGACGCCACGGCGCTCTACAACTACGTGCAGGAGCCGGACTACCTGCGCTACCCCGCCGTGATCGCGGCGGTGGCCCGTATCGACGGCCCACCCTTCGTCGGAGTGGGGACCCAGCCCTCCTACCAGCGCATCGGGGACACCGTCGTGAAGCGACCCGCTAACCCCGGCCCCGAGGACTTTGCGTACATGGAGCGTATGCTCGACCTCGGTCAGCGCCTCGGTCTCCCGGCCGTCTTCGTCACCGACACCCTCGGTGCCCGACCAACCCTCGAAAGTGAACGTCGGGGCCAGTCTCGCGCCATTGCTCGATCCATTTTGCGAGGTATTGACTACCCCCACCCCGTCATTACCGTCGTCGCCGGCGCTCTCGGCTCGGGTGGAGGACTAGCGACGACCCCCATGGCCGACCACGTCATCATGTTGGAGAACGCGATGGCCTTCGTCGCCGAACCCCGCTCGGCCGCCTCCATTCTCTACAAGACCCCGAATCCGACGCCCGACCAGATCAAGGTCACCGTTTCGACGATGCGCTCCAGCGCCGCCGACCAACTCGAACTGGGGCTGATCGATGAAGTGGTCTCCGAGGGACGTACCCCGTTCGAGACGGTGGAGAATCTCCACTCGGCCATCATGAAGTCCTACGTGAGCCTGGCCGAGATGAACGAGAAGAAACTACGTCAGCGTCGCGCCGAGCGAATTCGCAACCTACGCGCCTTCGACATCGTTCCGGACACCACGCAGTAGTTCCTCGGTGTCGTCGCCGAGGCGCCGAGGTCCCGATCGCACCGGTAGGCGTTCGCCGTTCATGTGAAGAGGGCTCGCCACGACCCGGAGTCGACCCGCCGGGGCATCGGTCTCCACCACGAGCCCACTCTCCACCACCGCCGGTTGGTCGAGTGCTTCGGCCACGGTCAGAACGGGGGCGGCGGGAATCTCCGCGTCGTCCAAGTGAGTTTGCCACTCGGCTCGAGTGCGCGACCTCATGACCGCCTCCAAGGCCTCGCGAAGACCCGTCCGGTCGGCGACGCGGCCGGCGTTCGTCCGCCACTGCGGCGCGCCGAGTCGGGTTTCACCGAGTAGTGACACCAAGCGCGCGAACTGGGCGTCGGTTCCCACGGCGAGGAGGATGACGCCGTCGGAGCAGTGGACGGGGCCGTAGGGGGCGATGCTCGGGTGATCGTTGCCGAGGCGACGGGGACTCACCCCCGTCGCGAGATACCCCTGGGCCTGGTTGATGAGCGAAGCGATAGTCGCGTCGAGAAGGGGAACCTGAAAAGTGGTGCCTTCTCGACGCCCGACGAGACCAGCGAGGGCCGCCACGGCGGCGTAGAGACCCGTGACGACGTCGGAGAGGGGTGAGCCGACCTTCGTCGCCTCACCTTCACCCGTCACGTCCATCAGTCCCCCCCGGGCCTGCGCGAGAAGGTCGAAGGCGGGACGATCCTCGAGATCGGTGCCGGGCGCCGAGGGGGTCACCGAGACCCATACGGCGTTCGGACTGCGGTCTCGGATCTGATCGATACCGAGCGCCCGGCGCTGGGAGGGTAGGTAGTTCTCGAGAACGACGTCGGCCCGTTCGGCGAGACGAGTGAGGGCCTCGGCGTGATCGGGGCGTCGAAGGTCCGCCACGACGTTTCGTCGGTGGCGATTGACGGCGAGGTAGTACGTCGCGTCGTCGCCAAAGCGAGGCGGCGCGAGAAAACGCACCGGGTCTCCGGCCGGTGACTCCACCTTGATCACGTCGGCCCCGAGATCGCCGAGGACCATCGCCGCGAGGGGTCCGGCCAATACGCGCGACAGATCGAGCACCCTCACTCCCTCGAGAGGAAGGCCCGTGCCCCGATTACTTTCGGCAATCTCCCACGTCACTCGGGCGACCCGTCAACGACGAGACGTCGACGACGAGTCAAAGGGGAACTCGGCAACCAGGCGACGACGACCACGCCGACAACGATAGCCACGAGCCCCCCCACCACGGTGGTGCGCTGAAAGGCCCCCATAAAGGAGTCTTGAACGACGGCTGACGTCGAGGCGCGCAGGGCTACGGGGAGGTGCTCCACCGTGCTGAGTGCCGCCTGCATGGAACCCCGGGCCTGCACGACGAGGGTCTTGGAGAGACCGGCGTGACGAAACCCCCCGGTGATGCGCTGGGCGAAAGTGGACGCGAACACCGAACCCATCACCGCCACGCCGAGCGTTCCGCCCAGTTCACGAGTCGTTTCGTTCACCGCCGCACCCGAGCCGATCTGCGCTTCGGTGAGCGATCCCATGACGGCCGCCGTGGAACTCGGCGTGATGAGAGAAAAGCCCACTCCGAAGAGCGCCATGGCCCCCACCACCGGGACAAAGTAGGCCACGTGTGCCGGCAGCGACGCGAACCAGATCATGGCACTACCCATCACGACGAGCCCCGCCCCCACCACCCATCTCGATCCGGCGCGCAGGGCGAGGAGGGCGGCGACCGGAGTCGTCACGATGGTCACGAGGGCGAAGGGCAACGTGTGGATCCCGGAGGAGAGGGCCGAATAACCCCGCACCATTTGGAAGTACTGCGTGACGTAGAAGATGAATCCGAAGAGACTGAAGAAGCTGGTGGCAATGGCCGCCGCTCCCGCGGAGAAGTTGGCTCGTCGAAAGAGGCGAACGTCGAGGAGGGGGTCCGCTTTACCCATCTCCACCGCGATGAACGCACCACTCATCACGAGAAAGACCCCGACGAGGGCGAGCACCCGGGGACTCGCCCACCCCCACGAGGGGGCCTCGATGATGGCGAAGACGAGGGCGCTCACGCCGACGCTGCCGAGGAGGAGGCCCATTCCGTCCAGGCCCCGACTGACGGGGCTCTTCGACTCCCCCACGTACCACCACGTGAGGACCAGGGCCACCACGGCGACGGGGACGTTCACGAGAAAGACGGAACCAAACCAGTAGTGATTCAGGAGATACCCGCCCGCAACCGGGCCGAGGGCGATCGCTACTCCGGCGGTCGCTCCCCAGATGCCGAAGGCCTTCGCCCGGTCCTCCTCGTTGTCAAAGGCCACGGTGACCAGCGAGAGAGTCGCGGGAAAGATGAAGGCCGCGGTCGCCCCCATCAGAGCCCGCGCGACCAGGAGCTGAGTCATGGAGTGACTCGTTGCCGCCATCACCGACCACAGGGCGAAAGCGACGAGTGCGGAGTTCATGACGCGGAGGCGACCCCAACGATCAGCGATTTCGGCTCCGGCTAACAACAGGCCGGCGAAGGGCAGGGAGTAGCCGTCGACAATCCACTGAAGTCCCGCGTTCGACGCGTGAAGGCGCTCCGACACGATGGGCAGCGCTACGTTCACGATGGTGTTGTCCACGACCACGAGGAACACCGCCACGCACAAGACGGCGAGAGCGATCCACGGATTTCGTCGAAGGTGGGTTCCGCTCACGCCCCCGTGCTCCTCGCCTCGTCCTACGCCGGAAGGGAAAGTCTACGAGACCCGAATGGGGCGTTTTTCTTAGTGGCTCTCAGGAAGAATGAACCGTGCAACGTGCGCGGCGAAGTCGTCGAGGTCCACGCGGGCGGCGTCCATAATCCCCGCCATGCCCACGAAACCGTGCACCATGCCCCGAGCTTCGAGAAGTTCCACCGGCACACCGAAGTGCTCGAGGAGACCCGCGTAGGCGACACCCTCGTCTCGAAGGGGATCGCACTCGGCCACCATCACGACGGCGGGAGGAAGATCGTGAAGGTCGTCGGCCAGGAGTGGGGTGATGCGGGGGTCGGTGTGATCGGCCCCCGATGAGAGGTAGTGCTGGTAGTCCGCTCGCAGGTGATCAATCTCGAGAAAGTAACCGGTGGCGTACACGTGTGACGAGTCGGTCATCATGTCCGGACCCATCGTCGGATAGATGAGTCCCTGCGCGGCAATCCCCAACCCCTCGTCGCGCGTCAAACGTGCGGCGACCGTGACGAGAGTGGCCCCGGCCGAGTCGCCCATCACCACCACGGGCAGTCCGGGCTCGGCGTAGGTCTCACGGTGTAACGCGACTTCTCTCATCGCCTCCACGACGTCGTCGATGGCGGCCGGAAAAGGGTGCTCGGGGGCCAATCGGTAGTCCACGGCGATGACCACCACCGACAGGTCCGCGGCCACCCGTCGGCACAGCGCGTCGTGGGTGTCGAGATCTCCGAGCACGAAACTTCCGCCGTGGGCGTACAGGACGATGCCTCTCAGCGGAGCGTCAGGTTGATAACGGCGGAACGCCACCGTTCTCCCGGACCACTCCCACGTCCCGTTGGTGACGTCGCGCATCTCGGGTGGTGACCCCCGACGAGACTTCGTGAGTTCCCGGTACTGGTCCCGCCGCTCCGCCATCGACGTCTCGCGAGGGTCGCGACTGGGGCCGAGGGCCTCCCGGTAAGCGGCGAGTTCGGGGTGGATCACGTCCTCAACCGCCTCGCTAGAGAACCTTCGAGAGGAA
>JAGXAY010000021.1 GCA_018971385.1 Acidobacteriota bacterium | reverse complement strand
AGCGCCGCCCCCTCCTTCACGCTCTGATGGGACACGGGACGCTCAGTGCCCGCGCCCTCGCGACGGACGACCACGTCGGCGTCCTCTACGAGAACGACGAACCGGTCCGGGTAATGAGCGACCTGCCCGTCGATCCGGCGAGCGGTCCGAGCGCTTACCGTCTCGAGCTGCGTGACGGCCGGGTCCACGAGGTGCGCTGGCCGGTCGGGACGCCCTTCCCCTCGATCTAACTCGTCGGGTCGGGTAGGGCGCGACGACGCTCTTCGGCTCGCTCCGAGAGCGCGGGCGCGAGGCGCTGCGCCTCGGAGTACCCGAGGCTCTCCAGCCAGTTGGCGAGCATGAGGTAGCCCCCTTGGGTGAGCACCGACTCGGGGTGAAACTGCACGCCCTCCAAGGGAAGGGTGCGGTGGCGCATCGCCATCACCACGTCCCCCACCCGGGCGCTCACCTCGAACTCCCCGCCGAGAGTCGCCTCCTCCACGGCGAGGGAGTGGTAGCGACCGACGACGAGGGGACTGGCGAGACCCCGGAACACGCCGCGGCCGTCGTGCTCGATGCGACTCGCTCGACCGTGACGCAGCTCGGGCGCCGCCGACACTCGGGCGCCGAAGGCTTCGGCGAGCGCCTGGTGTCCGAGACAGACCCCGAAAAGGGGCGTCGACCGTTTCGCGCAGTCGTGAATCACGTCGAGACAGCGCCCCGCCGAACGGGGGTGACCCGGACCCGGTGAGACGAGAACGCCGTCCACTCGGGCGAGCTCGTCGAGAACCACCTCGTCGTTACGCACGACGTGACAGGTCGCTCCCAACTCCCCGAGATACTGGACGAGGTTGTAGACGAAGGAGTCGTAGTTATCGACGACGAGGATCGAGGGGCGCTCCATCCGCACCAGTGTAGGAGGCCCTCGACCGATAACCTGGAGTGGTGGAGCCCACGCCCGCCGACGTGCTGACTCTCTTCGACCAGGGTTACACCGTCGTGCCCCTATCGCGGACCCTCCAGTTGGACCGGGACACGCCGGTCTCCCTCTACCACCGCCTCGCTCCCGACGACGCCTTCTGTCTGCTCGAGTCGGCCGCCCTTGGTGAGGGCACCGGGCGCTACTCCTTCATCGGTCTCGACCGACGGTGGCGAGTCGTCGGAACTCCCACCGAGACCACCGTGGTCGGCGACTCCGTCTCGGCGAACCTCGGCCCCCTCGACGCCCTCCGGGAACTGCTCGCTCGCTACCGCGTGGCGCCTCGCCCCGATCTGCCCTTCGTCGGGGGCGCCATTGGGTACGTCACCTACGACTACGTGCGCCGGCTCGAGCGACTCCCGGCCGATCCCGGCGCTGACCCCTGGCCCGACGCGGACTTCTCCTTCCCCGGCGCGGTGCTCGTGTGTGATCACTTGAGCCACTCGACGACCATCGTCGTCCTCGCCATCACGTCCCCCGAGGTGAGCCCCGAAGAAGCGCTCGCGCGCGCGACGAGTCGCCTGGATGAACTAGAGGAGCGTCTCCTCGCCCCGGCCACCGTCGACGCCGCGGTAGAGCACCTCGTGGCCCGGGCCCCGAGTGAACGTCACCGCATCCCCATTCGCGAGCTCGCCGCGCGGTACTCCAACTTCAGCCTGGAGGAGTACTCCCGAGTCGTCGAGCGAGCCCGGGAGTACATCTACGCCGGGGACATCTTCCAGGTCGTCCCGTCCCAGCAGTTCTCTCGCCCCTCTACGGTGAACCCCCTCACCCTCTATCGCGTCCTGCGTTCCCTCAACCCCTCCCCCTACATGTACCTCCTCGACACCGGCGACGCCCAGTTGGTCGGGGCCTCCCCGGAGATGCTCGTGAACGTCACCGACGGGGTCGTGACGACCCGTCCCATCGCCGGCACGAGGCGCCGGGGGGCGACACCGGAGGAGGACCGCGCCCTCGAAGAGGAGATGTTGAACGACGAGAAGGAGATCGCCGAGCACGTCATGCTGGTCGACCTCGGTCGAAACGACGTGGGGCGCGTCTCTACGCCCGGGTCGGTCACGGTGGGATCTCTCGCCCACGTCGAGCGGTTCTCCCACCTCATGCATCTCGTTTCCGAGGTCTCGGGGACCCTACGCGAGGGGACCGACGCCGTCGACGCCTTCAACGCCCTCTTTCCGGCCGGCACCCTCTCCGGGGCCCCCAAAGTGCGGGCGATGGAGATCATCGACGAGTTCGAACCGGTTCGCCGGGGTCCCTACGGCGGGGCCGTCGGGTACTTCTCCTTGACCGGGGGCTGCGACTTCGCTATCACCATTCGCACGGTGGCTCTCCGTCACGGTCGGGCCACCGTTCAGGCGGGCGGCGGGGTGGTGGCCGACTCGACCGGACCCTTCGAGTACCAGGAGTGCGTCACCAAAGCCTCCGCTCCCCTGCTCGCTCTCGAGCTCGCCGACCCCTCCAGCCCGTCGTGAGCGCCGCCCACCGAGTTCCCTCGGTGGCGAGTCGACTCCGAGCCGCCGTAGGGATCGACTGGTCCCTTCTCACGCCCGTTCGCGGATTGGTCACGGCTCTTCCCGTCGGGGCCTGCGTCGGCGTACCCCTGCTCTTTCACCAACCCAGTACGGCCGTGGTGATGGGGGTCGCGGCGAACCTCATCGCCATCATCTCCCTCGTCGGGGCTCCGGTTATTCCCCTGCGCTACGCCGTCGCCGACGGCGTGCTGATGGCCATCTCGGTGGTCCTCGGCAATCTCACCGGTTCTCTCCCCTGGCTCCACCTCGCCATTCTCGTGCCCTGGTGCGTCGTGGCGGGAGCGGCCGTCTCCCTCGGACTCACCCCCGGGGTCATGGGTTCCCAGGCCATCGTGGCGTACGTCGTGCTCGGACGATTCGCCGACTCCCCCGCTCAGGCTGTTCACATCGGTCTGCTCTTTCTCGCCGGAGCGCTGATCGAAATCACCGCGCTGTTGTTGCTTCGCCTCCCGCCGTCACTTCGCCACCAGCGTCACACTCTCGCGGCGGCCCTGCGCACGGTCGCCGACTACGCCCGCTCCCCGGCCGCGACCTCGGGGTTCCCGGCACTCACTCAAATCGACCAAGCCCGGCGCGTCCTCACCTCCTCCTCCCTGCTCGGCCGAAGTGACGCGCGAGACCTGCGCAGCATCACCGAAGCCCTTCGACGCGTGCGCCTGGGCGTCGTCACCCTCAACGGCCTACGAGAACAGTTCGGTGACTCTCCGGCCGTGGCCCGTCACCTCCGTCTCGTCGGAGGAGTCCTCGATCAGGCGGCCCTCGTCGTCGAGGACCCCGACGAAATCGGCTCCTTCGACGAGTCTCTCCGCCTCGTCACGGAGGGTCAGCGCACCCGGGACCTCGACGGCGTCGGACCCGCTCACACCCTCGTTCAGCGTCGACTCGAGGAACTCGACCTCGCCCTCGACGAGCTACGTCGGCACCTTCTCGAAGAGGCCGACGACGTCGTGGAGGGAGCGTGGAAGGTCGACCTTCGCTGGCGTCGCCCCCGACCGGTGACGTGGCGCACCCCCCTCGGGGTCCTCGTCGAGACGCTGAAGTCGGACAACCCCGCCCGCCGTCACGCCATTCGACTCACCCTGGCCGTCGTCGTCGCCGACGTCCTCGCTCGCTCCTTCCACTTGCCCCGGGGCTACTGGGTCGCCTTCTCCGTCGCCGTGATCTTGAAACCGGACTACTCCACCCTCTTCTCGCGCGGCGTGGGCCGCGTCGTGGGGACCCTCCTCGGGGCGTCCCTCGCGGCCCTGCTCGTCGCCCTCCTCCATCCCACGACGCTCGTGAGCGCCCTCCTCGTCTTCGCCCTGGCGGTCTTCGCCTACGCCACCTGGTCGGCCAGTTTCGCCGTGTCCATTGGACTCGTCACGGCCCTCGTGCTCGTGATTCTCTCCCTCACCCTCTCCAACACCCCCGCGACCGCCTTCGATCGACTTCTCGACGTCTCGCTCGGGGCCCTCTTGTCCTTCGCCACCTACCTCCTCTGGCCCTCCCCGGCCGGGACGGATACCGACGACGCCCTCACCCGGTTGAGCGAAAGCCTGGAGTCCTACCTCGAGCTCAGTGTGGAGGCGCTCGACGGGCGTCCCGATCCGAACCGCCTCCGGGCCGTGTCGCGCAGCGCCCACTTTCGCTTTCACGAAGCGACGCTCGCCCACGGACGCGACCTCGTCGAACCGAATCGGAACGACGACCTCCTCGCTCTCCACCAGAGCCGTTTGGACGGGGGACGGCGACTGTTGCGGGCGATTCACGCCCTCCGATTCGAGGCGGACCGGGGCGCTCGCGTTCCCGCGGGTGACCTCGGACTCGATCCGCGTCGCCCCGAGCCCTCCCCCGCCCTCTCGTTAGAGATGCGGCTCCTCGTCGGAGAGATTGCCCTCTCCCGGGCCCGACTACGGGGTGAGTGAGCGAGACGAACGCCTCACCCCGCGGCCGCGACGCTGGTCGAGAAGTACGAAGAGGGCGACGACGAGGTAGGAGGCGACGAGGATCACGAGCATCGTCACGACGACGGTGCGGTAGCCGAGGCTCACCACGTTGAAGAAGCCGTAGGGGTAACGGTGGATAAGGGCCCCCCGCAGGAGGGTGTAGCCGAGGTAGGCGAGGGGCACGGGGTAGATCGCCCCACTCTCTCGCCAGGAGAACGCCCCCCGGGGTCCGATGATGACCCAGGTCGCCACACTGAGGACCGGCACGGCGTAGTGAATCACGACGTTGTCGGGGATATTCCACCCCGTCACCACGTCACTCGGGGCGATGAGGGCGGCGTAGAGGACTCCGGTCAAGGTGATCATGATGAGGGCCGTCGCGTAGCCGTGGCGGCGCCGAGTCGTGTCGAGGTCGGGGTGTCGCCATACTCGAGTGAGCGCGACGGCGATCAGCACGTTGGACCAGTAGGTGAAGTAACTCGCACTATCGAGTAAGCGTTGGGCGATCCCCAGTACTCCCGCGTGGTACGGACCGAGGAGACCCCGGTCGAGTACTCCCCCGGGGGAGATATTGCCCACGTCGAGGACCACCCGCATCGCCACTCCGGCCCAAGCCACCACCGCGACCGCGCCCACCCATCGTCTCTCCACTGGAGTCATCCGACCTTGTTACCAGACCGCGCCTCCTCGCGCGAGTCACCACCGGGTCGACACCTCCCCGTCGTCTCCCTGGCGTGTTCACGCCACGGGCGTCAGATGTTCCCGCAGCACCTCGAGAGTGATGGTCGCGTACCCGAGGGACTGGTCGGCGATTCCGATGGGAATGATGACGGTACCGGCCCACAAGAGCGCGCCGCAGGAGTACAGAACGTTCGGAACGTAGCCGTCTTGCTCATCCGGTATCGGAGTGAGCAAGGGTTCAGGAACGTACGCCACCACCCGCGTCGGATCGTCGAGATCGAGCAGAAGTGCTCCGATGCTGTAGGTCCTCATGGGTCCGATACCGTGAGTCAGGACTAGCCAACCCTCGGGAAGTTCTAGGGGCGACCCGCAGTTTCCCACTTGCAGCATCGACCACGCGCTCGCCGGGTTAGGTATTGGATAGACCTCATCCCAACGACGACCATCGTCGGAGAACGTCACGTAGTTGGAGACGTGGTCGAGTCGCGAAAGCGCCACGTGGCGCCCCCGCACCCGGCGAGGAAAGAGGGCCAGGCCCTTGTTACGCGCCCCCCGTCCCGCGAGGGGAGAGAACGTGAAGGTGCGAAAGTCGTCGGTTTCGATGAGTTTCTGGGTTACCGAGTGACCGTCGTAGGCCGCACAGGTGGCTCGGTATCGACCCGTCTGCGCGTCGGTGAGGACGAAGCGCGCGTCTTCGAGACCCCGAGACTCGGCGGGAGTTGTCGGCATGAGAACGCGTTGCGATACGTCGGTGCTCTCATCGAAGTGGGACTGGTAAAAATTGGCGGCCATCGTTCGTAGCGTGGAGGACGTAGTGATGAGATGGAGTCGCAGATCACTTTCGTGGTCCATGCGAACGATCGCGTCATTCAACTCCGCCTCCGTGAACTCGTCTCCCAGATGGTGCAGAATCCAGGCCGCCGTCTCGCTGTCGAGGTGCGAGTCGAAGAGCAGGGCCCGAACGAGTCGCTTACTGACCGTACCGCGATGAATAGTCGGAGTCGTCGGATGGGCGCTGGGGGCGTCGAGGCGAAAATCCCCTCGACTGGTCACCACGCCGGTGCGAAAACAGATTGTCGAGAGATGGCCCTCTCCAATAGCGCGATAACTCATGATGACTCGCTGCTCTCCCGGAGCGAGACTGCGCTGATCGGGGTGGGGAACGACACTCGGATTACAGATCCCGGAGCCCTCGAGCGTGATCTCGTGAGTGAACACCGCGCCCAAGAGTTCGTATCGTTGAGAACTCATGGGAGAACCCAGGTGAGGGTGCACACGCGTGGCGTTCTGGCGGAAGATCTGCGCGAGGTCGTCGTGGCGATCTCCGAAACGAGACGACAGATCGTGGAGAGTGTCCGCCACGTCCGAGTCGCTCATGGCCATCACGCGTTGCAACGTCGCGCTGACGCGCGTCGCGCTTTCTTCGCCCAGATCTTGCCCTGGTAAAAAGAGGGCGGTCACCACTCGCGAGTAGTCGGCACGGACTCGCCACTCACCCCGAGTAGCGACCCCCGATGTACTCACGCCGGGACGCCCGACCATCGTCGAGCGTGTTGGAAAGTCGTGATGTACGCCAACGTCGACTCGGCTCCCTGATTCGTATTCGGGCCGAGGGACGTCAGTCCGTCGTATCCACCACCGGTGTCGGGGTCGTACATTCGACATCTCCCGTCGTTCAACCCCAGGAACCAGTCGACGCCGAGTTCGACTCCCCGTCGCCAGCGTTCGTCTCCGGTGACACCGAGAGCTCTCGAACAAGCCTCCACTAACGTGGCGACCTCGATGGACTGTTGGTCGAAGCGGGCGGAGGGTTCGTTCCACCGCCGACCCCCGGCGGGCGTGACCGACAAGTACCCTCGTCGGGACTCCATGGCGAGGAGCCACTGCAATTGTCCGAGCGCCCGGTCGATTAGTTCATCGTCATCAAAGTAGAGTCCCAGCACGAGGAGGGCGTCGGGAAGAACGGCATTCGCGTAGGTCAAGGAGGATTCGGGCCAGTACCAGTCCGGATCCAACTCTGGCCGAACGAGGACCTCATGAGCGTCGAACATCAAACGACTCGTCGAGGAGTCGTCCAAAACTCCAGAACCTTCGTGTGCTCCGAGGACGGCGAAGGCGAGCGAGCGGGGCCAGGGGGACCCCACTGGCGCCGACAAATCGAACATTGTTCGAGCCCGGTCGCGCTCCTGCTCGTCTCGCCCTCGCACGCTGGCGAGTCCGAGGGCCCATACTGCTCTGCCCCAACAGTCCTCATTAGTGGCGCGACCCATCCACTGACCCGTCGTCTGTCGACGATTGACGAACCGACCCCGAGCGTCTTGCGCTCCGTGGAGAAAATCCAGCGAGCGTGACGCTAGATCGAGGACCTCGGAGTCGGGTTGAGGCTCGCGGAGACACGCCAGAAGAACTCGGGCCACGTCGTCGGTGCAGTAGCCGTGCTCGACGCGAGGCTCGCGGCCCTCGCAGTGTTCAAAGGTTCCGAGTGGTCCCGACAGAGCATGAAGATGCTCGAAGGACACCGTAGGTCGTTCGATAATCATGCGGGCGACCGTGCGGCGACGAGCCGGCCAATCACCTCGAGATAGGACCGGGCAACGACGGGCCACGAGAAATCGGGACCGTTCGATCGAGCCGATTGCGCCATCACGCGCGCCTCTTCCGGGTGAGTGAGCATCCATCGCACCGCCACGCTCAGCGCCTCGCTGTCGCGCTGGTTAACGACGAGTCCCGCCCCGTTTCCCAAGGCCTCCACGGCGTGGGGGAACGCGGTCGCGACCACCGGTCGATCGGCGACCAGGGCGTCGACGAGTACGCCCGACGTCGCTTGATCGGGCGAGTCGTAGGGCAAGACGACGACGTCTGCCCTCATGATCAAACGACGAAGGCTCGCACTGTCTCGGTAGACATCTTCGAACTCAACGAGATCGCTCACCCCTCGCTTCCGGGCCCTCTCGACGAGGTGCTCACGATACGACTCACCCTGACGGGCCTGGACCTTGGGGTGGGTCCGACCGGCCACGATGTAGCGCGGAGGTGGCGAGATATCGCGCAAAGCGACGAGAGCATCAATCATCCACTCAATTCCCTTACCGGGACTGAGCAGTCCCCACGTCAAAATGACGGGTCGCTCCGACGTCAGGTTCGGTGAGTCATCAGCCACGTTGGTCGCTCCGTGAGGAATGACGACGATGGGCGTCTCACCCACCGT
This sequence comes from Acidobacteriota bacterium, assembly GCA_018971385.1. Classification (GTDB taxonomy): domain Bacteria; phylum Actinomycetota; class Acidimicrobiia; order Acidimicrobiales; family RAAP-2; genus RAAP-2. Next base: position 18,329 of record JAGXAY010000021.1, on the reverse strand, counting down.
GTTCGTTCTCATGAGTGTCTGCTGGGCGTTCTGGGTCATCACCACGACCTGGTCGGCTCGAGCAATGATGGTGTTGAGTACGTGACGCTGGTGACCGGACGGGTGGGGCAACACCGTATGGAGCACCACCACCATCGGTACGGTGACTTGTCGCATCAAGCGCACCACGTCGGAACCGTCGGGTCCTCCGTAGAGTCCGTATTCGTGTTGAATCACGACGGCGTCGAACTGATTCAGCACCTGAGCGACGTTTCGAATGGACGAAGGTTGGGAACTGACCATGACGGCGATGACCCCGAGCGATAATGTCGGGCGTTCCTCGGCGCGGTCAACAATTCTCACCAGGTTGATCGTGGCGCCGCTGTCCTGCATCGCCCGACCGAGGGCCATCGAGAACGTCGCGATACCACAGGGCGTCGGCGGAGTCGACGTGACTATGGCGACGCGCAAACGTGACGGCTCTCGGACCGAGGTATCGCGCGGTCGCACAATGGAACTCTGACGGACACTCGACCAGAGGCCCGAGCGCACCGAAGGAGATCTCGGTGCCTCGCGGTCACCGATGTAGGTACGGGTTCGAAACGCGCGAAATGGTTGGTCGCTGGGGCGTAAGTCCCCCGTTGGCCGGCGAAGGGAAGCAGAGTCGCCGTGTTGGTTCGCCCCCCCGGGGCGTCTCGGAGTATCGCCACCCGTCACACTGAGACTTCGAGTTCGCACGGAATGTCGACTGTGAGTCACCATAACCCGTCCTCCTTTCGAGGAGCAGGCGTCGAGTCCGGAGGCTGGGGGCAAACCTCCCAAGTCCTCGCCAGGCGTCTGAACAACAGAGACACACACTGAGCTCTTGCTGCAGACTACACGTCCGGGGCGTTTCGACGACCGGCCGACGTATTCCTCCAACAAGAGTCGTGCCCCGCCACGCGAAGTGCGCCTGATCTCCCTGCTCTTGTGCGCGACGGAGCACATCTCGTCATAGGTGAAGTCGCTAGCGATATCGAAGAGATGCTGGAAATTACCGATGAGTATCGCGAGGGTATCGGGAGGATGTTGTCTCGACGGATGCTTCAGCGTGGAGGTCGCAACGTCCAGGAACCGTGCGCGCGAGGGCCCAGCTGTCGTCCCCGCGCCCCCGCGCGACGAGCTCATCCTCGTACTGAACGAGTGGGACGCGCCGAGGAGTACGTCCGCCCCGCAGAAATGATGAAAGTTGCCACTTTGGACGGTGACTAGCGCATAATCTTGCAGAAACATGGCCCTACCTGGGGTTTTATGGAACCACATTGGGCCGTTTCGGGTAGTGAGATAGTGATTATCACTAATTTTTATGCACTCTGCTTTTTACCAGGTCAACCGCTATTTATGGATGATCACGCGGGGCACGTGACGCCAAATTGTCACTCTCCGAGCGTAAAATGGTCACGCAGAGACTACTGCTTCGTCGTTTGTGTGTTTTTAATCACACCGAACGACATGACGACCCGCGACGGGTGACCACACACGAACCATCGTTCGTTGCGCACGTGCTGCCGGAGGGCCGACGCGCGCCGCGACGCGTGGTGTCGGAAAGGAACAAGAAGTGCGACGTGTTGTATTGACGATGTTGGTGGCGCTCCTCGGCGCCACCGCGCCGGGCTCCCCGGCCCACGCCTCCACCAAACACCCGGCCCCGCGTCACGCGGCCCGGAACCACCTACGCCTCCTCTCGCCGTGGCGCCTGCACCAGCTTCACCTGCAGCAAGAAGCCCTCGCCGCCCTCGGCGTGGTGGCCTCCCACCTCCACCTCACCCTTCAGCAGCTGATGAGTAAGTGGGAACGGGTGGCTGTCTGTGAAGTAAACGGCCACTGGAATATGGAGGGCCCCGTCTACTCCGGGATTGGCTTTCTCAACATCAACTGGCAGAGCTTTGGTGGTACCCACTTTGGGGCACTCGCCGGAGACGCCACGCCGGAACAACAAGTGCTCATTGCCATGCGCATCACTAAGACCTGGATTCCTGATCAGTACGGGTGTTCACCGAGCGGTTGGTAGGACACGCTCTACGCGGCGATTCCTCAGCTTCGCCACTCGTCGTTCTTCACGCAATGCGTGAGCGCCAAAGTCGTCGGCGGCGACGAACAACGTGAGTGACGACGTAGATAAGGAGAATGAGAGCGCTCATCGCGTGCCACTTCTGCAGGACGTAGGGTCCTGGGATGGGTAAGAAGATGGTGTGTCCCACGACGTAGTCCCCGAGACCCGACACCATCACGTTGAGGGTCAAAAGGAATAGCACAATGTCGCTCCATCCCCGGTACCGAGTTGGAGCCCCCTTCGACCGACCAACGGCCGCGAGAAGAAGTACCCGCACGGTTCGACGACGTTGGAACAGGTGGGCGACTACGAGACCAAGAACGAGTGCTCCGGTCAGTCCGTGGAAGGTGGTTCCCCACATGCCGAAGAAATGCCGAGTGAGGTACGCCAGAGTTACGAGCGAGGCAGAAAAACCGATGAATAGACCCAGGTGAACTGCAGCACGCCGTCGTGACGACCATCCCCGCTCGTGTGATGTTTCCAACACTGCACTCATCGAGCCCCCCCATTCTTCGACTTCTCTCTCGTCAGCGAACCTAGGTTGGAGTGACGAAAGGTTCAATTAGGGACATCCCCCACTTCACCCCGAATTCAGTGGAGCGAGTCTGAGATTCCCCGCGAAAGATAGGCAACCGTTACGCCAGTCCCTGGGTCCGCACAGTAAATGTCGCCATCTCGACGAGGAGGAACGGGCTAGCCCGACGAGGTCAGTGCGGATCCGGCCACTCCCCCGTTGTGAGACTCACCCCGCCTTTTGCATCGCACCAAAGTCGCTGCAGTTCGCGACTGCGATCTCGTGCCAGTGGGATAGGGCACGACGAGGTTGTCGGAAAAACAGAGAGTGAAACATATCCCGCAGTGGGGTAGCGGTGAAGTGCGCCTTCGCTCACCGAGTCTGCATCACGCGTCCGCATGGTCGGCCCGACTAGGCGGGGCGATCCGGCCGAGTGATGGTCTTGTTCACGATCCACGCGTGCATTCCGACCTGGCGAACTCGCTGGAAACCACACTCTTCGAAGAGCTCGACCGTCGCGCTGAAGAGAAATCGGTCCTGTGCGTCGCGCCCGGCGGTCACTTCCGAAATCGCCTCCACTCGTCCACCGCCTGCTTGCCCAATCTGACGGAGAGCACCTTCCAGGGCCATTCGTGCGACTCCCTGGTGTCGATGTCGCTTGTCGACGAAAATGCACGCGATGCGCCATCTCGCAGGAGGTGGTAGCTCCTTGTTGTAGGCGCGCTGATGCTTCAGTTTGAGCGACTCCGAGGGACCGTATTGACACCACCCTTGTGCGAGCCCATTGTCGTCGATCACCAATGCGGCCTGTGCTTTTCCCTTCTCTACGAGCTGCCGCTTGAGCGTCTTGGGATCACTGACCCCTCGCTGATACTCGATGTGATTTGGCGCGCACCAACATCCTCCATAGATGCCGTTGTTGCGCTCCACCAACTCAGCGAAGACGTCCCACGTCGACTCGTCCAAGGTCCGGATGTCGAACTGCATACCCCTTGTCATTCTCCCTGGCACCACACCCGGATACTACGACGAAGTCCAGTCGGACAGCACTCCGAGAGTGTGTCATGAAAGGAGTGCAGATTCTCCTCGAATTGGTGGGCCGTACAGGATTTGAACCTGTGACCCCTTCCATGTCAAGGAAGTGCGCTACCAGTCTGCGCCAACGGCCCCTAAGGGCTTCTACCCTACCACCTTGCGCCGACGGGCCTCGACCCAACGACGCGCCTCTTCGACCGGGTCATTGGGATCATCGGCCAGTCGCGGGGCGCTTAACAGTTGTCGATTCCGTCGCACTTGAGCGAGAAAGACCTCCGTCGCGGCTCGCGCGTCACCGAGCGCGTCGTGGCCGCCCGGAGTGACGCCGTAGTACTCACAGAGGTAGGGCAGGCCCCGTCGTCTCGAGCTCACCTCGCGGGGCTCGATGGCCACGTCGTGACTCACGACGTCAATCACTTCGACGCGACGAAGATCGATCTCTCGCGCGAGGGAACCGTGGTGGAGCCACTCGTAGTTGGAGGCCAGCATGGCGAGGTCGAAGAGGGCGACGTTCGCCCCCACCACCACTCCCCCGCGGGTGATCTCGCGCAACAAGATGGAGACGGCACGGTTCACACCGGCGGCGAAACTGAGTGCGGTCCCCTCCTCGCGCCAGCGCTCGAGGGCCTCGCGCGAGACGCCGTGGACTCGCTCGGCCCCGGGAGAGATCTCCATCTCGGGGTCGACGTAAAAGTGCTCACTGGCGACCAGTCGGCCAGCCTCGTAGATCACGAAGCCGTAGGAGATGGCTCGATCGGAGCGTGAGGAGAGCCCGGTGGTCTCGGTGTCAAAACCCACCATGACCTCGGGCACCTCGTGGTAGAGCCGCCCGCGACGCGCTCTCGAACTCACGGCGTCAGCCTAACCCTCGACTGCGACCTACGCCGAGAGACCGTGGTGGGCTTCCAGTTCTTTCGCCAGAACCGCCACCGACTCCACAATGCGCGAGGGTCGGTAGGGAAACTGCTCGGCGTCGGTCTGACTAGAGACCCCCGAGAGGACGAGCACGGTGTGCAGACCGGCTTCTAGCCCGGCCACTACGTCGGTGTCCATGCGATCGCCCACCATTGCCGTCGACTCCGAGTGCGCGTCGATCTGGCGCAACGCCGAACGAATCATGAGCGGGTTCGGCTTGCCGATGTAGTACGGGTTCTTCCCCACGGTGCGACTGATGAGAGCCGTCAGGGCACCCGTCGCCGGCACGATGCCGTCCTGGGTCGGCGTGGTGTTATCGGGGTTGGTCGCGATGAAACGGGCCCCGGCCTTCACCAATTGAGCGGCCTTGGCGATCCGCTCGAAGCTGTAGTTGCGAGTCTCTCCCACCACGACGTAGTCGGGGTTCACCTCGGTCAGGGTGTAGCCCACCTCGTGGAGGGCGGTCGTGAGACCAACCTCCCCGATGACGAAGGCCGACCCCCCGGGACGCTGCGCCTTGAGAAACCGGGCCGTCGCGAGCGCCGAGGTCCAGATATTGGCTTCGGGGACGTTGAGGCCCCCGTGGGCGAGACGGGCCGCCAGGTCGCGCCGGGTGAACATGGAGTTGTTCGTCAGAACGAGAAAGGGTGTCGAGGTCTCTCGCAGAATCTCGAGGAAGTGATTGGCCCCCTCAATGGGGTGCTCGTCGCGGACGAGGACCCCGTCCATGTCCAACAACCACGATCCAATATCGGCCGCCGAGGTGACGTTGGGCCAAGTGGGAGATGTGCTCATGGGGTCCTTTCCTACCCTCGCAGATTACTGGCTCCCACTCGTGAGAACGGGGCCGGGCCGGGCAAGCCCTTCACCGTCACACTTCGGCGCGCTACCCCTCCAGGCCAGAGAGTCGCCGCACCACTCGGGCGAGTGCCGAGTTGTCGTCGTCGCCGTGTCCGTCGGCGATGAGCTCATCTTCAAAGCGCGCGGCGAGGCGAGAGACGGGCAGATCGGCTCCGGTGCTCTCCGCGAGCTCCAGTCCGATACCGAGGTCCTTGCGGTGAAGCGCAATCTTAAAACCCAGTGGGTAGTCGTTCGCGATCATGCGACCGGCTCGATTGCGCAGGACCCAGGAGTCGGCCGCCCCTCCGGCGAGGGCGTCAACGACCTGCTGAGCGTCGAGTCCGGCCTTAAGCGCGAGCGTCACTCCCTCGGAGACCCCGAGGTAGACACCGGCGAGAATTACCTGGTTAATCGCCTTCGCCCACTGACCCGCTCCCGCGCCTCCGAGGTGCGTCACCGACTTACCCATCGCTCGAAGAACCGGCTCCACGCGAACCACATCCACCTCTGCTCCGCCGACGAGAATGCTCAAAGTGGCGTTCTTCGCCCCCTCTGATCCCCCCGTCACCGGGGCGTCGACTGATCCCACCCCGAGCTCGGCGAGACGTCGCGAGAACTCCTCCGCCTTCAGCGGACTGAGCGTGGTGCAGTCGACGAAGACCGATCCCCTCGAGAAACCCGCCGCGAGTCCGTCGGCGCCGAAGAGGACCTCCTCCACTTGGGGGGAGTCGGTCAGACAGGTCACCACCACCTCGGACGACATCGCCAACTCCCGCGGGGTCGAGACCTCGCGCGCTCCGGCCGCCACGACCTCGTCGGCGCGACCGGGTGAGCGATTCCATACGGTCACGGAGAAACCGGCCTTTACCAGGTTGAGCGCCATCGGCGCCCCCATCGTGCCCATCCCCGCGAATCCCACTCGGGGGCGTGGCGGGTTCGTCTCACCGTGAATACTTGTCATACCGCGAGGTTACCTACTCGAGAGAAAAGGCCTGGCGGAGCGCACCCCGAAGAAGGGAGGAGTCCGATCCCACGGACACGAAGCTAAATCCCCGCTCCCGCGCCGCCTCGACGAGGTTGGGATCACCGACGAGAATGCCGGCGGCGACCCCGTGTCGTAGCGCCGTCTCCACGACCCGATCCATCGCCTTCACGAAGCGGGGATGGGTCAGTTGTCCCGGCACTCCGAGGGCGGCCGAGAGGTCCGCCGGACCGATGAAGAGAACGTCGACACCCTCGATACCGGCAATCTCCTCCAGATTCTCGAGGGCAGAGACCGACTCCACCTGGACGAGTGCGCAGAGGCCGTCGTTCACCTGGTCGAGGCGGAGACCGTCGCCTCCGAACTGGCGAGCCCGGTTGTAGCCGGCGATCCCGCGGTCTCCCCGGGGTGGGTACCAGAGATGGGAGAGAGCCCGGCGCACCTCGTCCGGAGTGTCGAGACGGGGAAACATCACGCCCTCGACGCCGAGGTCGAGAAGGTGGCCGACTCGAATTCTCTCGGCGGACTCGGTGCGGGCGATCACCGGGACCCCGTGAGCTCGGGCGGCGAGGACCTGACCGAGGAGCCCCTCCTCTCCCCCCGCGCCGTGCTCCAGATCGACGAGCAGCCACTCACACCCACCGAGGGCGCAGACCTCGGCGACGAGGGCGCTTCCGAGGTTCAAAAACGTTCCCCGTAGGTACTCCCCCCGTCGAATTCGGTCAACCAGAGGTGTCGTCACGTCGTCTCCTTCGAGTTGGGCCTCCGCGTCGACCCGCGGACGATGGGTACAGTAGCCTCACCACGCGACGAGTGCGTCGAGGCCCTCGACGTACGTGAGGAGCCCCGATGTCACGAATCACGCACGTCACGATTACGCCCGTCGCCTTCCGCGACCCCCCGCTCCTCAACGCGGTCGGCGTGCACGAGCCCTACGCCCTTCGTTCGATTATCCAACTCCGCACCGACGACGGCCTGGTCGGACTGGGTGAGTCCTACGGTGACGCCGGCCACCTCGAGCGGCTCCGCCGGGTGGGCGACGCGATCATCGGACTCGACCCCTTTCACCTCCACCGCCTCCGTGAGGTCACCGCCCGCACTCTCGGCGGCGCCCTCGGAAACGACACCCACGGACTCACCGGACACATCAGCGTGGCGGGCACGAGCCTCCGGACCTTCGCGAGCTTCGAAGTCGCCCTCCTCGACCTGCAGGGCAAGTACCTCGGCCGACCGGTGAGTGATCTCCTCGGCGGGGTCGTTCGCTACCGGGTGCCCTACTCGGCCTACCTGTTCTACAAGTGGGCCGGACACCCGGGACTCGACCCGGACGAGTACGGTGAGGCGCTCGATCCCGAGGGGGTCGTCGCCCAAGCCCGCTGGATGATCGAGCGCTACGGATTCGGGGCCATCAAGTTGAAGGGTGGAGTGTTTCACCCCGACGACGAGGTGGACGCCGTGCTGGCGTTGCGCGACGCTTTTCCCGACGTGCCTCTTCGTCTCGACCCCAACGCCGCCTGGAGCGTCGAGACCTCCATCCGGGTCACCCATCGGCTGGAGGGCGTCCTCGAGTACCTCGAAGACCCTACGGCCACCCGTGAGGCCATGGCCCTCGTCGCGAGGGAGAGCCCCATGCCCCTCGCGACGAACATGTGCGTGGTGGGCTTTGAAGACATCCCTGACGCGGTCCGCCGCGCCTCCGTGGGCGTCATCCTCTCCGATCACCACTACTGGGGAGGGCTGCGAGCCAGTGGCGAACTGGCGACTCTCTGCGAGACTTTCGGCCTCGGTCTCTCGATGCACTCGAACTCCCATCTCGGAATCAGTCTCGCGGCGATGACCCACCTCGCCGCGAGCGTGCCTCACCTCAGCTACGCCCTCGACACCCACTGGCCGTGGAAGAGTGAGGACGTCATCGTGCCCGGGGTTCTCGAGTTCGTCGACGGGGCCGTGGCCGTTCCCCGCACCCCGGGACTCGGGGTCGAGATCGACGAGGACGCCCTCGGACGATTGCACGAGCAGTACCTCACCTGCGGTCTCACCCAGCGTGACGACACCTCCTACATGCGCCGATTCACCCCGGACTTCGACCCCACCCCACCGCGCTGGTGAACCTCGTCGGCTACGCCTTTCCGTGGGACGTCGTCGGTGACGACGCCGCGCTCGCGAGGCTCCTCGAGTGGCGACCCGATCGCGTGGCGCTCGCCGTCACCTACCACGGGGCGCGCCTGCCCACTCCACTACACCCCACGCACCGGATTCTCGAGATTCCCCACTCGGCGTTCTACCTACCGGTGCGCGACGAGGCCTGGGCCGGACGCGCCCTTCGCCCCGAACCCGCCACCTGGCTCGACTCGCCCCCGCGCACGCTCGAGATGGCTCGGGACCTACGACGCGAGGGCCTCGACGTCGACGCGTGGGTAGTGCTCTGCCACGTTGACCCGCTCGATGCTCGCGGTGCGCCGTTCCGGGTGCGCAACGCCTTCGGGGACCTCTACTCCCACGCCCTCTGTCCAGCCTGGCCCGAGGTGCGAGAGTACGCCGCCACCCTCGTCGAGGAGATCCTCGCCGCCGGCGCCTTTTCCGGACTCGTCCTCGAAGCCGCCGGAACGGTCGGGGTGGAGCACGGGGCCCTGCACGACAAGGTGGAGTTCGCGAACTGGAGCGACACGGACCTCGCGTTACTCTCCCTCTGCTTCTGTGACGCGTGCTCGGAACTCCTGCACTCTCGAGGGATCAATCCGACCGAACTGGCGGCGCGAGTCCGTGAGGGAGTGGGACGAGGTGGCGCCCACCTCGGAGACGTCGTCGGACACGACCTCGAGAGGCTCCGGCACCACCGCCTCGATCTCGTGAGCAGCCTCCTTCGAACCTGTCTCGAGGTCGTCTCGGGCGTCGACGGGCCGTGTCGGGTGAGCGTCCACGCCTCGGGCGATCCCTGGGCGACGGGCTCGTTCGTCCCCCTCGAGAAGGGTGGGTTGGTGAACGAACTCGACGTCGTCGTCGCGTCGGGGTGGAGTGACGCGAAGCGGACCGAACAGATTGACGCCGCGAGACGGCTTCGTGAGACGGGGTTACTCGGGGCCTACCTCCGTCTCGATCGGGGTTGGCCGGGTGGGTCGGTCGCTCAGGCTCTCCGCGACCTACGAGACGCCGGAGTTGGGGAACTCCACCTCTACCACTCCGGACTCTGGACGGACGCCCACTGGCGACTCGCTCACGAAATCGCCCGAGAGGCGAGGAGCCTCTCGTGACCTCTCGGATCCTCATGACCGGGGCCGCCGGAAACGTGGGGCGCCACCTTCGCGCCAGTCTCACCTCGCCCCGGTGGCGCTGGCGCTACCTGGACGTCGTGGGGTCGGATCGAGGTGACGAGGACTGGATCACCGGGTCCTTTCTCGACCCCGACGTGGTGGAACGCGCCGTCGCGGGAGTGGACGCCATCGTGCACCTCGGCGGACTCTCGACCGGGGGCTACCGGTGGGAGGAGTACGGCGAGGTCAACATCACCGGCACCCAACGGCTCTTCGAGGCGGCGCGTCGCCACGGCGTTCCCCGCGTCGTCTACGCCAGTAGCCACCACGTCATGGGTCGCTCGCCCCTCGAGCACGCGCCCTTCGAAGAGTACGACTTCCCCCAGCCCGACAGCTTCTACGCCGTCTCCAAGATCGCCGGGGAGGCCCTCGGGCGCCTCTACCACGACCGCCACGGTCTCGACGTCATCTGTCTGCGGATCGGCTCCTTTCGCGACCGTCCCCGGGACTTCCGCACTCTCTGGAACTGGCTCTCACCCGACGACTGCACCCGGCTCTTCGAGGCGTCCCTGCTCACCCCCCACCCCGGTTTTCGCGTCGTCTGGGGCGTCTCGCGCAACGCCACGAGAGTGATGTCCCTCGCCGAGGGCGAGGCGATCGGTTATTACCCCCTCGACGATGCCGAGGTCTACCGAGGAGAGGTGAGTGCCGCGCCTTACGACCACGATCCGGACCAGTCTCGTCTCATGGGGGGCGCCTACGTCGCCCCCCACTTCGACGACCCCCCCGAGGGCTAAGGCACGAGCGCCACGTAGAGGTCGCACAGGTTCCACCCGGTGTGCGATCCCGGGAGGAGTTGTCCGAGCGCCTGGTGTCCGTGATAGGTGTCGTTTCGTCGCGCGACGTCCGCCCACTCGATACCGAGGGCCCGCGCTCTCGAGAGACTCTCCCCGGTGACGACGGCACCCGCCACGCCCTCGACGAAGTCCCGTCCATCACTCGAGAGCGCGACGAACGCCGCGTCTCGGGACATCTCCTCCAGCACGGGCATCATCGACCAGGCGAACTCTTGACATCGACCCCCGAGTCCGGAGCCCGTCACGTCGACGAGAACTTCGCCCACCCCGAGGACGCAGACGGGGCCCTCGACGCTCTCCGCGTCGCGCAGGGCCCTTCGCCACTCCTCCGTGACGTCCCTCACCCGCCCGTCCACTCGACTCCCCATCGAGATCACGCGGTAGCCGCGCGACACGGCCACCGCGGCACTCAACTCGAGCAGTGTCGCGGGCTCGGCCACCACGACGTTCTGCACCTGGGTCGTGATCGGTGTCGTCATCCACCGCTCTCGCGTCGCCGCCGCCTGGCACAGCGTCTCCGCGAGCGGAGACCCGTCGAGGTTCGCCTCCGTAATTAATCGCTCGAGAACGCCGGGTTCGATTCGGTGGTCGTAGGTGAGTCCCGACGCCACCCAGGGCGCCCCCGACAGGGCGTTGTCGACGAGAACGACGCCCACCGTTCGGGGCGTTCGAACCAAACGGAGCACGCCGCCACCCGAGATCATGGACGTTGCCGCTCGCAGGGTGTTGAGACGAGTGATATCGAATCCCACCGCGACCGTCGCGTCCCATACGTCTCTCAGTTGCTCGACCGTGAGGGGAGAAGCGGGCGCGACGCAGAGACTGGACGCTCCCCCCGACACGAGAAAGAGAGTCGTCGACGCGTCGGTCGGCGCCGCGAGAAACTCCTCGAGAGCCCGTCCGGCGCGCGCACTTCCCGGACCGGGTACCGGGTGCTCCCCCACCACGATGTCTCCCCCGTCACCCTCTCTCTCGACCTCACTCACGACGAGTCGGCGGTGCACCTGGCGACCCCATGTCGACTCCACGGCGTCCGCCATCTCCCGCGACGACTTACCGAGCGCGACCACGTCGAGAAGTCCCTCTCCCACCAGTGGAGTGACGCGCTCGGCGATGAGGTCGTCCATGGACATTCGATCACTCCAGGAGTGAGCCAGGGAGAGTAGTTCTTCGCGCACGTCCGACACCGACATTGTTCTTCCTCGCAACCTCGACGAGCCGTGATTCTCGCCCCCCCACTTAACCATCCGGGGGACGAACCCGTCGCACCACCGTCACCGACGCGAAGGGGACGGTGCCGCGAGCCCCGCACCTCACTGGCTCTCACTCGTGAGGACCACGCCACCCCAGCTCGTCGGCCTGGAGGGGCACGAGGGGACCGTTCGCGAACAGGAGGGGGACGTCGAGGCCCGCCCGTTCGTACACCACGCGGGGAATGCCGATGTCGGCGAGCCAGAGCTGGCCGACATCGTCCGGTCTCGCGCGAAGTCCTCGTTTCGGCAGCGCGAGGGTCACCGTTTCGTCGGCGCGGACCCGCACACCGGTGGGTTGACGGAGGTCACTGGCCGTCCCGCTCGGGAGGTCGAGGGAGATGACGAAGCCTGAACCAGCGCTCATCTCTCGAGCGAGATCGCGGGCTCGCCCCCGGAGAGGACCCACGAGGGAGTAGCCCACCAACGCGTCCACCACCACGTCGACGACTCCCATATCGTTTCTCCACTCCACGCCATCGTCCACGAGAAGTCGCATCTGGCGCGCCGTCTCTTCCGCGACTGAGCCCCCAGCACTCACGACCGCCACGTCCATCCCCCGATTGCGTAGGTGGCGGGCCGCCGCCAGTCCCCCACCGCCGTTGTGACCGCCCCCAACCACGACCGCAACCTTCCCGGGTCCTCTCGCCCCGACCCGGTCGGCGAGGTGGCGCCCCGCGTTCTCCATCATGCGATCGAGAGTCAGTCCCGCCTCGAGGGCCCGCCGATCGACCTCGGCCATCTGAGCGCCACTCACCTCGGGAATCTTGATTCCGGCGGACTGACGTCCCCGGGAAGACCCGGTCACGACGTCTTCTCGCGACGACCAGAGGACAGGAACCCCCAACTGGCCACGAGGAACGGAACGACGTAGTTCAGCACCGTTCGTAGGATGAGAACACGGGACACCCGCCCGCCGATCACCGCCGACCCTTCGTTGACTGCGCTGAGAAGGGTCCCAACGACGGCGGACACGGGAAGAGCGGGGCGAAGAGTTCGTCCGAGGAGAATCCAGTGGAGGGCCTCGCTCACCCGGCTCCACTCGGGAACCTTTCGCGTCGGTTTCGGTCGTGATGTCCTCACGGTTGACCGTAACGCTCCCACCCCTACATTGCGTCCATGAATATTTCGACCTCACGAGCTCTCGTCGTCGGCGCGAGCGGATCCCTCGGACGTTTGATTGCCACCGACCTACGACGCGCGGGAGCGGAGGTGTCTCTCATCTCTCGTTCCGGTCGCCTCGACAACTCCCTCAGCGAGCTACCTCATGTCGTCGCCGACCTGCGTAACTCAGCGTCCGTCACGTCCGCCCTAGAGCAACTCGCCCCACCCTTCGACATCGTCGTCAACGCCGCCGGGGTGGTCGCCTTCGGTCGACTGGACGAACTCCCGAACGAGGTCGCTCGAGAGCTGTTTGACGTGAACGCTCTTGGTCTGCTTCACCTCCTCCACGAACTGCCCTCGAGGATGCGCGAGGGTGGTGTCGTCGTGAACCTCACGGGAGTCGCGGCCGACGTGACCGTCCTCGGCCTCTCCGCTTACGGTGCGTCGAAAGCCGCCGCCAAATCGGCTCTGGCCGTCGCGGCGCGAGAGTGGCGGAGTCGGAAGATTCGAGTACTGGACGTTCGCGCGCCCCACACCGAGACCGGCCTCGTCACGAGAGCTCTCTGGGGCTCAGCCCCGAACTTCGGCGTCGGACTCGCCCCCGAAATCGTGAGTGAGCGTATTCGCCGGGCCATCGAACAGGACGAGACCCTCCTCACGCCCGACTCCTTCGCGACGCCCTAAAGCGAGTACCGGTCGCCCGGTTTCCTCGCGACTTCGGTCGGTGAAGGAGCCCACGTCGGCCGACTCACGACGAACCGGGCCAGTGCTGCTATCACGACCCTTCGGGTCGGAGCGTCTCCCCTTAGCCAAGACGTCGAGACGTCGCCGATACTCGTCCTCGCTGATGTCGCCGCGCGCGAATCGTTCTCGCAGAATGGTGACGGCCCGCGATTCACCGGCTGGTGGCGACCACGAGGCCCGCACGGGCCTCGATCGGAACAGCGCGACGAGCGGGACCACGAGGCCCGCAACGCTCGCGAGGGCGATGAACATCATGATGGTCATCGCACCACTCGCGTAGAAGCCAAAAAGCTGCATCCCTCGCCGCCGTCGCCGAACCTACAGCCCTGAATTGAGGGTGCCTGCCACATCGACGACCCGCCGTCTCGGCCCTCGCCACACGTACCACGTCGTGACATACGTTGGAGGCGGCGTCCGGATTCGAACCGGAGTACGGGGCTTTGCAGGCCCCTGCCTAACCACTCGGCCACGCCGCCAGAACGGAAAGTCTACCTGCTACGTAGGTAACCTCCCCCACTCCCGGACCCTCGTCGAGGTCCACCGAGCGATACCTCCGCGAGTGACCATGGCCACGACGTCGCAGAAACGTAACGACGTCGACATTTCATCGCCTTCGGTACACGGTAGAGTGGCCGCGTGCGCTCCATCGTTCGCGGAGTCCTGCTCGCGGGGCTCTTTAGCCCCCTCACTCTCGTTGGTGTTGCCGGAGCTCAAACCACGACGACCCACGTGATTACGGCCACCGGTACCGTGGCCCTCAAAGTGACGGCCGGTATGCCGGTCGTTCGCCTCACGGTATCCCAGCCCGTCACGGTGGCGACCCTGCCCTCCCTCGTGACGACCCCCCACGTGCCCACGCGCTGGGTGGCCGTCGGTCCGAGAGAGATCGAAGCGCTCGCTCTCCAGTCGGGCACCTCGGTTGCCCCCTATCGCATCTCGGTGCCGAGTCGCTGGACCTGTCAGGCGACCTGCGCCGTCACGAGCGCCCGCGTGGTGAGCACCGCGGCCACACTCAATCCCACCTGGACCGCCCAACTGCTCGCCGAACTCGGCTATCTCCCGGTCAACTTCAGTTCGAGCGCCGGACCGTTCGCGGTGGAGCAGGTTCCCGGAGCCTTCCACTTCCGCTTTCCGGATCTGCCCACCCTCAACTCTCAGTGGAGCGTGGGCACCACGACGACCATCCTCACCGGAGCCCTCATGCGGTTCCAGGACGCCCACGGCCTCCCGACGACCGGTGTTCCCGACGCCGCCACCTGGCCGGCCCTGCTGAGCGCCGTGAAGCACCACCAGATCAGTTCGACGAGCTACAACTACGTGCTCGTCTCTCAGACCCAGCCCGAATCGCTCACCCTGTACCAGAACGGTGTTCCGACGATGCACGCCATCGTCAACACGGGTATCTCCCTGTCCCCCACCCAGATCGGCACCTACCCGGTCTACCTGCGCTACGTCAGCCAGACGATGCGGGGCACCAACCCGGACGGTACGAAGTACGTCGACCCGGGCATTCCCTGGGTCTCCTACTTCTACGGCGGTGATGCCCTCCACGGCTTCATCCGCGCCTCCTACGGCTACCCCCAAAGTCTCGGGTGCGTCGAGATGCCCTTCGCGACGGCCGGCCAACTCTGGCCCCACACCCCGATCGGCACACTCGTTACGGTTCTTCCCTAGCGGGGCCGAAGGGCGACTCTGAACGCTGCGCTCGTAGACGCAGAGCTCCTCGTTCCATCTCCGAGGCTCGACCGAGCACGTTCGCGCCAAACCGTCGACGAATGTCGTCGATGGTATCGCGCAGGGCCTCCCGGTCGACCTGTCGACGACGGGACGCCTCCTCACTGGACTCGGTCGTCGCGCCATCTCCAAAATCGAGACTCAGCTGAATACTCGAACCCACCCGCTCCTCTAATTGACTGGCGTGCACCCCGAGAAGACGCAGAGCGAGCGAGCGCTCGACACTCACCCCGAGGGCGATGGCGACCTCGGCGAGAGCGTCATCGTCATCGATGCCGAAGGAGAGCGTCTGGGAACGAGAACGCGTGCGCAGTTCGTCGTCTCGAGCCACGACCGTGACCCGGCGGGCGAGCAGGTGGCGATCTCGCAGCGCTCTCGCCACGATGCCGGCGTGACGGCGAAGAATCTCACGGATGTCCCCCTCCTCATTCACCGAGACGGCGAAGGTCTCCTCGTGACCGATGGACTTCGCTTCGCGGGAACTCTCCACCTCTCGGGAGTCCTCCCCACGCGCGAACTCCGCCAGGGTGCGTGCGAGGGAGTCACCGAGGTGGCTCGCGAGGTGGCTCTCCTCGACCCGGCGCAACTCCGGTACTCGCGTGATACCGAGGCGGGCGAGCTTGCGCTCCGTCGCGGGTCCGACCCCCCAGAGTTCACGCACCGGCATCTCCTCGAGCCAGGACGTCTCCACGTCGGGAGTCACCCAGAGCACCCCCGGCCCCGGAGTCACCCCACTCGGCGAGTACCGGGGCTTCGCCCTCTTCGAGCCCAGTTTGGCGAACAGTTTGTTGCGCGCCACGCCCACTCCACACTCCAGGTGTAGTTCCTCCCGAAGTCGTCGTCGTACCTCGTCGGCGGCGGCGAGGGGACTCTCGGTCACTCGGCGCGAGGGACGTACATCAAGAAACGCTTCGTCGAGGCCGAGGGACTCGGTGCACCAGGTCACGTCGGCGAGCACGTCGTGGAACTGGGCGGAGTACTCCTCGTAACGGTCGAACCGGCCGGGGAGGATGACGAGGTCGGGACAGAGTCGACGAGCCGTGGAGCTGGCCATGGCACTGTGCACGCCGTAACGACGGGCCTCGTAACTCGCCGAGGCGATGACTCCGCGCTCCCCCGCGCCGCCCACGCAGACCGGGCGACCCCTTAAAGTCGGTTCGTCCAGGATCTCGACGGAGACGAAGAACGCGTCCAGATCGACGTGCAGGATGGGGGTCGACCAGGGATCGACGGGCTCACTCGGCGAGTTGGACACGGCGAAACGTCTCGATGAATCCCGCGCCGAGGTCCCGGGCCCCCTGTTGCGCTCGAGCCTTCACGACCTCGCTGATCTCCGCCGACTCCTCCCCCATCTGGGAACGGTGCTCGAGGACGGCGGCAATCTTCGCCTCGATGCTCGACGAGATGTCGACCGCGACGTCGGGCTCGTGGGTGCCACTCAAGAGGAGGTAGCGCACGGCGTGAGCGGGACCGGTCTCGGGAAAATAGAGCGGCATCGCGGCCGCCGGAGCGACGGCGTCGAGCAGCGCCCACCCCGTTTCCCGGTGGTCGCGGTGATTCACGTAGACCCCACCAAAGAAGACGGCCGAAGGGTCGGGGCCGAGAACGACGTCGGGGCGCCACCGTCGCACCACCTCGACGAGACGCTCACGGGTCGAGAGGTCGTTACTCACTTCGCCGTCGGGCACGTCCCACATCGTGACGGAACTCGCTCCGAGGTGCTTCGCCGCCCGCTCCACTTCACCGCGACGACGCTCGACGAGCCGTTCACCACCCTCGTGGGAGTCGTGGGCACCCTTATCCCCCTGACAGACGACGACGAGGTGCACCTCACAACCGAGGGCGCTCCAGCGCGCGAGGGTTCCCCCGGCGGCCACGTCGGCGTCGTCGGGGTGGGCGTAGACCGCGAGAGCGACGCGGGGACGATCGTGCAGGAGGCGCACGGTTACCCGCGCGACTTGGGCGCGGTCGACTTCACCAAGTTGCCGACCTCGCGGGCGAAGTCGTTCGCGTTGTCGAAACCCTTGTAGACCGAGGCGAACCGGACGTAGGCGACGTCGTCCACCATTCGCAGAGCGTTCAGAGTGGCGAGACCCACCTCTTCGGAGGTGACGTCTCGACCGGCCGCTCGCACGATATCTTCGATCCCGTTGACGAGCGACTCCAGCGTCTCGGACTCGACCGGACGGTTCTTGCAGGCCGCGCGCACTCCGCTCAGGACCTTCGATCGGGAGAACGTCTCTCGCTCCCCGGACCTTTTCACGACCATGATGCCCACCTCTTCGATGCGCTCAAACGTCGTGTAGCGGTGTTGACACACGCTGCATTCGCGGCGTCGACGAATCGCCGAGCCGTCTTCGGCCAGCCGAGAGTCGACCACCCGATCGTCATCAGCCGAGCAGAACGGGCATCGCACGGCGCCATTCTACGCGAAAAGCCCATTTTCTTAGGGAATTATGACGTGTTCGCCGACGACGACCACCGAACTGTGAAGCTCTCTGACGAGACTCACCTCGGCGGCCGACGGGTTCCAGGGGTTGACGAGTCGGGCGAGGGAGGCCACGGTGTCCCCGGGCTGCACCACGTAGAGCGATCCCGGAGTCAGTCCCACCGCCCCGATCTCGTCCGCGCTCAGGCCCGCCGCCCCGGTACCGCCGAAGGCGTGACCCGGGAACATCAGCACGAAGAGAGAGACGACCACGGCCAACACCAGCAGGCTCCGACGGCGACGGCGCCGCATGCGGGCCCGCGACGCTCGACGGGCCGCCACGAGGGGTCCGGTCATCGTGGCCGACACCGACGACGGCACCAACCGGAGAGTCGAGTGAGTGGGTACTGCTTCAGTCCAGGTTTCGAGCGCCGACACGCATCCTCCTTACGAACATCTGTTCGCTACTTTAGCGAACAGATGTTCGGTTTACAACCCCTTTGTGACATCGTGGCGCCCGAGGGCGAGAACGGCCGCCCCCACTCGACCAAATCTCTCCCACCGTGGAGTCCCCGTCCGTCCGATCTCAGCGACGGAGCGCACG
>JAGXAY010000214.1 GCA_018971385.1 Acidobacteriota bacterium | reverse complement strand
GTTCGGGCCGGCGAAAGGGCTGAACATCCTGCGCGAGTTCGTAGATGGCGTCACGCAAGTCTTCGGCGCTCGAGCGGGTGAGGGCGTCGGGACTGCT
Source organism: Acidobacteriota bacterium (assembly GCA_018971385.1). Lineage (GTDB taxonomy): Bacteria > Actinomycetota > Acidimicrobiia > Acidimicrobiales > RAAP-2 > RAAP-2. Next base: position 980 of record JAGXAY010000214.1, on the reverse strand, counting down.
CGCTCGCTGGAGCACCTCGTTCAGTGGTCCGAGCTCGGGGCGAGAGGGCAACGGCCGTAGGCCACGAAACGCGCGAACCTCCTCGACTGACTGCCCGTCGATGGGTGACGTGCCGGTCACCATCTCATAGATCACGACGGCGAGAGCGTAGACGTCGTCGGAGGGTTCGGGCGGGGCCCCGTAGAGCAGTTGGGGGCTGGCGTAACGGACGGCCGCGAAGGGGGTCGCAAAACGCTCGCGATTAAGTCCCCGAGTAGCGAGATCGCTCAACACCACCTGGCCGGAGCCGACCTCACGAAAAAGAATCTTGGTGGGGCTGATCTCTCCGTGGACGAAACCGCCGTGATGGAGATAGGCGAGGGTGTCCGCCACGTCTCGACCGAGCGCGGCGCTCTCGGCCACGCCGAGCGAGCGTCGTTCCCTCAGGAGATCCTCGAGCGACCCTCCGCCCAGGTACTCGGTGATTTGAAAAATGGCTCCCCGGGACTGACCACCATCAATCACGCTCACCAAATGGGGGTGACGAAGCCGCGCCGACGCCACGATCTGGTTACGAAACTGTCGGCGAACCTCCTCCGTGTGGGCGAGGTAGGGCCGAAGGACGTGCAGCGCCACCGGGTCTGATTGGGCGACCTCCTCGGCGCGATACACCTCGAGCGTGGGACCGGTGCCGATCAGGGAGACGATGCGATAGCGCCCAACGACCAACTCTCCTGGCGCGTAGATGGGCTCACTCATGGCTGCCCCCACGGTACTTCATGAGTCCTCGCCGAGAACCTCAGTCACGACACCGTTCTCGAGTAGTTCACGGAACGCTCGGCCCGGAACCAGCGGAATCTGGAGGGCTCGCGCTCGGGTGACCTTGGAGGCTCCGGGGGCGTCTCCCACGACCACGCAGAACGTCTTTTTCGACACCGACCCGGGGCTGGTTCCGCCCCGTTCGATAATCGCGGCCTCCGCCTCGTCCCGGCTCCAGCCCT
>JAGXAY010000020.1 GCA_018971385.1 Acidobacteriota bacterium | reverse complement strand
AAGAACCGCCAACGCGACAAAAATCCATGACCAGGTCGGTGAAAGATCGCCGGCGATCAGGTTCCGCAAGACGGCACTCTGCACTGGAACTCCGCCACCTTGGAAAACCTTGTCGAGCTCATAAATAACGAGCCCTTGCACAATGAGCTGCATACCCAACGTCACAATGAAAGACGCGACTTGAAATTTCACCGTCAAGAATCCCGAGGCCACCGCAACTACTACCGCAGCGACGATACCCAACAAGAACGCAAGAGGCCAGGGCCAACCGTATTGAACATTGGTGTAAATGCCTGCCAACATTCCAGCACCGGTTGCGGCCCAACCCAGCGACAAGTCGATTTCCCCCAAGAGGAGTAACCACGTTTCCGCCATCGCGAGGAGTACGTACACCGCCGCCTGAGTGAAAAGGTTCGCGATATTCGCCGCCTGCAAAAAGACTGAACTTCGAATTTCGAAGTAAATGACGAGCAGGACCAACGCGACAAGTACGGGGATGAGGCCCGAATCCTGGCGGAGAAGTTTCCTCAGCGACGTCACCACCGACGTGGGAGCCTGAGTGTCAGAGAGAGTGTCAGTTGAAGTCATCGTGAGCCCTTTGGAGTTACGCGAACGAGTGCAGGGGGTGAGGTTCTACGCGCTCCGAGGCGCCAGTGGTAATTAATTCCACAGTGCTCGAAGGGTCGTACTTCGAAATAGGTCCGTTCGAGACCAAATTTCCGAGATACATCACGGCAATTCGGTCTGCGACAGCAAACACATCATTGAGGTTGTGCGAAATCACTAAAACAGAGATGCCACGGCTCGAGAGAGTCTTGATGAGGTTCAGCACATTCGCCGTCTGGGTCACACCGAGCGCCGCAGTGGGCTCGTCCATGATGACGAGCCTTGCGTCTCGCATCACCGCTCGAGCCACGGCAATGGCCTGACGTTGTCCACCCGACAAGGAGCCGACCAGTTGACGCACCGATTTAACTGTCGAGACTTGAAGATCCTTCAACGTCTGAACTGTCTTCAGTTCCATCGCAATTTCGTCGAGGGCACCGCCTGAGGTTTCCTCGAAACCAAGGAACATGTTCCCGACGATGTCGATGTTGTCACAGAGAGCGAGGTCCTGGTACACGGTCGCAATCCCGAGAGCGGCCGCGTCGCGCGGAGTGTGGGGGTGAACCTCCTCACCATTCCACATCATTGTTCCCGATGACGGGGCGTAGATACCGGCAATCGCCTTAATCAAGGTGGACTTGCCGGCACCATTGTCACCGACGAGGGCGGTGACCTGTCCGGCGGGGATATCAAGGTCGACTCGCTGAAGCGCTTGGACCGGACCAAAGTTCTTACTGATACCGCGAAGAGCGAGAAGAGGAACCGAGGAGCCTCCGCCGCCAGAGTTGTCCACCGGGGGCTTCGCCGGGTAGTCCGGCGTGCTCGAGCTGGTCTCTGACATGGGGGGTCTCCTTGGTTCCTCTTCTTCGCTACTTCACAACTGCGTTACTACTCGGGACTACTTAATGCCGTAGGTCTTGCAGTCCTTGGCGTAGGTCGGGGCGTTGTAGCCCTTGACCGCCGGGTGGAAGCTGGTGCAGAGCGCGACCGGGCTGATAACGCCGTTCGCGACCACCGTCTTCTCGATGTTCGTCGCGGTGACCCAGGTCGGGGTCAGCAGGACGGACGCCACGGAACGGTGACCCACCTTGTCAGCGGTGGAACCGTTGGTCAAACCGGCCGGCGGCTTCATGCCCGCACGCAGGTACAGAGCCAGCGCGGCAGCAGCCTGAGCCTCTTGCCAGATCGGCTTGTAGACGGTTCCGCACTGGTAGCCAGAGATGATGTTCTGGAAACCGGTGAGGGTCGCGTCCTGACCCGTGAAGGGGATGGTCCTCGGCTTGAGGCCCTGGCCCTGGAGGAAGGCAATAATCGGAGCGGCGTTCTCGTCGTTCGGAGTCACGACCGCGTTGATCTTGCCGTTCTTCGCGAAGGCACCCTGGAAGTCGGTCAGCGCCTGCGACGGGGTCCACGTACCGGTACCGGTCTCGTTGATCGTCTTGGCGTTACCCATGCCACCCACGGCAGCCGCGTAGCCAGCCTTCTTCAGCACGCCGTCGTAGCCCTGGGCGAACAGCACCGCGTTGTTGTCGGTGGTGGTCGAACCGTTCATGACGTAGAGCAGCGGGTTCTTCACGTGCCAGGCGCTGATGCAGGACAACACGCCCTGACCGATCAACTGACCCACGGTCACGTTGTTGAAGCTGACGTAGTACTTGGCCGAACCACCCACGGTGAGACGGTCGTAGTCGATGACCTGGACTCCGGCCTTCTTCGCCAACGCCTCAATGGCCTTACCAGTGGTCGAGTCCAGCGGGTCCATAATGAGGACCTTGTCCTTGGCCGCAATGTCCGCCTGGGCAATGGCGATCTCGTTAGAAGCCACACCCTGAGCGTTCTGGACACTGATCTGCGCAGTCGAGAGACCGGCGTCGGTCAGGGCCTGCGTAATGTTCGGCGCGTCGAACTCGACGTAGCGGTTAGACGACACTTCGTCCGGCAGAATCACGCCGATTCCCGACTTGGACATCGCGGCGATCTTCTGAAGGCCGAACATCGCCGAGTACGTCGGCGTGAAGGACTTCGCGGTCACCCCACCACTAGCGCCACTCACACCCGGGACCAGGGCGGCAGCACCGCTGCCCACCAGAGTCGCCGAGGCGAGGAGCTTCACAATCTTGGAATTCATCTCCCCAACTCATTTCTGACGTCCGAGGACGTCGTTTGTAATTGCATCGGTTTACCTCCTCACTCGCGTGAGGTGGCAGGTGTGAAAGTAGCAGATGTTTGAACAGTGTGAACGCCACATGAACGAAAGATATGAACCCGTCATCGTGTAACGGTTGCCCTACCTAAATGCAAGCGTTTGCACAGCAAGGCGGAGAGTGCGGAACGGACTCAAGGACAGTTAAACGGTGACCTCGCGCGCGGCCGGGACGGGGGCCTACTCGTTACTGATTCAGCCCCGTGATCGTGCCGAGCAAGCTCTCGACCGTGAACTCCGACGTCGGCGCATCGCGCACGATTCGTCCGAGCCTCAACACGATAATGCGATCGGTGACTTCGAGCACGTGCGGCAACGTGTGAGAGATGAAGAGGACGCAGAGACCGCGATCGCGGGCCGCCTTCATCACCTTCAACACCTCAATGGACTGACGGGCTCCGAGGTGGTTCGTCGGCTCGTCAAGAATGATGACGTGCTTGGCCCACATGGCCGCTCTGCCAATGGCGACGGCTTGACGCTGGCCCCCGGACAACTCCGACACCGTGCGCTTAGCGGCACCTATAGAGATCCCGACCTTCTCGAGCTCCTGCATCGCTTGGGACTCCATCGATCGTTGATCGAGAAAGCCGAGTCGTCCGAGCAGGCTGCGCCGGCGTAGTTCACGACCGAGAAAGATGTTGGAACCAATCGTCAAATCCGGAGCCAGTCCCGAGTCTTGGTAGAGCGTCTCAATACCGGCGTCGATGGCGTCGTGGGGCGACTTCCAGTGCCGCGGCGTCCCGTCGACCAGGATCTCCCCCTCGTCGGGCGTGTAGACCCCCGAGATGGTCTTAATCATGGAGGACTTGCCGGCACCGTTGTCGCCAACGAGGCCGATGATCTGGCCAGCGTAGGCACTGAAGCTCACGTCGGTCAGCGCTTTCACCGATCCGTAGGACTTCGAGACGTGCCGAAGTTCCAAAATAGGGGTCTCGCTCATGAGCGCCTCCTCAGACGAAGTCGTCCACTCTGAATAATGCTCGCGACCGCGACGACGCTCGCCACCACGACCGGCACCCAGTTCGCCGACACGTTGACGAAGATGGCGCCATCTTGCACCACGATGAGAATTGCCGCACCGAGCACGGTGCCGAGGTAGGTGCCCGAACCACCGAAGAGGCTCGTTCCCCCAATGACGACCGCGGCAATCGCGATGAGGGTCGTAGTCTGACCCGTCGTCGGTGCGCCCGAACCGAGGCGGATGTCGAAGAACATCCCCGTCAACCCGGCGAGGGCGCCGGAGAGAACGTAGAAGGAACCGACGTATCGCTGCACCGAGATTCCAGCCGCACGCGCGGCGAAGTTGTTAGAACCGATCGCGAAGGTGTAGCGACCGTAACGGGCCTTTCGAAGGACCAAGCCCAAGACGATGGTGATGCCGATCACGATGAGCGAGAGCCAACTCATGAACGGCACACCCGGGATTGTCGCCGCGGACCAGGTTTGGGCTCCCGGGTTGAGGCCGTAGGGCTGACCACCGGTCCAGACCAGGGCGAGGCCCTGTCCGCCGTACCACATGGCGAGGGTCGCCACGAAGGGAACGACGTTGAACCCCACGATCAGCGTGGCGTTTATCGCCCCGGCCAGCATGCCGACACCCAGGGCCACCGCGGTGCCGAGTAGCAAGACGACGGCTTCGTTGGTGTGGGAGTTGATCAGTGGTTGCATCGCGCGCGCGGCGAGCACTCCGGAGACGGCCATCACGCTTCCCACGGAGAGGTCGATGCCTCCCGAGATGATGACGAACGTCTCCGCGACGGCGACGAGGACGAGTCCCGAGAAGTCGGCGAGCAGGAAGCTCATCTCCGAGGACGTAAAGAATCGCGAGTTGTGGTTACCGAGGAGGACCATCAACACCACGAGGATGACGAGAAGAACTGTCAGTTGATTCGCGAGAAGAGCGCGCCACTTCGGCACCTCGGTCACCGGAGTGACGAGGTTCGGAAGGGGCGGCGTGAGTTCATCAGACGAAGACACGCGGATACCTACGCATTTCATCGAGCTGGGCGAGCCAGCGGGGCGGGACACATCGAACGGCCCCTGAGCGTACCGAAGTACACCCAGGGGCCGCCCAAAATTATTAACGCGTGAGGGCGACGACTAGCTCGCCGTGTAGACGTAGGTCGAGCACAGCTTGGCGCAGTTCTGCGGCGTCAAGAGGATGTTCGGCAGCGTCTTCAGGTGGGGAATGCCCTTGGCGTTCTTGTGCACCAGACGGTCGTAGGCGTACTGAATGATCAACTTGCCCTCGAGGGTCGGCTGCTGAGCCACGATGGCGGCCAACTTGCCCGCCTGCATGTTGGCGATGTTGGTCGCGTAGGAGTCGTAACCGACCACCTTGATGTTCGCCCCGGCGGAACCGGCCGCGGCGATGGCCGAGGCGGCCCCTTCCGCGTCCGTGCCGTCAATCGCGAAGATACCGGCCAGGTTGTGCGCCGCGATGTCCTGCGAGAAGCCCGACTGGGCCACCGAGGGCTGCGACTGGGACACCACCGGGTTGAGCGCGGTGATGTTCGGGTACTTCTTCTTCAGCTCCTGGTTGAAACCGAGCAGGCGCGCCGCGTCCGTCGACGTCGTCACGGAGCTCACGCCCACCGCCACGGTGCACTTGTGAGCCTTGGTGCAGGCCGTCTTGTACTTGAGCGCCGCGGCCAACGCGTCGGCGGCCGCCTGGCCACCCTGCACGTTGTTTCCGGTCACCCACGCGGTGATGTTGCTCTGCACGCTCGATCCGGAGTCCACGTTGAACACCGGGATGCCCTGCTTCACGGCCGAGGCCATGACGGAGTTCAGCGCCTTCGTGTCCGTCGGGGCCACCACCAGAGCGTTCGGCTTCTGGGCGAGGACCTGCTGGATGATCGGCAACTGGGTGGCCGGCGAGTAGTCGACCGGGTCACCGGACCAGATCAGATTGATGCCGAGAGCCTTGGCTTCCTTCGACGCACCGACGTACATCGACTGGAAGAACGGGTCGGCTTCAGCACCGACCACGAAACCCACGGTGAACTTCTTTCCGGCCGCGCCGGCCGGGTTGGCCCCGGTTCCGACGAGGGCCAACGCCGACGCCGCGAGCGTCGACACCACAGCGGCACCCGAGAACAGGCGCATAGAACGTGACTTCTTCACAGTTACTTCCCCCTATGTCCGAACACCGAGTCCTTCTCAGTGCCCCCTTCTGGACAACGTTGTCTCAGACAATAACGAGTGTCGGGACGCCTGTCAACCACCGAACTTCATCGGTCGCCGGGCGCCGGAATCTCCCCTGATCCGCGGATAACCAACTGACTCTCGACGACCACTCGACGAACGGGAGACGTGTCACCGTCGAGGCGACGAAAGAGCATGGTGGCCGCCTCGCGAGCGATGCGCTCGGGATTCTGGGCGACGACGGTCACGGCCGGTTCGAGAAGATCCGCCATGATGAGGTCGTCGAATCCCACGATGGCCACGCGGTGCTGCAGGTGCCGAGAGCGTATGGCGCGAAGGGCTCCCATGAGAACGAGATTCTGTCCAGCGAAGATGGCACTCGGGGGATCGGCGGAGTCGAGAAGATGCCCGACCACCCGTTCGGCCGCTGGCGCGGTCCGCAGGTCCAAGTGCACGAGACGGGGATCGACCGTCACGTTCGCCTCCCGCATGGCGTCACGGAATCCGTTGACCCGTTCCTCCGACGTATAGATCGTCGTGAGGTCCCCGAGAAAGCTGATCCGACGGTGACCAAAGCGCAGTAAATGACGCGTAGCCCGCGTGACTCCGTCCCGGGAGTCGCTCAGAACCGAGTCAGCTTCGAGGTTGACGGGGGGACGGTCGACGAAGACGAAGGGAGTGCCCGCCCGTTGTTCGCGAGCAAGGTAACCGTGATCTCTCGACGCGGGGGCAATGATGAATCCGTCGACCCGATGACGAGACATGGCGGCCGTGAGAACGAGTTCCCGGCTGGGGTCTTCGTCAAAGCTCCCACCCACCACGACGACGCCCCGTGAAATCGCCACCTCCTCCACGGAACGGTAAATCGTGGCGGAAAACGGGTTAGAGAGATCCTCTAGCAGCACGGCAATCGTGGAGGAGCGACCGTCCAGGCGACGAAGAGCGCTCGCGGACATGTTTGGCTGGTAGTGCAATTGGGTCGCGGCGAGGCGAACGCGAGCGACGAGATCCTCGTTTACCGTGGGCTCGTTATTGACGACTCGCGATACCGTCTTCAGGCTGACTCCGGCGAGAGCGGCCACGTCCTTCATCGTGGCCCAGGGGCCGACCGCACGGCCCGTTACCGTCTCTTCTGCCACCCCGTCTCCCCGTGCTCGTCCGTCGATGTCGACCGGCCATCGGATGATAGGTGAGATAACGTTGTCAATCAAGGACGGGGGGATAGTCGTGGTCAGCGAAGTTGCCGTTATTGGCGAAAACCTGGTGGACCTCATCGTTGGCGAGGACGGGTCGACGCAGGCTGTTGTCGGAGGCGGGCCCCTCAACGTCGCCCGCACCGTCGCCCGACTCGGGGGCCAGGTTCGACTGGTCTCTGGAGTGTCCTCCGACGTCTTCGGTCGGCGGATCCGCGACCTCGCCGCCGCTGACGGCGTTGTGCTCGCTCGTCCGGCGGCCACCTCTCAGCCCACCACTATGGCCGTCGTCGAACTAACTCACGGCGACGCTCAGTACCACTTTCACCTGCGTGACACCGCCGCCTTCTCCGTGAGTGAGGTGAGCGACCTGCGCGGAGTTGACGCACTCTACGTCGGGACGTTGGGACTCGTCGTCTCCCCCATGGCTGAGGCCTCAGTCGACGCCGTCCGCGACGCCTCTCCTCACACGCTGGTCGTTCTCGATCCCAATTGTCGACCGCAAGCCACCGCCGACCGGGGGGCGTACGTCTCTCGCGTGATGGGGATCTGCCCGCGCGCTGACGTGGTGAAGGTCTCCCTCGATGACGTGGCGTTTCTCTTCCCCGAGATCACGCCCACGGAGGCCGCCACAGAGCTTCAGCGCGCCGGGGCGACGCTCGTCGTGCTGAGCGACGGGCCCGCGCCCCTTCGCGCCTTGGTCGGCTCGGAGTGGCTAGAGATTCCGGTGCCTCCGACCAAGGTGGTCGACACGGTCGGAGCGGGCGACTCCCTGGTCGGCGCCTTCGTCGTGTGGTGGCTCGGTCACGACCTCACCCGCAGCGACCTCGTGACATCTCACTTCGTCGACGCGGGACTCCGCGCCGCCATCGAAGTGTCCCGACGAACCTGCATGGTGGCGGGTGCCGAACCCCCCCACCTCAATGACCTGGCCAACGAGCCCACCTGGTCCTGGCTCAGGCCGGCCTCATCCACCACTCCATCAACTCCATAATCGCGATGGTCTCGTCGAGGGGCATGACGGGGCTCTCGAGGAGTCCCGACTCGAGACAACGGGCGACCTCGAGTGCCTGGTAGTGCAGACCTCGTCCCTCGACCTCGTACTCGAAGCGCGTGGTCTCTCCCCCTCGGTCAATGAGAGTGAAGCCACCGGGAGCGTAAAAGTCACCGTCGATCTCCACCCGGGCCCGGGTCCCCGCGACACAGGCCCGCGTGGCGCTACGAGCGCTCGACGTACAGGTAACGACGGCGTGCGCCCCCGTCTCGTAGCCGAGGATGGCGGACGCCTGTCCGTCCACGCCAGTGAAGGCGGCGTCGGTGAGGGCGACTCGGCGCTGGGGTAGCCCGAGAACCATGACGGCGAAGGAGAGGGGGTAGACGCCAAGGTCGAGAATGGCGGACCCCCCGAGCTCGGGAGCGTAGAGACGAGAGGACGGGTCCTCGGCGAACCACTTTCCGTGATCGGCCTCCACCGTACGAATCTCACCCAGTCGGCCCTCCGCGATGAGGTCTCGCAGGGCCACCATGTGGGGAAGAAAGCGAGACCACATCGCCTCCATGACGAAGAGTCCGCGCTCACGGGCCTCCCCCACGATCTCCCTCGCCTCGGCCGCGGTCATCGTGAACGCCTTCTCGACGAGAACGGGCTTACCGGCCCGCAACGCCAGTAGGGCGTTGTCCCGGTGGAACGGGTGGGGGGTTCCGACGTAGACGACGTCCACCTCGGGGTCGCTCACGAGTTCCTCGTAACTTCCGTAGGAACGCGCCACGTTCATCTCGGCGGCGAAGGCCCGGGCGCTATCGAGGGTTCGCGAGCCCACCGCGTGAACCTCCTGTCCCGCGACGAGACCGAGGTCTCGAGTAAAGGTGTGGCCAATCTTTCCTGTTCCCAGTACTCCCCAGCGCAACGTCGTCACCGCGTCTCCCTTCCGTCCGACCACCTTAGGAGACGGGTCTCCTAAGGTTTCTCCGTGCCCCTCCTCCGCGACGCCTCCGACCTCTCGTCCTACCTCGACTCCCACCGCAACAATCCGGTTCATTGGTGGTCCTGGGGCGAGGACGCGTTCGACGAAGCGCGCCGTCGGGACTGTCCCGTCATGATTTCCGTGGGCTACGCCGCCTGCCACTGGTGTCACGTCATGGCCCACGAATCGTTTGAGGATCCCGACATCGCCGCGCTGCTGAACGAGACCGTCGTCGCTATCAAAGTGGACCGCGAAGAGCGGCCCGACGTTGACGCCCTCTACATGTCCGCCACGCAACTGCTGTCCGGTCACGGTGGATGGCCCATGACCGTCTTCACCCGCCCCGACGGACGTCCGTTTCTCGCCGGTACCTACTACCCACCCCAGGATCGGAGTGGTCTCGTCGGGTTCACCACGTTGATTCGGGCCGTCGAGGAAGCCTGGCGCGATCGACGAGAGGTGGTCGATGATCAGGTTCAGCGGATCGAAGAGGCGCTGCGGCGAGAAGTACGCGTTCTCGATCACCTGAGCCCCACTCCCGATGCCCCCCTCGATCTCTCCTCCGCCCTCCGACTCGTCGCGGACGAACTCGTCACCACGACCGACGACTTCGGAGGACAGGGGGCCCCCCGCTTTCCTCGCCCCTCCTACGTCGAGGCCCTGTGGCGAGACGGTCGACCGGCCTCCCGCGAGGCGGCCCGTCGAATACTTCGGGCCCTCACCCGTGGCGGACTCGTCGACCACCTCGACGGGGGGTTCGCGCGCTACAGCGTCGACCAGTACTGGCACGTTCCCCACTTCGAGAAGATGCTGAGTGATCAGGCTCTCCTCGCTCGGTCCCTCTGGCGTCTGAGTAGCGACGGGGGTGACCCCGAGTGGCGCTGCGTCGCCGAGAGCACCCGGGACTTCGTGGAACGACGACTCCGACGGGGTGATCTGTACTGTTCCTCTCTCGACGCCGACGCGGGTGGCGTCGAGGGCTCCCACGTCACCTGGACCCCGGACGAGGTCCGGTCAGCCCTACGAGACCAGCCCACCGAGATCGTCGATCGAGTGCTCCACCGGTGGAGCCTGCGACCCGCCGGCGACCTCGACGGGCGCTGCGTACCCCGTCTGGCCGACGGCGAGCCCTGGAGCGAACCGGATGAGTTGCGCGCGGCGTTCGACCAGCTGCGTGGGGTGCGCGAACGTCGAGCGGCCCCCGCGAGAGACGAGAAGGTGATTCTCGAGTGGAACGTGATGTGGGCGAGCGCCCTCTTCGCCTCGCGCGACCCCCGACACGAGGCACGGGCTCGCGAGATCCTCCTCGAACTCGAGCGGGTGTGTCGATCCGACGAGACGTGGTGGCGAACGGACGCGCGCCGCCACCGAGCGACGGCGTCGGATCTCGCGTGGTACGTCGATGGACTACTGGACGCCTTCGAGTCCGACGGGGAGGACCACTGGCTCGACCGGGCCCACGCCGTCGCCCAGGAACTCGCGCGGGACTACCTCGACGGCGACTCACTGCGCATGAACTCACCCCGCGAGGACCTCTTTCTCTCACCCCACGAGGTCTTCGACGGCGCGACGCCCTCGGCCCACGCGATGGGACTACGGGCCTTCGCTCGTCTCGGTCTGGTGGGCGACTCCCGCTACTCCGACCTCGCCCGGAGACTGACCACCAAGGTCGCTCCGCTGCTTCAGGGTCACCCCCGCAGCGTGGTCGACTCCCTCGAAGCAGCGCGCTGGGTAGACGACGCCGTCGAGGTGGTCGTCCCCGGTGAACGGGGCGATCTCGCGCGTCACGTACGATCGATGCCGATGTTAAACGCAGTTCTCGTGACCGGCCGTGGCTCCTCTCCCCTGCTCTCGGGGCGAGATGCGGGACGGGCCTTCGTCTGTCGCTCCCGAATCTGCCACGCGCCCGTCGACACCGTCTTCGACCTCGACCGAGCCCTTCGGGAGGCGTAGTGGCCTGGCGACGGGACCCGGCCACCCGGGAAATCAAGAGATTCGTCGAACGCATGGCGACCACGCCCGCCGTGGACGTGAGTCCGGGGGCCACCGTCCACGGGCTCGTTCTCGGATCCACTAGCGAGTCGACCACCGTGATTGACCTGCACTCGCACGCTCTCATGCGCTGGCGAATCCCCTGGCCGGCGGAGACGGAGACCGACCTCGCGGCCTTCGACGTCGTGGAGGGCGTTCTCGCCGAGGACGTCGCCCGCGACGACCTCGCCCAACCCGAAGCGGTCACCCTGGCGGAGTTACCGCGACGCCTCGGAACCTACCGCGGACGACGGGTGCGCCAGTGGCTGGAGGCCCTGCTGACCCCATCGGACGGCCCGCTCTTCGGTTTTCGTGGCCCCTCCGCCCCCTACTGGGAGTTCCGGGGAGAACGACCCTCCGTCGCCCTCATCGCGGCCGACCGGGGGCCCCAGCTGATGCGACGCTTCGAAGACGGCTCGACCTGGGTGCGTTTCGGCTGGGCCGGTGACGACATTTGGCTTCTCTGCGAGGACTCCCACGCCATTCGCACGATTGAGGCGACGCGACGGGGAACCCTCACCGGCCGCGACCTCGCGACCTCCCTCGGCTTTCGCCCGAGTTACGTTCTCACCACCCTGTCGGCGCCCATCGACGGACACTGCTACAAGAGTTGCACGGGCCTACTGCCGCGCTCCTAAATCCTCAGCGAGGCAACTTCCCCGAGGCCAAGGACTCGGCCATCGCCCAGCCGAAGACGACGAGGCGTTGGCCGCCGTCGGCGTCCAGACCGTCGAAGAGTTGGGTCGACTCACTGTCGAGCACTCCCTTAGCGGACACGAAGTCCAGTCCCCCCACCGGCTGGGACTCGACACTCATCACGAAGGTCTTATCGTCGATCGACTTCTCCGAACCGAAACGCTTCGCGAGTCGACGACCCCAGGCCCGGTCCTCGCCCGTGGGCTTGTAGCCCACCCGGGGCACCACGTCCTCCAAGCCCTGGTAGGCGCGCAGCCCGTCGGGGTTCATGAGGCGCGACCCGAGGAGCACGTCCTCGTCCGGAAACGCGAGCAGCGCCCGACGGAACTGGTCGTGGAGTATCGCCTTCAGGGTCGCGTCCGACTTAGCGTTGCGCTCGACGCAGAGCAGTCCCACGAGGAGCGAGGGGGTCCCCCCGATCCGCTCGAGGGTGCAAAACGCGTACCCGCGAAGCTTCTCGCCCTCGCGGGCCTGAGTCACGAGCACCCACTCCTCGCGCTGCTTCGAGAGGAAACCGATGTCGAAGTACGGCGCTCGCTCGACGCAGAGATCGGCCATCGCGGCGAGTTCCGCGTCGCTGAGCGCGGTGGAGTCCTTGGTGGTGACACTAAGAGCCATTTCTCTATTCTACGAGAGTCGCGCGGGGTCTCTCTCAGGCTCGAATGACGTGACGACCGAACTCCGTCCGTAGTTCCGGCACGACTTGAGCAATAGTCACGTGAAAGTTATCCCCCAGGCGAAAGGCTTTACCCTCGATTCCGGTCTCGAGAATGACCGGGGAGGGGCCCGGAAATCGCTGCAGCACCTCTTTCAGACGGGCGATCGTCGACGGGGTGATGTCCTGGGGTCGAAAGGCGAGCCGTAGTTCGCCGTCCCCTCGCTCCACGTGGAGAACCTCCACGTCCACGCCGCTAAAGCGGGGTTCTTCGTCGCGGACGTCCACCCGTACCTTCACCACCACAATGTTGTCCTTGGCGAGCAGTCCGGAGACTCGAGCGAAGTTCTTGGTGGAGAAGTTCACCTCGATGGATCCGCCGAGATCCTCGAGAACGGTGCGGGCGTAGGGCTGTCCGTCCTTACTCGTGCGTAGGACCACTTCGGAGAAAATCCCTCCCACTCGGAAGGTCTGGTGAGCTCCGCCGAGATCCTCCGCCTGTTCGCGCAGGGACACGATGGGGCCGTCGGTCTTCGTGGCGAGCAGGTTCTCGACCGCGTAGAGCGGGTGGTCGGAGATAAAGGTCCCGAGCATCTCCCGCTCGAAGTTGAGCTTCACCGCCGGATCGAACTCGACCGCCGGTACGGCGATATCGGTGCCCTCCCAGTCGTTACCCCCCGTCTCGTCGAAGGCCGCGAAGAGGGTCGTGATGCCGAGGGAGAGATCCTTGCGTCGTGACAGGGTCACCTCGATGATCTCGTCGATCGTGAGCACCAGTCCCATACGGGGTAGGTCGAAGGAGTCGAACGCTCCGGCCTTAATGAGCGACTCCATGGCCCGCTTGTTGAGAACGATGGGGTCGACCCGGCGGACGAAGTCGTAGATGGACTCGAAGGGTCCCGACGCCTCCCGCTCGGCCACGATGCGCTCCACGATGGACTCCCCCACGTTGCGCACGGCGGCCATGCCGAACACGATTTCGCGCTGGCCGTCGGCCCGGGGAGCGAAGTCGGCCAGGGACTGGTTCACGTCGGGCACCCCCACGCGAATCCCCATCTGGCGGGCCTCGGAGAGGTAGAGGGCGGCCTTGTCCTTGTCGTCCTTGAACGAGGTGAGCAACGCCGCCATGTACTCCACGGGATAGTTCGCCTTCAGCCACGCGTTCTGGTAGGCGATGTAGGCGTAGCCGTAGGCGTGACTCTTGTTGAAGGCGTAGTCGGCGAAGGGTTCGATCTTGTCGAAGATCGCCTTACCGAGTTCGCGCCCGTACCCCTCGCGCTCCGCCCCGTCCTCAAACTTCTGGCGCTGCTTTTGAATCATCTCCTTGATCTTCTTGGAACAGGCCTTTCGTAGGTCGTCCGCCTCGGTCATGGAGAATCCGGCGACCTTGGTCGCGACCCTCATGATGTCCTCTTGGTAGATCATGAGCCCGTAGGTCTCGCCCAGAATCTCGGCGAGATCGTCGTGGTCGTAGCGAACGCTCTGGCGCTGATTCTTGCGGTCGGCGTAGTCGTTGTGCACGTTCTCCGACAGGGGCCCCGGTCGGTAGAGCGCGGTCAGGGCGGCGATGTCGTCGAAGCTCGTCGGGGCCAGGCGCCGCATGAGCTGTCGCATCTTCTCGCCCTCCAACTGGAAGATTCCGATGGAGTGGCCGAGTCGGAGCATCTCGAACACCTTCTCGTCGTCGAGAGGCACGTGGTCAATGTCGACGGAGACGCCGTGGAGTCGACGAATGTGCTCGAGGGTGCGCTCGATGATGGCGAGGTTGCGCAGACCGAGAAAGTCCATCTTCAAGAGACCGAGTTTCTCGATGGCCGTCGCCTCGTACTGAGTCACGATGGGGGCGTCGTCGAGGGAGGCGTTCGGGCCCGCTTTGCGCTGAATCGGCACGTAGTCGAGCACCGGACCGCGCGTAATCACGACCGCCGCGGCGTGGATGCCGTCCTGACGCCGCTTATCGACGAAACCCATCGCGGTGTCGACGATGTGGCGAACCTCCTGATCGTTCTCGTAGAGGGATCGGAGTTCCTGGGCCTCGGCGAAGCGGGCCTCGTAACCGGGGGTGGGGGTGAAGCAGGCGGCCAGTGGAAGGTCTTGTCCCATGACGAGGGGCGGCATCGCCTTCGCGATGATGTCCCCCTTGGCGGGCGGGTAGCCGAGAACGCGCGCCGCGTCACGCACCGCCGCGCGAGCCTTGATGGTGGAGAAGGTGACGATCTGGGCGACGTGGTCACTCCCGTAACGCTCGGCGGCGTAGCGAATCATGTCACCGCGAAAACGTTCGTCGAAGTCCATGTCGATGTCGGGCATTTGCTTTCGACCGGGATTCAAGAAACGCTCGAAGATGAGTCCGTAGCGAATGGGATCGATGTCGACAATGCGCAGGCAGTAGGCGACGCAACAGCCGGCGGCCGAACCGCGACCGGGCCCCACTCGAATGCCGACCTCGCGGGCGTGGCGAATAAGGTCCCACACGACCAGGAAGTAGTCGGAGAAACCCATGTCGGCAATGACGGAGAGTTCGTAGTCGAGCCGCTCTCGCACCTCGTCGCTCAGGACCTCCCCGTAACGCTCCGTCGCCCCCTGGTAGGCCAAGTGACGCAGGTAGGCGTCGGCACCTTCGGAGTGCACCGACCCGGCGTGCTCGCGGGGTATCGGAAACTCGGGGAGGGCGTTGTTACCGAACTCGATAGTGATATCGGCGCGTTCGGCGATCGCCAGCGTGTTGTCGCAGGCCTCCGGCAGTTCCGCGAAGAGGGCCCGCATCTCGGCGGAGCTCTTCAGGTAGTGCTGGTCGGAGGAGAAACGGAACCGGTCGGCGTCGGCGACCCTTGACCCGGTGCCGATGCAGAGCAGGGCGTCGTGCATCGCGTGATCCTCGTAGCGCACGTAGTGCAGGTCGTTCGTCGCGACCAGGGGGGCGCCGATGTCTTTCGAAATGCGCAGGAGATCGGGATTGGTCTGGCGCTGCTCGGGCATTCCGTGATCTTGCAGCTCGATGAAGAAGTTCTCTCGACCAAAGATGTCCTGCAGTCGAGCGGCCAGCTCGCGCCCCTTGGTGTAGTCCCCCTGCTTCAGCGCGTGAAGCACCACGCCGCCGAGACACCCCGACGTGGCGATGAGGCCCCCCGCGTGTTCGGCGAGAATCTCCCAGTCCACGCGGGGTTTGTAGTAGTACCCCTCGAGGTAGGCCCGCGACGAGAGGTGGCGCAGATTGTCGTAGCCCTCGTTGCTGATCGCGAGCAGCGTCAGGTGGTGGTAGATCTTTTGACCACCCTCCGCGTCTCCACCGGTGTCGTCGATCTTGCCCCGACGGCTCGGTCGCTCGAAGCGGGATTCGGCCGCCATGTACGCCTCGAGGCCGAGGATGGGCGTGACGTCGTGCTTGCGGCACGTCTCGTAGAAGTCGATGAGTCCGTAGAGGTTGCCGTGGTCGGTTATGGCGATCGCTCGTTGCCCGTCCGCCTTGGCGCTCAGCACCATGTCCTCGACGCGCGCGGCGCCGTCGAGCATCGAGTACTCGGTGTGGTTGTGGAGGTGAACGAAACCGTCGGCCACGCCGACTCCTACAGGTAGGTTCCGGCGCGACCGTCCCCGGGTCCCGGATTAAGGGAACGTTCCCGCATCTTTTCGAGCTGGGCCGCCGCGGCCGCCTGCTGGGCGAAGAGGGAGGCCTGAATTCCGTGAAAGAGACCCTCGAGCCACCCCACGAGTTGGGCTTGGGCGATGCGCAGCTCCGATTCGGAGGGCACGTCGTCGCCGAAGGGCAGCGCCATCCGGGCCAACTCGTTGCTGAGATCGGGCGACAAGGCTCCCGAGAGTTCGTGAATGGAGGTCTGGTAGATCTCGCGCAGACGCTTACGTCCGGCCTCGTCGAGGGGGGCGCTGCGGGCCTCGTCGAGCAACGTTTTCACCATGGAGCCGATGCGCATGACCTTCGCGGGCTGGGAGATGAAGTCCGCGCCTTCGGCCTCCGCGGACTCGGAGTCGGGCGCGCCCGGAGCGAGGACGTCGTCCGGGTCGACGGCTACGTTGTCGGATTCGGGGGAGGTCTGATTCGTCACCCTTAGAGTGTGCCAGACGTTCGCGACAACCAGCCCCCAAATGGACTGCTCCCCAGTAGAATGGCGAAGTGAGAGTGTCCACCCGCGGGGACTACGCCAGCCGAGCCCTGCTCAGCCTCGCCCTGAATCCCGACGCGGACCACCCCACGTCCGTGCGCGACCTCGCGGAACGCACCGGACTCCCCCAGCCGTACCTGGAGCAGATTCTTCTGACCCTTAAGGGCGTGGGCCTGGTGCGATCCAAGCGGGGCGTCGGTGGGGGCTACGTCCTCGCGAGAGACCCGGAGGACATCACCCTCGCCGAAATCGTGGCGGCCGTGGACGGGCCCATCGTGGCCGGCGACTTCGGCGAGCCCCACCGCGACGGCGCCTGTAACCACGAGGGCCAGTGCGTTCTCCTCGCGGTGTGGGCCGACGTGGGCAACCACATGCGAGAGCATCTCTCGAGTTTCACTCTGGACGACATGGTGCGTCAGGCGCGCGGACTCGCGCCGGCCCGGCGAACCCACCACGTCGAGGCCACTTCTTAAAACCTGGTTAAAGGTGAAACATCACCTCTCCTACCGTGTGGTAAGTTCATCCTACGCGTATAGGAGAAACCCCCCAACGCCAGTAGAGGAGCGAACAGTGAACAGCGATAAGCGAACCACCGTCAACACCAACGACATGCTCGGTCTCCTCATGCGTGACCTCGACCGCTACCCCATGCCGAACTACGACGAGCAGGTCGAACTCGCCAAGCGGGTCACCGCCGGAGACGAAGAAGCCAAGAAGCAGATGGTCGCGGCCAACCTACGACTGGTGCTCCACTGGGCCCGTCGCTACCAGGACCGCGGAGTCGAGATGGTCGACCTCGTCCAGGAGGGCACCTTCGGACTCCTGCGCGCCGTCGAGAAGTTCGACTGGGAGCGCGGCTTCAAGTTCTCGACCTACGCCACGTGGTGGATCCGTCAAGCCCTGCAGCGGGCCGTCCAGCAGCACGGACGCACCATTCGAATTCCCCTCGAAGTAGGTGAGCAACTGCAGCGCCTCGAAGCGACGACGGCTGAACTCACCGCGCTCTTTGGTCGCAAGCCCACCGACGACGAGCTCGAGGAAGCGACCGGCATGAACAAGGCCGAGCGTGACTCCCTGCGCGGACTCGCCGGCGTGACGGCGAGCCTCGACCAGCCCGCGTCCTCGGACTCGGCGACCACCCTGGGTGACCTCGTCGCCCCGAGCCAGGACGACTGGGTCGGCACCATCGAACAGACCATGCTCGACCAGCAACTCCGCCAGGCGCTCGACCAGTTGACCCCCCTCCAGCGAGATGTCGTGACGCTGCGCTTCGGGCTCAACGGGGCGACCCCTCTGTCCCTGCAGGCGACGGCCACCCACCTCGACGTGGGCGTGCGCCGGGTGCGCCGGGCCGAGGAAGAGGCCCTCGAGGTTCTTCGCCAGGACGCCTCGGTGCGAGCCGTCCACAGCGACGTCGCGTACTAGGACGGTCCCACGCTCTCGCGCCAGGACGGTGCGAGAGCGTGGAGGTCGTCCGGCAGCTCGGCCTGAAACTGGTGCGGTTGCCCGCTCGTCGGGTCGAGAAACTCCAAACGGTAGGAGTGAAGAAAAAAGCGCTCCTCCTCGAGTCGGCTATCTCGACGATGGCCGTAGCGCAGGTCGTTCACCACGGGGTGGCCAATAGTGGAGAGGTGCACCCGAATCTGGTGGGTGCGACCCGTATCGAGTCGTAGACGGAGCAGGGTCGTCGCCGGCGCGTCGTAACGAGCGAGAACCTCGTAGTGAGTTCGGGCCTCTCGTCCGTCGGGCCGAACGGCCATCAACGTGGGTTGTCTGGTCGAGCGCCCGATAGGGGCCTCCACGATCCCCCTCGCTTCCTCCACGTGGCCCTCCACGAGGCCCAGGTAGGTCCGCCCCATCTCCCGGCTCGAGAGCTGCTCGCGCAGCGAGAGGAGCCCCTCGGGCGACGTGGCCACCACCAGGAGTCCGCTGGTGCCCTTGTCGAGGCGATGGACGACTCCCGGGCGCACGAGGTCGCAGAGGCCCGCGTCGGCGAGTCGGGCCACCTCGGGCCGTCGCGCCAGGACACCGGCGATGAGGGTCCCGTCGACGTGCCCCGCGCCGGGGTGCACCACCTGACCGGCTCGCTTATTGATCACCAGGTAATCGTCACTCTCGGCCACGACGTCCACCGGTACTGTCGGATCCGGGGCGACCTCGTCGGAGGTCTCGGGAATCTCCGCTTCGAGGTGGTGTCCGACGTCGAGGCGCAGCGACGCCTTCGTGGCGACTCGCCCGTCCACCCGCACCGCCCCGGAGACAATCAATCGAGCGACGTCGGCGCGTGAGAGTCCACTCACCAACGAGAGGGCGCGGTCGAGGCGGAGGCCGTCGAGGGTGGACGTCACCACCAGATCGACGTCGAGGTCGCTCATCGCCAGACCCGTCGGCCCGCGAGCAGCAGACTAATCAAGAGAGCGAATCCCGCGCTGAGCGCGGCGTCGGCCAGATTGAAGACCGGGAATCCACCCACCGCGATGAAGTCGGTCACCTGGTGAATGGGTGAGTGGAGACGGTCCCACAGGTTCGCCACTCCCCCGCCGACCACGAGTCCCCACCCGAGGGCCGCCCACCCGGGAAGAGCCCGCGCCGCGGCGAACACGACGGCTACGAGCACCGCGCTACTCACGAACACGGCGACGGGTGAGGAGGAGGCCCCGAGGGAGAAGGACACCCCCGAATTGAACTGGAGACGCCACCAGAGGGGACCCAGCACGTGGTGGGCGTGCTCGGCCAGCGCCCGGCGCGCCCAGCGCTTCGTAAGGTCGTCCGCGCCGATCACGGCCGCGGCCACCGCGACGACAACGACAGGACCAGTCGCTACACGGTGGCGCGACACGTCACGCACGTAAACACGGGGAGCTGGAACTCCAACCGCGCCTTCGAAATGGGCTCGAAGCACTCGTCGCAGCGCCCGTAAGTTCCATCCTTCACTCGAGCGAGGGCGACGTCGATTTCGTCCGCCTTCAGCCGAAGCGCGGTCGCGAACTCCTTGATCTGGTCGCGCTGGATGTCCGAAGCGACGCTCGAGCCATCCTCGTCGTCATATTCCAAACGCTCCCGGTCCACCAACATCTCGTTCGCCTCGTCATCACTGACCGCGATCTGGGCCCGAGTGTGCTCGCGCGCCTCCAGGAGGAGTCCCTCGAGAAGCTTCAAAAACTCCGGATCGTTCGCGTAGGGCTTGGAGTTCTTCTTAGCTTCGAGTTCTTCGGCGCGCCGACGCTCCTCGGCCTCCCGGCGCTCGAGGCGACGCTTCTCTTCGGCCTCCAGGCGGTCAATTTCACGCTGCTTACGGGCTTCGAGAGCCGCCTTCTCCTTGGCCTTGGCCTCAAGAGCCCGGGCCTTCTCGGCGGCCTTGGCCTTGGCCTCCTTCTCCTTCTGGAGAGCGCGAGCCTTGGCCTCCTTCTCCTTCTGGAGCTTCAACTTCTCGGCGGCCTTGGCCTTGGCCTCCTTCTCCTTCTGGAGAGCGCGAGCCTTGGCCTCCTTCTCCTTCTGGAGCTTCAACTTCTCGGCGGCCTTGGCTTTGGCCTCCTTCTCCTTCTGGAGGGACGACACCGTGGGCGTGGACTTAGACGGGGTCTTCGCCGGCACCTTCGCGACCGCCTTCTTCGCCGGGGTGGCCGTCGCGACGGCCTTCTTCGAGACGGCCTTCACCGCAGTCGGAGCCACCGCCTTCTTCGTGATGGGCTTCTTCGTCACGGCTTTTTTCGCCGAAGACGTCGCGACTACCTTCTTCGCGGGGGCCTTCGCGACGGACTTCTTCGCGGGGGTCGACATGGAGTTCTCCTTCGTCAGTGCGCAGCGAGGCTAGCAGTCCCTCGCGACGAAGCGCTCACTCCTCGTCGAAGTGGAGCGCCTGTGAAATAGTCTGAGCGCTCGAACCGGCGGACGTCGCCTCCGCGACGTGAGCACCGTGACCGAGGCGCAGGGACGAGTTGATTCTCGTGGTGAGCTCGGAGAGAACTCCGAGGAGCTGCTCACGATCCACCTCGAGTTGACGCGTAAGTGAGGCGATTTCTTCGCTCAAGCGCTGCTTCAGGCCGTTCAAGCGTGTCACCTCATCCTCGGCGCGACTCTTGGCTTCCGTGACGATTTCCCGCGCCCGGTCCTGGGCGGCCTGGGTCACTTCCCGCGCCTTCGCCTCGGCCTCCGAGCGGGTGTCGGCGACGAAGTGCTGGGCCATCGCGATCATCTCGGCGATCTCCCCCGACGCGTCGCGCGCAACGACCGGGGCGGGCGTGGGAGCGGGGGCGGGGGCCGGTACGGGGGCAACGGGGGCCGGCGCGGGGGCGGGAGACGGCGCGGGGGCGGACGAGCTCGGCGTACTGGCGAGGGTGGCCTGCAACTGGGCGATTCGTTCGGCGGCTTGGCGCAACTGCTGGTGTTGCTGAGACAGGCGGTCGCGCACCTTTTCGTAGTCGGTGGCGGCCCGGTCCAAGAAGTCGTCGACCTCGGCGATGGAGTATCCCCGCATCCCCTGCTTGAAGGTCACGTCCTTCAGTTCATCGAGAGCGGAACGGGGCGTGTCAGTGCTTTCCATAGCCCTCCACCCTACCGCTCACCCTCCGAAGATGGGGTGATGTCAGAGCAGCCGGGAGATGACCTCGAGAACGACGACGGCGATGATGGGAGAGAGGTCGATCGCACCCGGTCCCACCCGAAGCGGGGGCACGACGGACCGAATCGGGCGAAGGACGGGATCGGTCACGGAGGTGAGGACCCGGCGCACCGTGGCGAGGGTGCCCGTCGCCTGGGGTACCCACGTCAGAATGATGGCGATGAAGATCAGCCAGATGTAGATGTAGATCAGTTCACGCAGAAGAGAAACCACTACTCCACCGAACGGTAGTTGGAGGACTTCAGGGCCGCCCGCACTTCGGGACTCACCCGAACAGACGCCGGGTAGGTCATGTAGACCCGGCCCTTTTCGAGGGTCTCAATTTTCGCGAGGAAGGCGTACACGCACCCCGAGGTGAAGTCGAGCAAGCGGCGCCGAACCTCGGCCGGAGCGTCGGTGAGAACGACCACGCTGGCGCGCCCGTTGCGCAAGTTGTCCGCGATGGCCTGGCACTCGTCGAAGGTGACCGGATGAAGAATCTCCACTTCCGCCATGGGGGTCATCCCCCGCAAGCCCCCGGGGGGAGCGGGAACGGGACGGGGGCGCGCCACCACGGGACCGGAGTTGAGTACGGAGACGGACGACGAGCGCGGCACCGGTGCGGGCGCGGGGGCCGGAGCGGGGGCGCTTTGTTGGTAGGCGTTCGGTGGAATCACCGTACGGGGTCGATTGTCGCGGGCCCGGACCGGCTCGGGCTGGGGTTCCTCGTCGTAGTAGGGCCGGTCCATCGCCGGGTAGTCGCTGTAGTCATCCTCCACCAAGCCGAGGAATCCCAGCATCTTGCGCACTCGTTCGTTCATGACAGTCTCCTTGCGGCTCGACCGCGTCGTTCTATGTTAGGGCAGCGCCAGGACGCGGCGCCCTCGGACCGAACAGGGCTCGACCCACGCGCAGTTCCGTCGATCCCGCCGCCACGGCCCACTCCAGGTCGTCACTCATTCCCATCGAGAGCTCCCGGAGGTCGAGACGCGACGCCAACTCGGCCAGCGCGCCGAAGGCCCGCTGCGCTCCCGCGGGCTCCGCCGGCGCGACCGTCATCAGTCCCCGCAGCCGAAGCCCTCCGTCCCTCGCTCGCGCCACGAGGTCACTCACGTCGTCGGGACGGGCTCCGCCGCGTTCGGGGCGCCCGATGTAGTCCACCTGGATATCGATCTCGGCTCGCGCGCCGAGACGCACCAGCCGGTCAATCTCCTTCACGCGCGACACCGAACTCACGACGTCGGCCACCTGCACCACGCCGGCCACCTTGTTCGACTGCAGCGCCCCGAGGTAGTGCCACCGGGGGGCGGGCCGCAGGTCGGAGGTGGCGGCCCGGGTGGCGCTCAGTTCGTCCAGATAGTTCTCCCCCACGTCGGTGAGCCCCGCCGCGAGCGCCGCGCGCACCGCGGCGGGACCGAACGTTTTGGTCACCGCGACGACGCGCACCCTCGAGGGATCTGCGCCAGCGTGACGTATCCGGTCGCGCAGCTCCTCGAGCGCGAGGGGGACCTCCACCGGCCTAGAGACCGTGAATGAATCCGGGCAGATCGTCGTCGCCGAAGTCGAGGAAGTCCGTGGTGTCCGACGAGAAAATGTCGCTCACCGGTGCCTCGGGGGCCGTGAGAGTGGCCGCCGGCGACGAGACCGTGCGGTTCGCGCCCGTCGAGGGAGCGGCGTGGTCGAAACCCGCCGCGATCACCGTCACGCGCACCGCGTCCCCGATGGACTCGTCAAAGACGGCACCAAAGATGATGTTGGCGTCGGCGTGGGCCACGTCGTGAATAATGCTCATCGCGTCGGTCACTTCGTTCAAGGTGAGAGAGTTTCCGCCCACGATGTTCATCAAGATGCCGCGCGCCCCCTCGATGGAGGCCTCGAGCAGTGGTGAGGTGATGGCGGCGCGCGCCGCGTTGACGGCCCGTCCCTCGCCCGTCGACGTTCCGACACCCATAATCGCGGTGCCGGCGTTACGCATGACGGTGTTGACGTCGGCGAAGTCGGTGTTGATCAGTCCGGGCACCGTGATGATGTCGGTCACTCCGCGCACCGCGGAGAGCAGCACGTCGTCAGCGATCTTGAAGGCGTCGAGCAGCGAGGTATCACTCGTCGCCACCGTGCGCAGCCGGTCGTTCGGAATCACGATGAGGGTGTCGACCTTCTCGCGCAGAGTTTGGATACCCCGCTCGGCCTGAGAGGCCCGCCGTTTGCCCTCGAAGGCGAAGGGGCGCGTCACGACACCGATGGTGAGAATACCGAGGGACCGCGCGACGTCGGCCACGACGGGCGCGGCTCCGGTCCCGGTTCCACCCCCCTCTCCCGCGGTGATGAAGAGCATGTCGGCGTCCTTGATGGCGTCCTCAATTTCGCCCCGGTGCTCCTCGGCGGCCTGGCGGCCCATTTCGGGGTCACTGCCGGCCCCGAGTCCCCGCGTGAGATTGCGACCGATATCGAGCTTGATATCGGCCTCGGACAACAGCAACGCTTGGGCGTCGGTGTTGGCCGCGATGAACTCAATGCTGCGCATTCCCGAGGTAATCATCCGATTGACCGCGTTGACGCCCCCTCCACCCACGCCGACTACCTTGATCACCGCCTGGTAGTTGCTCTGATTCAGGCTCATGGACATCCCTTCGATCCGACCTCGAGGTCGAGCGCCGCGA
The DNA here is from genome assembly GCA_018971385.1 of Acidobacteriota bacterium. Classification (GTDB taxonomy): domain Bacteria; phylum Actinomycetota; class Acidimicrobiia; order Acidimicrobiales; family RAAP-2; genus RAAP-2. The sequence goes on along the minus strand of JAGXAY010000020.1, from coordinate 3,175 downwards.
ACGTCGCGGTCCTCGCTAAACAGGTCATTTTATGTCTGTTTTACCCCGACGATGAGGAAGAAGGCCCAGAAACTGCGATTTCGCTCGGTGTCGACACGTCCACGACGTCTCCCGGAGCGAACGTCGCGTGGGCGATCGCCGACGCGACGGCCACGAATTTGGCGTTGAGGTCGGTCGTGGAACCGAGAACGAAGGTGAGCGGGGTGGTCATCACGAGCGATACCGCACCACTCGTGGACTGGTGAATCTCGCGAACCTGGGAGGCGAAGGCGGGGGGAAGTTGGGCCGCCACGAGGGCCGCCGGAGAACCCCGAAAGATCCACGCTCGCTCCCCGTTCAGTCCGCCCGGGCCCACCAGGGTCGGTAGATTCTCCCCGAGGGGGGCCGGACCGAGATTCTGGCCCAGGTCTCCGACGAAGTCGAGGTGGGGGCCGATGAAGGTGACCGCGACGGCGTGGGACTCCACGACGGTGATGACGACGCGGTGGGGCCAGTGAGTCACGACCGACACGTGGTCGATCCAGGTGAACTGGCGCAGTCGATTCGCGATAGCGCTCGAGGACACGTCCATCATCGCGGGATGGGAGTTCAGTCCCGACGCGGCGATGACCTGAGCGGCGCTCTCGTGGGTCGCCCCGAGCACCTGAACACTGCTCACGCGAAAGTAGGACGAGTGCAGGAGCACGTTGCCCCCCTGGGCGAGAAGACCAGCGAGAACCGCAGTGAGGCTCACCCACCCCACCCGGCGCCACCGGCGCCGACGGCGGGGTCGGGCGATATCCACCACCTTGCCCCGGTCGACCGGCTCCCGGGTGGCCGTGACCTCGTCGCCACCCTCGCGCGGGCCCACCGGTCCTCGAGACGAACGCGAACGGTCCCGACCGCGTCCCTGACGGGCCGGGGCGACCCGTCCCTGCTCACTCGAGGCGACGGGCTTGCGGCTCACCACGGCGCCTCCACCCCGAGAAACCGATGTTCCGTCGTGAGAGCGACCCCGTGAATCTCGAGGACCCGCTCACGCATGAACACCATCAAATCGATGACCTCGCGAGCGTCGGTCCCGGGGTCGCAGAGGATGAAGTTGGCGTGTTTGCTCGACACCTCGGCACCCCCCCGGCGCACTCCCTTGACGCCGGCGGCCTCGAGGAGTCGGGCGGCGTGGTCGCCCACCGGATTGGTGAAGACACTCCCGGCGTTTCGTCCCCCGGGCTGGTGTTCGCGGCGCCAGCGCACGATATCGCGCAGTCGCGCCGCCGACTCGTCGGGATCTCCCGGTTCGAGCTGAACCTCGACCGAGAGGACGAGGTCGTTGGCCCCGAGGGACGAGTGCCGATACCGGAGGTCGAGACTCTCCCTCTCCCACCACGTCACCTCTCCGTCGCGCCACACTTCAACCCGACGCACCACCCGCGCGAGGTCCGCTCCGTGGCCCCCGGCGTTCATCACCGCGGCGCCGCCCGCGCGCCCCGGAATCCCGACCGCCCACTCGAAGCCACTCCAGCCCGCCGCACTCAGGCGTCGGGCCGCGACCGGAAGGGAGATCCCCGCACCCAGTCGGGCCCGTCCCGACTCGTCCACCTCGAGAGAGTCCCAGTCGCCCTCGAGACTGAGGAGTGTGAGATTCCGGCACCCTTCTCCGAGGATGACGTTGGATCCCGCCCCGAGCACCCGCCAGTCCAGGGCGAGGGAGCGCAGCTGCGTCTCGAGGTCCTCCAGGTCGCGACGGGAGCGCAACGTGACGAGAGCTCCGGCCCGCGCCCGCAGTCCGTACGTCGACCGAGTGGCGAGGTCCACGTCGCGCTCCACTCGAGAGTCCGGCGACGGGGCCGTCACGGTTCCACTCCGAGGAGCGTGGCGACCTCGGGGACGTCGCCGGCCCCGATGAGCAGGATGATGTCGCCCCCGCCCCGTTCGATGAGTCGGGCGACGTCACGAAGGGTCGGAGCGTAGAGCACCTCTCCCACCCGGCCCCGTCGCCGCAGGGCCCGAGCCACGAACTCTCCCGTCACGCCCTCGGGATTCTCTTCACCGGCCCCGTAAATATCAGTCACGATGACCACGTCAAGGTCGTCGAAGGGGGGTGCGAAGTCCTCCCCCACCGCGAGGGTTCGGGTGTAGCGGTGGGGCTGGAAGACCGCCACCGGATGCCGGTACCCCGCCGAACGGGCCGAGCGAATGGTGGTGGCAATCTCCGCCGGTAGGTGGGCGTAGTCGATGACGACGTCGGCCGAGCCGAAGCGCCCCACTCGCTCGAAGCGCCGCGGGGCGCCCCGAAAGGCCGCGAGGCCCTCCTCAATCGCCGCGACGGGCACCCCGTTCTCGAGCGCCAGGGTGGCCACCACTGCCGCGTCGATCACGGAGTGCTCCCCGCCGACCGCGAGTTCGAGGTGAACCTCTCCCTCGGGGGCCACCAGGTCCGCCGAAGCCCCGAAGGGCCGCAGCGCTCGAGTCGTCACCACGGCGTTCGATCCCGACCCCGGCGGTCCCACCAGAGTCACGGGACGGGAACAGTCAGTAGCGACCGCTCGCGCCCCCTCGTCCCCTCCGTAGACCACCACGGGGCCCCTCGTGCGTTCGGCGAGTTCGAGGAAGGCCCGACGCAGACTCGCCAGGTCCCCGTAGTAGTCGAGGTGATCGGCGTCGACGTTGAGGACCGCGAGGGAGGCCGGCGCAATCTCGGTGAAGGCTCCGTAGCTCTCGTCCAGTTCGAGGGCGAGGGGACCCCCGCCGTAGTGTCCCGCCGCGCCGAGTCCGCGTACCTCGGCTCCGACCATCCAGGAGGCGTCACCGGCGCTCGCGAGGACGTGGGCCAGCATGGAGGTCGCCGTCGTCTTGCCGTGCGTGCCGGTGACCGCGAGGACGGGTTGGATCGTCGCGAGCTGGGCGAGAAACTCCCGGCGGCGCAGTTCCTCAACGCCCGACACCGCACCGGCGACGAGTTCGGGGTGGTCCTCGTGAACCGCCGGGGACCAGAGGAGCACGTCGACGCCCGCCACGTGACGCGGGTCGTGGGAGGGGGTCACCTCGATACCCCGAGCGCGGAGATCCTCGAGAACGGCACCCCCGCGAAGATCGCACCCGCTCACGGACGCGCCCCACTCGGCCAGGTAGACGGCGAGGGCGCTCATGCCGGCCCCGGCGACGCCCATGATGTGTACTCGACTCGAAGGGGTCA
>JAGXAY010000213.1 GCA_018971385.1 Acidobacteriota bacterium | reverse complement strand
TCTTGAACCAGGCGACGAGCGAGAATGTGGTGGGGGTGGTCACCTGGGTCGTCGTCTCCATATACGAGCCGGACGTTCCGGGCAGTGAGAGCGATCCCGCGGAGAAGGGCCCATTCGTCGAGGCGACCGCCGCCCCCTGGAGAGTTCCGGTGTTCGTGCCCGACGAGGACGCGTCGGTACCGATGGGTAAGAGGCTCGCCACCGTCGTAGTGGTAGACGACGTGGTCGAACTCGATCCTCCCGCCCCCGCGCACGAACCGGACTGGCTCGCGAGAACCGGGGAGGCGTCACTGGGGGTCTGCACGTAGAGGGTGCCTCCACTCAGAGTGACGGTGTAGCCGGAGTTGGAGGGCCAACTCGTGACGTAGGGGTGAGACCCCGAGGTGAGCAGACTCGTCGTCACGACGGGGGTTCCCCCCGTCTGGGCGTTGTAGGCAGCGATGGCCGTCTCGACGGTCTTCACGTCCGACTGGCAAGCGGCCACGGAGGCGGAGGTCGCGACACCCCCGAGACTAAAGACCACCACCGCGGCGAGGACGCCGAGCACCACAATCACGATGAGGAGTTCAATCAGGGTGAAGCCGTCGTCAGTCGTCCGGGGGCGACGTGGGGTGGGCGGAGTCGGAGTGTCGATCATGAGGAGGAGAGTAGGAAACTCACCTCACCGCTAGGCGAACGCGCACACAATTAGGTGACAAATATGAGCCCGGATACGTGAGTACGTTGCTCAGTCTGTTCGCAGCGGCGAGGCAGCGAGCGAAACTCTCCCCGGGGCGCGGTTCCCCGACGCCTCAGCCGTTCAATGGCCAAAACGCACTCGGGTTGAGAGCGAGAATGGCCTGCGACTCGGCGCTGGAGCTCGTCGCAGAGTACAGCGTCGCCACGCTCTGGGCACTCAACGCTGAGGGAAAGATTGCCACGTCGGCGAGATTACCGACGAAGTAGTCACTGGCCGGCTTACTCGGCCACCCGTTCAGGTTGTCGTACCCGAGGCGCCAGTACCCCGAGAATGTTTGGGCCGACGTATTCGAGGGATCGGACGCAACTTGGGTACCGTCCACGTAGAGGAACATCCCGGCCGACGACAAGGTGGCG
>JAGXAY010000003.1 GCA_018971385.1 Acidobacteriota bacterium | reverse complement strand
ATTGCGTTGAAGGACAACCTGTGCCAACGCGGTGTCGTGACGACCTGCGCGTCACGCATCCTCGGAGACTGGCGACCGCCCTACGACGCGACGGTGGTGGAGCGGCTTCGGGCGGCGGGGGCCTTGCTCGTCGGAAAGACCAACCTGGACGAGTTTGCGATGGGTTCCTCGACCGAGAATTCAGCGTTCGGACCTACTCGTAATCCACGAGACCACTCCCGAGTCCCCGGGGGCTCCTCGGGGGGTTCGGCTGCCGCGGTGGCGGCGGACCTCACTCCCGTCGCTCTCGGTTCGGACACCGGTGGATCGATTCGTCAACCGGCCAGCTTTTGTGGAGTGGTGGGCCTGAAGCCGACGTACGGCCTGGTATCTCGCTACGGACTCGTGGCGTTCGCGTCCTCTCTCGATCAGATCGGGCCGTTCTCCACCACGGTCGAAGACGCGGCGCTCACCCTCGAAGTGATTGGTGGTCACGACCGGAGAGATTCGACTTCACTCGCCGTGCCCGCTCCCGATCTCCTGCGCCATCTCGACGATGGCGTCGCCGGTCGACGTATCGGACTGGTGCGCGAACTCTTCGAAGGAGCTGACGGGGACGTCACGACGGCCGTGACCTCCGCCGCAGCAGTTCTTCGCGCGGCGGGAGCCGACGTCGTCGAGTTGTCCATCCCGGAGTTGTCGCTCGGACTCTCGGCGTACTACATCATCGCCCCCGCCGAGGCGTCGTCTAATCTCGCCCGTTTTGATGGGGTCCGCTTCGGTCATCGGCTGAACGGCGACGACGTGAGCGCCATGATGGAAGCGACGCGGACGGCGGGATTTGGTGACGAAGTTAAGCGACGCATCATGCTCGGGACGTACGCCCTCTCGGCGGGGTACTACGACGCCTACTACGGACAGGCGTTGAAGGTCCGCACCCTCATGATCGAGGCGTTCGCTCGTGCCTACCGCGACGTGGACCTCCTCCTTGGTGCCACCGCTCCCACCGTGGCTTTCCCCTTCGGGGCGAAGTCGGAGGACCCCATGACGATGTATCTGAACGACGTGTTCACTATTCCCACCAACCTGGTGGGCCACCCCGCCGTGTCCGTTCCCTTCGCCACTGGTGAAGCGGGGCTGCCCATCGGCGTCCAGTTGCTCGGACCGGGCCTGTCCGAAGCGAGCCTGCTCGCCGCCGCCCGCGTCCTCGAGAGAGACCGGGAGGTGTCATGAGTTTGCCCGACGGCTGGGAGATGGTGGTGGGCCTCGAGGTCCACACCGAGTTGTTGACGGCGTCGAAGCTCTTCTGCGGGTGCGAAAACCGTTTCGGCGAAGAGCCCAACACCCACGTCTGTCCGGTGTGCCTCGGACTGCCCGGTTCCCTCCCCGTGCTCAACCGTCAGGCCGTCGAGCTCGCCATGCGTATTGGGGCGGCCCTGCACTGCACTATCGCGCCCTCCACCTTTCACCGCAAGAACTACTTCTATCCGGATCAGTCGAAGGACTACCAGATCTCCCAGTACGACTTGCCGATTAACTCGCGGGGCTACCTCGATCTGCCCGACGGCTCGCGCATCGGCATCGAACGAGCCCACCTGGAAGAGGACACCGGAAAGACGACCCACCTGTCGAGTGGGGGGCGCCTTCAGGGGGCGGAGCGTTCGCTCGTGGACTACAACCGGTGCGGAGTTCCGCTCGTCGAAATCGTGTCCGCCCCTGATATCCGCTCTTCGGCGCAGGCTCGCGAGTACGCGGCGGAGTTGCGCGACATCCTCGTGGCGACGGGAGCCTCCGACGGGCGTCTCGAGGAGGGTTCGGTGCGATTCGACGCCAACGTGTCGGTGCGTCGGCCCGGTGAACCCTTCGGGACGCGCTGCGAGATCAAGAATCTGAACTCTCTGCGAAGCCTCCAACGGGCCATCGACTACGAGGCGCTGCGTCAAATCGAACTCCTCGAGGAGGGTGGGGTGGTGCGTCAAGAGACTCGCCACTGGGACGAAGGGCTGGGTGAGACGTCCACTCTGCGAGTAAAGGAAGACGCCGAGGACTACCGGTACTTCCGGGACCCCGACCTGGTCGACCTCGCGCCGGACCCGGTGTGGATCGATACCGTGCGCCACTCCCTGCCCCCCATGCCGGCCGAGCGGCGGGCGGAACTTCGGGCCCTTTTTGTCGATCTCACGAGCGCCCAGGGTGACGCCGTCGACACCGTGGTGGAGCTAGGTCTCGAACGCTTCGTTCACGCCGTGGCGAGCGCCGGGGGCGACGTCGCGATCGCCCTGTCGAGGACGGCCAACGAAATCGCCGGCGCCCTCGAGGATTTGCCGAGACTGCCCGAAGCCACGTTCGTGGAGGTGGTCGCGATGGAGTCCGCCGGTGAGGTGTCGGCGACCCAGGCGAAGTCGCTACTCGGCGCGTTGCTCGCGGGCGAGGACACCGATCCCCGTCGACTAGCCCAGGCGAAGGGCTTCGAGCAGATGGCCGAGGGGGCCCTCCGGAGTCTCGTCGAAGAGTTAATCTCGACGCACCCCGACGAGTGGGCGCGGTATCGAGACGGGGACGACAAGCTGGCCCAGTTCTTCATCGGTCAGGTGATGCGGCGTACGAAGGGGCAGGCCAACGGTAAGGCCGTGGTCGAGGAGCTGAACGCGCGCCGATAGGTGAAAGCCGTCAGACCTAAACTCGGTCCATGTCGACACACCCCACTCCCCGTAGCACTGACGTGACCCTAGGGGCCCACCGGGCTCCCGCTCGAGCGATGTTGCGGGCGATGGGCCTCGGTGACGAGGACATGGTGAAGCCCCAGATTGGGGTGGCCTCCAGTTGGAATGAAGTCACTCCGTGCAACTTGCCGCTCGACCGCTTGGCCAAACGCGCGAAGGCCGCGGTGCGCGACGCCGGAGCAGTTCCCTTCGAGTTCGTGACCATCGCCGTCTCCGACGGTATCTCCATGGGACACGAGGGAATGCACGCGTCACTCGTCTCCCGGGAGGTCATCGCCGACTCCGTCGAGACGGTGATGCACGCCGAGCGCTTCGACGCGATGGTGACCTTCGCGGGGTGCGACAAGTCCCTGCCGGGCATGCTCATGGCGGCGGCTCGCCTCGACGTGCCAGCGGTCTTCGTCTACGGCGGATCCATCATGCCGGGACACTACGACGGGCGAGCCCTCGACATCACCTCGGTCTTCGAAGCCGTCGGGGCGCACGCCGTCGGAGCCATGGGCGACGACGAGTTGAAGGCCATCGAGTGTGCGGCCTGTCCGGGTGAGGGAAGTTGCGCCGGAATGTTCACCGCGAACACCATGGCGAGTGTCGGGGAAGCCCTCGGTATGAGCCTGCTCGGGTCGGCGTCGGCGCCGGCCATCGACGGACGCCGAGACGACTACGCCTACCGCTCGGGTCTGGCCGTACTCGACCTGCTCGATCGGGGGATCACCGCTCGTCAGATCATCACCAAGAAGTCGTTGGAAAACGCCATCGCCGTCGTCATGGCCCTCGGCGGCTCAACGAACGCGGTCCTGCACCTTCTCGCCATCGCGCACGAGGCCCGAGTGGACCTCGCCCTCGACGACTTCAATCGGATCGCGAAGCGCGTACCCCACATCGCCGACACGAAGCCCCACGGCAAGTACCACATGGTCGATCTCGACGAGGTCGGTGGGGTTCCGGTAGTTCTCGCTCACCTGCTCGAGCGGGGTCTCGTGCACGGTGACGTCATGACCGTGCACGGGGTCACCCTCGAGGAGGCCCTGAGTACCTTCGGCGCTCGTCAACCTGACGGGGAGGTGGTTCACCCCGTGGAGGACCCGATTCACGTGACGGGCGGTATCGCGGTGCTGACCGGGTCGCTCGCGCCCCGGGGCGCGGTGGTGAAGGTGGCGGGCATCGACACCCTCAGCTTCGTGGGGACCGCGCGGGTCTTCGACGGGGAAGGGGCTGCCATGGACGCCATTCTCGCCGGGGAGATCGAGCCCCAGACGGTGCTGATCATTCGATTCGAAGGACCGAAGGCGGGGCCGGGCATGCGCGAAATGCTCGCGGTCACCGCGGCTCTGAAGGGTGTCGGTCGGGGTGCCGACTGCGCCCTCGTCACCGACGGAAGGTTTTCGGGTGGTACTCACGGGTTCTGCGTCGGCCACGTAGCTCCCGAAGCATTGGACGGAGGTCCCATCGGGCTCGTTCGCGACGGGGATCAGGTGTCGATCGACGTAAACGCTCTCTCCATCGATCTTCTCGTCAGTGAAGAGGAGCTGGCGCGCCGCGCTGCCGAGCCCCTCCACTTCACCCCCCGCTTTACGACGGGGGTTCTCGAGAAGTTCGCCCGCTTGGTTCAGCCCGCCGACACCGGAGCGGTGACCTCGGCCTAGTCGGGTGGGGCGCCGCACCGGCGCGCGGTGGTAGCGACTCACCCACCTCGGCGACGACGTCGGGGTGGGGGTCACGAGCGACTGGAGTTCGGTGTAAGGTGAGGCCGTGACTTTCGGGCGAATTCTCCTCGTAGTAGGTGAGTGGCCTCGGTAGTCGCGTCCCGACGCAAAGTACCGAGGCCTCCCGAAAGGGAGGCCTTTTTTCTTTATCCGTTTGTAGTGAACTAAGAGCCATCCGAGAGATCCGAGGACCAGCGTGAAACTCACCGGCGCACAAGCCCTAATCAAGAGCCTCGAGCAAGAAGGCGTCGAGGTCATCTTCGGCCTGCCCGGTGGCGCCATCCTTCCGGTCTACGACCCGCTCATCGATTCGACCATCCGCCACGTCCTCGTACGCCACGAGCAGGGGGCGGGCCACATGGCCGAGGGGTACGCGCTCGCGACCGGTCGTCCTGGGGTCGCCATGGTGACGTCGGGTCCGGGGGCGACCAACATCGTCACCGCTATTTCGAATGCGCACATGGACTCGACACCCATCGTCGTGATCACGGGTCAGGTCGCGTCGGCGGCCATCGGCACCGACGCCTTCCAGGAGTGTGACATCACCGGAATCACCATGGGCATCACGAAGCACAATTTCCTGGTTCGCGACGTTCAGGATATTCCAAGGGCGGTCGCGGCGGCGTTTCACATCGCGACGACGGGTCGCCCGGGACCGGTTCTCGTGGACCTACCGAAGGACTTGGCCCAGTCCACCATGGAGTGGTGGTACCCGAGTTCCCTCGAGGAGTTGGACCTTCCCGGTTACCAACCGGCGGTCGCGGCCTCGCCGTCTCTCATCGAGGCGGCATCTCGCCTCATCAGTGACTCGTCCCGCCCGGTTCTCTACGTCGGCGGCGGGGCCCTCAAGTCCGAAGCCTGGGACGAACTACGCAGCTTTGCGGAGCGAACGCAGATTCCCGTCGTGACGACGCTGATGGCGCGAGGCGTGTTCCCCGACTCCCATCCTCTGAACCTCGGAATGCCCGGAATGCACGGCGTGTACTCGGCCGTGACCGCGTTGCAGCGGGCCGACCTGCTCATCACTCTCGGGGCCCGATTCGACGACCGCGTCACCGGCAAGGTGTCGGCGTTCGCCCCCGAAGCGCGCGTCATTCACGTGGACATTGACGCCGCGGAGCACCACAAGGTCCGCCGTGCCGACGTCGCCATTCGCTCCGACGTAAAGACCGTGCTGCGCGCGTGGGAGTCCGAGCGGGTCCTTCCCCGGGACCTGAGTGAGTGGTGGGGTCAGATCAACGAGTGGCGGGCGCAGTATCCGCTCGTCTACGACCCGCCGACGGAGGAGGGACTGCTCCGCCCCCAGGCGGTTATTGAGGCGATCGCCGAGTCGGCGCCGGCCGGCACCATCGTGACCTCGGGGGTCGGCCAACACCAAATGTGGGCGAGTCAGTTCTGGCCCTTCGAAGAGCCGCGTACCTGGGTCAACTCCGGGGGGGCGGGCACGATGGGGTTCGGTGTGCCCGCCGCCATCGGGGCCAAGGCCGGGCGGCCGGAGCGCACGGTGTGGTGTATCGACGGCGACGGGTGTTTCCAGATGACGGCCCAAGAGTTGGTTACGGCGCGCGCCGAGGGGATTCCCATCAAAGTGGCCATCCTCAACAACGCCTACTTGGGCATGGTGCGCCAGTGGCAGGAGATGTTTTACGAGGAGCGCTACAGCGAGGTCTACCTCTCGCCCGATCTTCCCGACTACGTCAAGTGGGCCGAAGCGATGGGCTGCGTGGGTCTTCGGGCGACCAATCTCGCCGAGATGCGGGCCGCCATCGACAAGGCCAACTCGATTCACGACGTCCCCGTGGTGATCGACTTTCGCACCGACTCCTCGGAGAAGGTCTTCCCGATGGTGGCGGCCGGGGCGAGCAACGACGACATCATGGTCCACCCCCTACAGAGGAGCGCGCAGTGAATACCCCCGAACCCTTCCTCGGCGACGTTCCCCACAGTCCGGTGCGCCACCACATCTTGTCGGTACTGGTCGAGAACAAGTCCGGGGTGCTCGCGCGCGTGGCGGGTCTCTTCGCTCGACGGGGATTTAACATCTTCTCCCTCGCCGTGGCCCCCGCCGAGACGTCGGCCCGCTTCTCCCGCATCACTATCGTGGTGGACGCCGAGTCGGCTCCCCTCGAGCAGATTGTGGGTCAGCTGAGCAAGCTCGTGAACGTGGTCTCGATCTCCGATCTCGCCCCCAAGGACGCCATCGAACGGGAGCTCATGCTCGCGACTATCCGGACCAACGTGGACGACCGGACGGGTCTCTTGGACGTGGTGGGCACCTCGGGAGCGGCCATCGTGGACGTCGACTCCCACTCGGTGACCCTCATGCTCTCCGGAACCCCGGCCGCGTGCGACGTCCTGGAGCGAGAGTTGGAGAACTATGACACCCTCGAGCTGCACCGGACCGGCCGCGTCGCACTCCCTAGACTAGGTAAGAGGGCTTCGGCCTGACCCCGGAAAGTTCAGTGAGGATATCCCGACCATGACCACCATGTACTACGAGGCCGACGCCACCCCCGACGTTCTGAAGGGGCGCAAGATTGCCATCCTCGGCTACGGATCGCAGGGTCACGCCCACGCCCTCAACCTCCACGACTCCGGTTTCGACGTGGTCGTCGGACTCCGCTCCGACTCGTCGTCGGTGGCGAAGGCCGAAGAGGCGGGGCTCACCGTGCTCTCCCTCGAGGAGGCCGCGGCGCAGGCCGACTTCATCATGCTGCTGACCCCCGACACCGAGCAGAAGCACATGTACGAGGAGTCCATCGCCCCCCACCTCAGCGCCGGCAAGGTGCTCGCCTTCGCGCACGGCTTCAACATTCGATTTGACCGTATCCATCCGCCGGCCGACGTGGACGTCGTCATGATTGCACCAAAGGGCCCCGGCCACTTGGTGCGGCGCACCTTCGTCGAGGGTGGTGGCGTACCGTCCCTCATCGCCGTTCACCAGGACGCCTCCGGCCGGGCCCACGACTTGGCGTTGGCCTACGCGCAGGGCATTGGATCGACGCGCGCCGGAGTTCTCGACACCACCTTCACCGAGGAAACGGAGACCGACCTCTTCGGTGAGCAGGCGGTGCTCTGCGGTGGCGTGACCGAGTTGGTGCGCGCCGGCTACGAGACGTTGGTGGAAGCCGGATACCAGCCGGAGTCGGCCTACTTCGAGTGCCTCCACGAACTGAAGTTGATCGTGGACCTGATGTACGAAGAGGGCATCACCGGCATGCGTTACTCCATCTCCGACACGGCCGAGTACGGGGACCTCACTCGCGGACCGCGCATCATCACCCCGGCCGTGAAGGCCGAGATGAAGAAGGTCTTGACCGAGATTCAAGACGGCACCTTCGCCGCCGAGTGGATCAAGGAGAACGAGATCGGCCGTCCCCGGTACCGCGAGTTGCGCGAAGTGGGTAAGAAGCATCCGATCGAAGACGTGGGCTCGCGACTGCGCACGCTCATGCCCTTCGTGAACGCCGGTAAGAAGAAGGTCGCGGAAGTCTCCGGCGGCGACGTCGACTAGACGTCCCGGTGGGTTCCGTCCTCGCCCTCGCGGCTCTCGTCGCCATCGCGGTTCTGGTCCGGCGGTCTCGTCGGCGGTCTCCGCGTCTCGGGAGTAACCAGACGAGGTCGGAGAGGTTGGTGCGGGGAGAGCGACGCCGACCCCTCGCCATCACCCTGCTCGACGGGCTCATTGCGCTTATTCTCATCGGCCCCACGGTGGGGCGCGTCGTACCGACGAGTGGTTCGACGGTGCTACTCGCCCTGCTCGGCGGAGTCGCTGGAGTGGGGGTGGGGCTTCTTCGAGCGCGCACGATGTACGTCGGTCGGGTGGGGCGCACGAGAGACGTGATCCTCCGACGGAGTCCCCTCGAGTACGGCCTGCTGGTGGTCCTCGTCGCGGCCCGAAGTTTTGAGAACGCCGCCCGTACCTCGACGTCGTCGTGGGCCCTCCCGGCCTTCTCCGGACTGATCACCTTCGCCCTCGTGGAGTCGTTGGCGCGCGCCGCCTTTATTGGGGAGCGTTTTCTGCGCGGACCCGCGTTGGCGGACTCCTACGGCGAGGCGGAGGTGCCGCGACCGGAGGCGGAGTAGCGAGTCTCGGCGTCGCGGAGGACACCGGCCAGCATGCCGGGAAACACGAATCGGTGAAACGGGGCGATGGAGTACCAGTAGGCGCGGCCCACCAGACCTCGAGGCTTGAAGGTCGCCCGTTGGGTCACCGCCGCCCCGTCGCCCCTCGGCTCAACGTCCCACTCCAACCAGGCTTCGCCGGGAAGGCGCATTTCGGCGACGAGTCGAAGGTGGCGGGGTGGGTCGAGCGCCTCCACGCGCCAGAAGTCGACGAAGTCTCCCTCCACCATCTCCTCGGGATCTCGACGACCACGACGGAGCCCCGGTCCCCCGACCACCTGGTCGGCGAGTCCTCTCAGGCGCCACAGCCAGTCCCCGGCGTACCACCCGGTGTCGCCCCCGAGGGCACTGAGGGCGCGGAACACGGCCTCGGGGGAGGCCGTCGTCGTGCGGCGACGAAGATCGAGCAGAGCGGTGCCGCCGGCCCAGTGGGGGTCGGTGACGTAGGCCCGAAAGGGCGCGAGATCGGCGTCGGTAAACGTGGTGGGAATCTCGCCCCGGTGAGTGCGTCCGAGAGCTAGGCGTATCGCTTCGCGCAGACTGGTCCGCGGGGGACCGAACGTGTCACTGGCTCTCGTGTCGCCCACGACCACCTCGTTGACGAGAGAGTCCACGAGCGGGCGGGCGAGGGAGGACGGGACGGGGGTCACGAGTCCCACCCAGAGACTGGACAGGGTCGGCGTAAGCACCGGTACCACGAGTCGCCGCCGACGGGTCAATCCGGCCTCGTCGGCGTAGAGATCCATCATGTCGGCGTAACTCACGACGTCCGGTCCGCCGATGTCGAAGACTCCGGCGACCTCCTCGGGAGCGCGAATCGCCTCCACCAGGTAGCGCAGGACGTCGGAGATGGCGATGGGTTGGCTACGGGTACGGACCCACTTAGGGGTCACCATCACGGGGAGTACTTCGACGAGGTAGCGGAGCATCTCGAAACTGGCGGACCCCGAACCGATGATGACGGCGGCGCGCAGTTCGATGACGTTGAGGGGTCCATCCGCGAGAACTCGACCCACGTCGTGGCGGCTCCTCAGGTGGTCGCTCAGGGCCGAGTCGTCGAATCCCATACCCCCGAGATAGACCACGCGCGATACTCCGGCCCGGACGGCCGCGTCGCGGAATCGCTCGGCGTCGTGACGTTCCTTGCGAATCCAGTCGGGACCCGCACCGATGCCGTGAACGAGGTACACGGCGACGTCGACTCCAGACATGGCTTCCTCGAGAGGTCCCTCCAGGGAGCCGCGCACGACGTCGACCTGGTCGCGCCAGGGGGCTCGCTCGAGCTTTCCCGGCGTCCTCACCAGGCAGCGGACATCGAAGCCCTCGTCGACGAGTCGGGGAGCTAAGCGCCCCCCGACGTACCCGGTCGCTCCGGTGACGAGAACTCGAGTCACGGTCTAGAGGTTCCCCACCACCCAGTTGATGCTGGCGCAGAGCGCGGCGACATCCTCGGGGTCCACCGCGGGAAACATGGCAATTCGTAGTTGATTACGACCAAGTTTGCGGTAGGGCTCGGTGTCGAGAACACCGTGTCGCCGTAGGACGCTCGCCACCACGGAGGCGTCCACCTCGGGGGCGAAGTCGATGGTTCCCACGACCGCGGAGCGCATCTCGGGGTTCTCGACGAAGGGTCGAGCGAAGTCGGACGCGTCCGCCCAGGCGTAGAGAATCTCGGCCGAACGAGCCGAGCGTCCCGCGGAGAAGGAGAGCCCTCCGTTCTCGTTGAACCAGGTGATCTGGGAGGCGAGCAGGTGGAGTGTCGCGAGGGCGGGGGTGTTGTAGGTCTGGTTGAGGCGGGAGTTGTCGAGGGCCACCTTCAAATCGAAGAACGCGGGGGTCCAGCGACCCGAAGCGGCTATCGCCTCGATGCGCTCCACCGCGGCCGGTGAGCACAGGGCGAGCCAGAGTCCACCGTCACTGGCGAACGACTTTTGGGGGGCGAAGTAGTAGCAGTCGAACTGGCGGGGGTCGACGGGGAGCGCGCCGGCGCCCGAGGTCGCGTCGACCAGCACCAGCCCGTCTCCCGCGGGTCGGGTGATGGGCATCATGACCCCGGTCGAGGTCTCGTTGTGAGTGAGGGCGTAGGCGTCCACGTCGTCACGGGCCTCGACGAGAGGGTGGCGTCCGGGTTCGCTCGAGATCACGACGGGGTCCTCCAGGTGGGGGGCGGCGGCCGTGACGGCGGCGAACTTCGAGGAGAACTCTCCGAAACTCAGGTGCTCTGACTTGCGCTGGACCAGGTGAAAACTTGCGGCGTCCCAGAAGCAGGTGGAGCCACCATTTCCGAGGAGAACCTCGTAACCCTCCGGCAGCGAGAAGAGGGACGTCAGGCCGTCACGGATCTCTCCAACCTTCGAGCGCACTGTCGCTTGACGGTGCGACGTGCCGAGGAAGTCCCGCGCGTCACGCGCGAGGGCCTCCACTTGGGCGGCGCGAACTTTGGAGGGACCCGACCCGAATCGCCCGTCGCGGGGCAAGAGGTCGGCGGGAATCTGGAGGCTCTCGGGGGAACTCATAGACTCGTAGCCTAGGGACTGAAAGGGCGCGACCGATGACGTCGAGAGTGAGTGACCTGCTGGCGGGCCTGGCGCCCTCGGCCACCTTGGCGGTCGACGCCAAGGCGAAGGCCCTCAAGGCGGCCGGAGAACCGGTCATTGGCTACGGGGCGGGAGAGCCTGATTTCGCGACCCCGGCCCACATCGTGGAGGCCGCCGCGGCCGCGTGTTACGACGTGGCGAACCACAAGTACACCCCGACCGCGGGCATCGCCGAGTTGCGAGACGCCATTGTCGACAAGACTCGGCGCGACAGTGGTCTCGAGGTGACGTCCTCTCAGGTTCTCGTCACGAACGGGGGTAAGCACGCCATCGCCACCGCGTTCGTGACCCTACTCAATCCGGGCGACGAGGTCCTCATCCCCGCCCCCTACTGGACGACCTACCCGGAATCGGTCTACCTGGCCGGAGGACGACCAGTGGTGGTGCCGACATCACCCGAACAGGGTTTTCGCGTCACCGTCGCCGATCTCGAGGCGTTTCGCACGCCGCGTACCAAAGTCCTCGTCTTTTGCTCTCCCTCCAACCCCACGGGTGCTGTTGTTCACCCCGATGAGGTCGCGGCTATTGGTCGTTGGGCCGCCGAGCATGGAATCTGGGTTCTCGCCGACGAGATTTACGAACACTTGACCTACGGGGACGCGCGACACGTGTCACTGCCGGTTGTCGCTCCGGAAGTGGGGGATCGCTTCGTCGTCGTCAACGGAGTGGCGAAGACGTACGCCATGACCGGCTGGCGTATCGGTTGGATGGTCGGCCCACCCGACATCATGGCCGCCGCGACGAACTACCAGAGCCAAACGACGTCGAACATCTCGAACATTTCCCAGCGGGCCGCCGTGGCGGCGCTGCGCGGTGACCTGTCGGCGGTCGAGGAGATGCGTCGGGCGTTCGACCGTCGTCGTCGAGCGATGGTGGAAGCGCTTAATGACATCGACGGCGTATCCTGCGTGACGCCCGAGGGGGCCTTCTACTGCTTCGCCGACGTTCGGGGACAATTGAACTGCGAACTCGGTGGAACGTTCTCGACCTCGTCGGCGGAACTCTCCGCCACCCTCCTCGATCAGGTGAAAATTGCGGTGGTCCCGGGGGAGGCCTTCGGGGCCCCCGGATTTGTTCGACTCTCCTACGCCCTCTCGGACGAGGACCTTGCCGAGGGCCTTCGACGATGGGGTGATTGGGCCAACGCTCACTAAATCGCCCCTACGCTGTAGTACCCCTCCCGAAAGGATCACCCGTGGCTCGTGTACTCGTGACCGAAGAGATTGCTGAGTCCGGACTCGAAGAGTTGCGTCGAGCCGGACACGACGTGGACGTGCGGCTCGGGTTGAGCCCCGAGGAGCTGCGCGAGGCGGTCGTGGGGGCGAAGGCCCTCATCATTCGTTCGGCTACCCAGGTCGATGCTCCCGCGCTCGAGGCCGGGCGGGACTTGGTCGTGGTGGGTCGCGCCGGAATTGGACTCGACAACGTGGACGTGGCGCGAGCGACCGAACTCGGCATCATGGTCGTGAACGCCCCCGTGTCCAATATCTTGTCCGCCGCGGAGCAGACGATGGCGCTCATCTTGGCCCAAGCGCGCAACATTCCCCAGGCCCACGCCGCGCTCACCGCGGGTAAGTGGGAGCGCTCGAAGTGGGAGGGCGTGGAGCTCCACGGCAAGGTTCTGGGTATCATCGGACTCGGCAAAATCGGGGCTCTCGTGGCTCAGCGGGCGTCCGCCTTCGGAATGCGCCTCATGGCCTACGACCCCTACGTCACCACGGACCGCGCGCGTCACATGGGAATAGAACTCGCCGACCTCGACGTGGTGCTCGCGCACTCCGACTTCATTACGATTCACCTCCCGAAGACGAAGGAGACGACCAATCTTCTGAACGCGGACACG
Source organism: Acidobacteriota bacterium (assembly GCA_018971385.1). Lineage (GTDB taxonomy): Bacteria > Actinomycetota > Acidimicrobiia > Acidimicrobiales > RAAP-2 > RAAP-2. The sequence goes on along the minus strand of JAGXAY010000003.1, from coordinate 71,835 downwards.
CTGGCCAAGACGAAGCCGGGAGTCCGTATCATCAACGTGGCTCGTGGCGGAATCGTGAACGAAGCGGATCTCGCCGAAGCGATTCGATCGGGTCAGGTCCACGGGGCCGCCCTCGACGTCTTCGAGAAGGAGCCGACGACCGAGTCACCCCTCTTTAGCCTGCCGAGTGTGGTGGTGGTGCCCCACCTCGGCGCCTCGACCAAGGAGGCCCAGGACAAGGCGGGGGTCACCATTGCCGAGCAGGTACAGCTCGCCCTCGCCGGTGATTTCGTGCCTTACGCGGTGAACGTGGCGGCGGGAGAGGTGTCGAACGTGGTTCGTCCTTTCATGGGTCTCGCGGAGATTCTGGGGCGCTTTATCGGTGGTCTGCTCGACGGCGAACCGGCCGACCTCGAGGTGATCTACCAGGGCGAAGTGGCGGGCGCGTCGACGACCATCCTCACCCTCTCGGCCCTCAAGGGACTTCTCCTCGCGACCGGCCACGACCAGGCGTCCTTCGTGAACGCCCCCCAGATGGCGGCCGACCACCACATCACCTACTCCGAAGTTCAAAACGTGGAGTCTCCGGAGTACGTGAACGTCATCACGGTGCGCTCCGGACACCACGCGGTGTCGGGAACCTTGATGACGGTCGGGACGCGAGTCGAAACACGGATCGTGGCCGTGGACGGTCACAGCGTGGAGATTCCTCCGGCCGCGTCCATGTTGGTGGTGCGAAACGACGACCGACCGGGCATGATCGGCCTCGTGGGATTGGCCCTCGGCGAAGCCGAGGTCTCGATCACGTCCATGGCCGTCGGTCCTGATCAAAACGCCGGTACGGCACTGATGGTCATGACCACCGCGAGTCCGACGCCCTACGAGGTTGTCGAGTCCTTACGTGGCACCAACGGCATCAAGGACATCCACCTCATCTCCTTGAAGTAGTTCCGGTCGCCGCGAGCACCGCTCGGGCCGCCCGGTAGCCCGAGCGAAGGGCGCCCTGGGTGGAGGGTGTGGTGAGATAGTCGCCCGCGAGAAAGATGTCCCCCCATCGACTCGCTCGCGGTCGAACGGAGGTGATGACGGGGAGGGCGTGCTCTACTCGGGTGACCTCGACCAGGTCGAGATCACGAGAGTCGAGGTCGTAGAGGCGAGCCACCGTTTCTCTCACGCCCTCGGTCATCTCCTCGCCGTGAGTGCCGTTAGCCGCCGCGGCGAGGAGGGAGTGACGCGGACATCTTTCCGGGGCGACGGAGGCGAGGTCGAGGACGCTCGTCAAGGGACCACCGAGCCGGGGCAGTCGTAGTTCGGCTCCGTCCTCCACTCGGGGGGTACGCCACCACCAGGTCGTCTGACTCCGCCAGGCCACGAGAGGAAGCGTCGGAACAAATCGTCTCGCGCTGTCGGCGTCCGTGGCGACCACTACCGCCGGAGCTCGAAATACTCCTTGCGAGGTCCGGACTTCGGTGGGTTGGACGTCCGTGACCAGGGTCGAGAGACGAATGTCGCTCGCGAGCCGCGCGGCCAGAACCCGCGGTAGTTGACCGAGACCGTCGGGAGTGGTGGCCGGTCGATCTTTCAGAAAGGACTTGAGCAGGAATCGTACGTACCCCCACGGGACGTCGACGGAGTCGTCGAGGACGACTCCGGAGAGAAAGGGGGTGAGGAGGCGATCAAGGGAACCCTCGCTGACGCCACAGCGACGAAAGCCTTCTCGAGCCGGCATGTCATCGTCCGCGAGGATGGATCGGCTCGGAGTCGCCGCGGATCGCGCCACTCGGAGGAGTCCGACGAGGTCGCGACCGGATAATCCACAGGAACGCAACGATCGTAGGGCGCGAAGAGGGGCGTACCGCGGGTCGATGAGTTCAGTGGGGGTCGAACCCACGTAGCGCAACACCGGGGCGAACCGACGCCAGTCCAGGTCGTCCCCGAGGGCGATGGCCCGAATCTCGGGATACGCGGGGTTGGCGAGTTGAAAACCCTCGTCAATAATGGCGTCATCGACCGTACGGGACTTCACCCGACCTCCCACGGCGTCGCTGGACTCCAGGAGGAGGCAGCGACGGCCGGAGAGTTCGAGCTGATGGGCGCAACGGAGTCCGGCGAGGCCGGCGCCGACGATGATGACGTCGGCGTCCACGCGCCTAGGACCGGGTGATCTCGTCGAGACGGGCCATCACGTCGTCCGTGAGGGCGTCCACGACGTCGAGAGCGGCCATGTTGTCACGCACCTGGGCCACGTTGGAGGCACCAGTGATGACCGTCGACACGTGGGGGTTCTTCACGCACCACGCCAGGGCGAGGTGCGTGAGGGAGACGCCAATCTCGTCGGCTACGACCTTGATCTTCGCCACCTTGGCGAGTTGGTCCGGGTCGCTCAGCATGGTGGCGAGCCACTCGTAACCGGGGAGGGTGGCCCGACTTCCCGCGGGAATGCCGTTCTGGTACTTACCCGTCAGGAGACCCGAGGCGAGCGGGGACCAAATCGTGGTGCCGAGACCAATATCCTCGTAGAGGCGGGCGTACTCCTCCTCGACGCGGGAGCGGTGGAGCAGGTTGTACTGGGGCTGCTCGACAACCGGCTTGTGGAGGTGGTGGCGGTCCGCGATGGACCACGCCGCGCGGATTTCGTCCGCCGACCACTCCGACGTACCCCAGTAGAGGGCCTTGCCGGAACTGACCATGTCGCTCATCGCCCACACCGTCTCCTCGATCGGGGTGTGGGGGTCGGGGCGGTGGCAGTAGACGAGGTCGACAAAGTCGAGACCGAATCGCTCGAGCGAACCATCGATCGCCTGGAGCAGGTACTTCCGGTTGAGGGTGTTCTTCATGTTCGGACCCTCGAGGATGCCCCAGAACAACTTCGTCGATACGACGTATTCGTGGCGCTTCCAGCCCAGCTCGCGAAAGGCGGCACCCATCACCCGCTCGGACTCTCCGCTGGCGTACCCCTCGGCGTTGTCAAAGAAGTTCACGCCGGCGTCACGAGCAGCGGCCAGGCACTCCGCGGCTTGAGTGGCGGTCTCGATCTGGTTCGAGTTGGCGAAGGTGACCCAACTTCCGAACGACAACACGGACACTTGAAGGCCGGCGCGGCCCAGGCGACGATACTGCATTTCAGCCATGGTGACTCCTTAGGGGGTGAGGTGCTGGATGGCGCGAGGCGCCAGAACGAGACTAGGCGGCGTCGCGCTGGGGCACGTCGGGCCAGGACTCCGTGGTCACCGGCGACGCGGACCTCTTCTTCACGAGCGCGATGACTCCCGCCACGGCGGCGAGGATGGCCAGCACCACTAACAATTTCGTTCCGACGCGGAGGAGCTTCATGGGTCGAGCCTACCTCTCGCCTGCTGGCGGGTGTCGTCGCTGTGTAGTATGACGCCGTGAGCACATTTGTCGGCGGACTTCTTCTTACCTAGGGGCGAGAACTCTCTCGCCCCACGCCCCCGCTTAGGCGGGGGTTTTTTGTTGCCCGCCGGCGGAGTGAACGAAGAAAGGACCCCATGTCTCGTTCTCACCCCCAACAACCCAGTCCCATGCCCTTTCAGAAGTACCGGGCGACGGTCCCGGTCGATCTACCGGACCGCACGTGGCCGAACCGCCGTCTGACGAAGGCGCCCATCTGGTGTTCGGTGGACCTGCGAGACGGGAACCAGGCCCTCATTGACCCCATGGACCTGGAGCGCAAGCAGGTGATGTTCGATCACCTCGTCGCTATGGGCTTTAAGGAGATTGAGGTCGGTTTCCCGTCAGCCTCCCAGCCGGACTTCGATTTCGTCCGTCACATCATTGAGAACGATCTCATCCCCGACGACGTCACCATCCAGGTCCTCACGCAGTCGCGGGAAGAACTGATCCGTCGAACCTACGAGTCGCTCCACGGAGCTCGGCGGGCCATTGTTCACTTCTATAACTCCACGTCGACCCTGCAGCGTCGCGTCGTGTTCGGGCTCGATCGCGAGGGGGTGAAGCAGATCGCCCTCGACGCGGCTCGACTCTGCCGGTCGCTCGAGCCCACCTCGCCGACCACGGAGTGGGTGTACGAGTACTCGCCGGAGAGTTTCACCGGGACGGAGTTGGACTACGCGCTCGAGGTGGTGAACGAGGTCATCGAGGTCATTGATCCGAGTCCCGAGAACCCCATGATCGTGAATCTCCCGGCAACGGTCGAGATGTACACCCCCAACCTCTACGCCGACGCCATTGAGTGGTTCTCCCGTCACGTCGCTCGGCGTGACTCCGTCCTCATTTCTCTTCACCCGCACAACGACCGGGGAACCGGGGTGGCGGCGGCGGAGCTGGGTGTGTTGGCCGGAGCGGACCGCGTGGAGGGAACTCTCTTTGGGAACGGGGAGCGAACGGGCAATGTGGACGTGGTGAACCTCGCCCTCAATCTCTTCTCCCAGGGAGTCGACCCCGAATTGGATGTCTCCGATATCGACAAAGCCCGCCACGTCGCCGAATACGCCAATCGGCTACCGATTCACGTACGCCACCCCTACGTCGGGGAGCTGGTCTACACCGCATTCTCGGGATCGCACCAGGACGCCATTAAGAAGGGAATGACGGCCATCGGGGACTCCTACGACGTGTGGGAGGTTCCGTACCTCCCGATCGACCCGAAGCACACCGGGCGGACCTACGAAGCCATCATTCGAGTGAACTCCCAGTCGGGTAAGGGTGGCGTCGCGTACGTGCTGGCCAACGAACACGGGTTGGACCTCCCTCGCGCGATGCAGGTGGAGTTTTCGAAGCAGGTCCAGCGAGTCACCGAGGAGACGGGGACGGAGATCTCGGCCGCGCAAATCTGGGACGTCTTTACGACGACCTACCTACCAGAGACCGCCACGTTGCAACTGTTGTCCTCGGAGGTCACGACCTCGTCGAGCGGAACGGTGATCACGGCCCAACTCGCTCACGCCGGCGAACACCTCACGGTGGTGGGCGAGGGGAACGGTCCCGTGGACGCCCTGATGAACGGTCTGAGGAAAGAGATCGGAGTCGACTTCACCATTCGGGACTTCCACGAGCACGCCCTCACTGCGGGGTCTCAGGCGTCCGCCGCGGCGTACGTGGAGGCCGAGGACCCGGCGGGCCACTCGTGGTGGGGAGTGGGCATGAGTTCGTCCATTCTCGACGCGTCCCTCGAGGCCGTTATTTCCGCAGCGAATCGGCGACGGTGAGGGCCTAACCTGGAAGGGTGCGTACCGTGATACTCGCCAGTGTGGGGTGGGTCGCGGTCGCCATTGGATTCGTCGGAGGATGGGCTCAGTTCCGTCGGGTGAAGTCCCGGGGTAACGAGGGGGTCTCTCTCGCCACCTGGATACTTTTTTTCCTGATCGGGGGGTACTGGATTACCTACGGTCTTGTGCGGGCTCACTCCTGGATCATCGTGTTGGGGTCACTCGTCGTCTGGCCCCTGCAGGTGTACGTCATCGCTCGTCTCGAGCCGTGGCGCCACGGGCGCACGGTGCTCGGCGCCCTCGGGTTCTTGACGCTGCTCTGCGTTCTGCCGGGACTCGTGGGCGGTTGGAGCGCCTCCCTCGTGGGGTGTGGAGTGGCGATGGCCCTTCTCCGCCTGCCGCAGATTGTGCACTTGGTACGCAGTGTGGAGGTGGACGGAGTGTCGATTGCCTCGTGGGTTCTCGGCGCGTCCAACTCCGTTCTCTGGATCGGCTACTACCTCGTGACCCACCGAGCCAGTGCCCTCATCGCGACCTCACTCGCCCTGCTCGGAAACGTCACCGTGGCCGGACTCACCCTGTGGCGTCGCCGGAGCGAGTGGACCCCGGCTTACGTTTTGAGCGACTAGCGCGTTACGCCTCGCTCCGGGCCCGACCACGAGGGTCGAACACGCCGTCAAGGGTAAACCGGGCTCGGGAGGTCTCGTAGGAGGCAATATCTTCCACGTGACGAAGCGTGAGCCCAATATCGTCCCACCCGTTCAGCAACCGCTCGCGGAGGGTGGAATCGAGGGGGAAGTCGCGGGACCAGCCCGTTGCGGGAACCTCCACCACGCGACGTTCGACGTCGACCACGATGACGGTCGAGGGGGTCTCACGTACGAGGTTGTCGAGGTAGTTCACGTCGTCCGGCGGGAGCTGGACGATGACGAGACCCTGTTTCGAGGAGTTGTTACGAAAGATGTCGCCGAATGTGGGAGCGATGACGGCCGAAAACCCGTAGTCCATGAGCGCCCACACCGCGTGTTCCCGTGACGAGCCCGTGCCGAAGCGGGGCCCGGCGAGCAGAATGACGGCTCCCTGGTAGTCGGGTTGATTCAGCACGAAGTCGGGGTCATCTCGCCACTCGGAGAAGAGCCCGCGTCCAAATCCCGTCCGCTCGACCCGCTTCAGCCACTCCGAGGGGATGATTTGGTCAGTGTCGACGTCGCTGCGCCCGAGGGGCACCGCGCGACCCTCGACGATGTGAACCGGGTTCATCGACCCTCCTCCAGGCTGCTCGGGGTGGCGAACCGTCCGACGAGGGCGGTCGCCGCGGCGACCTCGGGCGAGACGAGGTGGGTTCTGCCCCCGCGGCCCTGGCGCCCCTCGAAGTTTCGGTTCGAGGTGGAGGCGGAGCGTTGTCCGGGGGTGAGCTGGTCGGGATTCATCCCGAGGCACATGGAACAACCGGGCTCTCGCCATTCGAATCCGGCGTCTTTAAAGATGACGTCCAGTCCCTCGGCCTCCGCCTGCTTCTTCACCCGGTGAGATCCGGGAACCACGAGAGCCCGAACGTTCTCGGCCACTCGACCTCTCGCAGCTACTCGGGCGGCCGACCGGAGGTCCTCAATCCGGCTATTCGTGCACGACCCGATGAACACCACGTCGACGGGCACGTCCGACAAGGGGACTCCCGCGCTCAGGCCCATGTAGTCGAGGGCGCGCTCCGCGTTGGCCCGTTCCGTGGGGTCCTCGAACTGATCGGGGGAGGGAACGACCCCGGTGACGGGAACGACGTGGGCGGGGTTCGTTCCCCACGTCATGTAGGGAACGAGCGCACTCCCTTCAATGACAACCTCTCGGTCGAAGGTGGCGTCGGGGTCTGTCCGCAGCTCGCGCCAGGTGTCGACGAGCCGGTCGAACTCCTCCCCGCTCGGTACGCCGGGGCGACCACGCAGGTAGGCGAACGTCGTCTCATCCGGCGCGACCAGGCCGGCGCGCGCGCCCGCTTCGATGCTCATATTGCACACCGTCATCCGGCCCTCCATCGAGAGGGACTCGATGACCGGTCCGCGGTACTCGATGACGTAACCCGCACCACCACCGGTTCCGAGTCGACCGACGATGGCGAGCACGACGTCTTTGGCGCCGACGCCCTCGGGAAGGGAGCCCTCCACCGTCACCGCCATCGTCTTCGCTCGACTCTGGGGCAGGGTTTGGGTCGCGAGTACGTGTTCTACTTCGGAGGTGCCAATACCGAACGCGAGGGCGCCGAAGGCCCCGTGCGTCGAGGTGTGGGAATCACCACAGACGATGGTCATTCCCGGCTGACTCACGCCGAGTTCGGGGCCGATGACGTGAACAATCCCCTGATTTTCGTGGCCCCGAGGAAAGAGGGTGATGCCGAACTCCGCACAGTTCTCGTCGAGAGCTTCGAGTTGGCGACGAGAGATCGGATCGGCCACCGGCACGTCGAGAGGATCGGTCGGAACGTTATGGTCGGCCGTCGCGAGGGTCCGGTCCGGGCGACGGACGGTCCGGTGGTTGAGGCGAAGTCCGTCGAAGGCCTGCGGTGACGTGACTTCGTGCACGAGGTGGAGGTCGATGTAGAGCAGCGCACTCTCCCCCTCCGGCGCGGCCACCAGGTGGGCGTCGTAAATCTTGTCGTACAGCGTCCGTCCGGCCATTAGCGCAACCCCACAATCGTCACTCGCATCGCCCCGTTGGGCGCTTCGTACTCCACCGTGTCACCCACTCGATGTCCGAGTAGGGCCGACCCGAGGGGCGAGGCCGGCGAGGCGACCAGGATGCCGTCGGGCTTCTCCTCGATGGATCCAATGAAGAACTCCTGGGCGTCGTCGGCGCTGTCTCCGTCGTAGATCACGGCGACGACGGAGGCGTGGCGCACTTCACCAGACTCCTCGTCGCGTTCGACAATTTCGTGGTTACGAATCACCTGATCAATCTGGCGAATCCGGGCTTCCATCTTGCCCTGTTCATCCTTCGCGGCGTGATAGTCCCCATTCTCAGAGAGGTCCCCGAGGGATCGAGCAGCTTCGATGACGCGCGCAATCTCGGTGCGACCCACCGTCGTCAGATGGTGGTACTCCTCGCGCAACTTATCGAGGGTGGCTTGGGTGATGCGGTGAATGTCCTGCGACATGGCGCCGTCCTGTCTCTATGAGAGGGGAAGTTTACCGGGGGTCGGGTTGTTGGTTTTGCCTCGTCTCCCGCCGAGTCTGCAGAATAGAGGCGGAACGAGGAGGCAACGTGACTCAGACCTACCGTATCGCGGTCATCGGGGGCGACGGCATTGGACCGGAGGTGACGGCCGCGGCCCTCGCCGTCGTCCGAGCAGCTGGGGTGGCGGTGGAGGAGACCTCTTTCGACCTCGGGGCGGCTCGTTTCCTCCGCGACGGTTTCGTGCTGGATGACGCCACTCTCGAGACGCTGCGCGGATTTGACGCCATCATGCTCGGAGCCGTCGGCCCGGCCATTGGGGACACTCGGATTCCGGGGGGTACCCTCGAGCGCGGACTGTTGCTGAAGATGCGATTCGGTCTCGATCTCTACGTGAACTACCGCCCCTTTCGCGGGGTGGCGGGCTCGCTCGCGGAGGGCTGCGAGTTCGCCATCGTGCGGGAGAACACGGAGGGTCCCTACGCCGGAGAGGGTGGTTTCCTTCGCCGAGGGACTCCCCACGAGATTGCCACTCAAGGCTCGGTGAACTCCCGATTCGGCGTGGAGCGTTGCGTGCGCTACGCCTTCCAGCGGGCGGAGCGCTCCGCCGCCCCGAAGGTCACCCTCGTCCACAAGACGAACGTGCTGACGTTCGCTGGTGATTTGTGGAGTCGAGTCGTGAACGAGGTGGCGGGGGAGTTTCCCGGGGTCGACGTGGACTACCAGCACGTGGACGCCGCCTGCATCTACCTCGTCGAAGATCCCCGTCGATACAACGTCATCGTCACCGACAACCTCTTCGGCGACATTCTTTCCGACCTGGCGGGAGCGGTGAGCGGGGGAATCGGCTACGCCGCGAGTGCCAACTTGAACCCGGACCGCACCGGAGCCTCCCTCTTCGAGCCCGTGCACGGGGCCGCCCACGACATCGTGGGTCGCAATATGGCTAACCCCCTGGCGGCGGTGTCGTCGGCCGTGTTGATGTTGGAACACCTGGGCGAGGAGGACGCGGCGCGCCGAGTGTCGCACGCCGTGAGAGACTTTGACGGAGACCCTGTCGCGCTCGGCACGTCAGGGATTCTCGAGAACTTGTTAGAGAGGTTGTAATGCCCATCACGCCCACCAAGAAGATCTGGTTCGACGGTCAGCTCGTCGACTGGGAGCAAGCGACGACTCACGTGTTGAGTCACACTCTGCACTACGGCACGGGGGCGTTCGAAGGCATCCGGGCGTACCCGACCCCGAAGGGTCCGGCGATTTTTCGCTTGCGCGAGCACATGGAGCGACTCCACCTCTCCTGCAAGATCTTGATGATCGACCTGCCCTACTCCGTCGACGAACTCTGTGACGCCGCGGTCGAGGTGGTGAAGGTGAACGACCTCGTGAACGGGTGTTACCTCCGACCTCTGGTGTATTTGGGTTACGGCGAGATGGGGATCTACCACCTCAACTCGCCGGTCAACACGGCGATTGCCGCCTGGCCGTGGGGGGCCTACCTCGGTGACGAGGGAGTGGCGAACGGGGTGCGGATGAAGATCTCGTCGTGGATCCGTCACTCCCCGGTCGCGATGCCGACCGCGTCGAAGACGGTCGGTGGATACGTCAACTCCTCTCTCGCCAAGGTCGAAGCGGTGAAGGCCGGTTACGACGAGGCGATCCTCCTCGGTCACGATGGTCACGTTTCCGAGTGCACGGGGGAGAACCTCTTCGTCGTCTACGGCTCGTCCATCGTGACGCCGCCCCCGTCGGAGGCCGGTGCTCTGCGCGGAATCACCCAGAACTCCATCACCACCATTGCCCGGGACCTCGGCTACGAGGTGAGCTTCGAGGCTCTTCGGCGTGACGACCTCTACGCCGCCGACGAGGCGTTCCTCACGGGCACGGCGGCCGAAGTAGTGCCCATCGCCTCCGTCGACGACCGCGTGGTGGGGGCGGGCCAGCCCGGTCCCGTGACCAAGGCCGTCCAGGCGACGTACTTCGCCGCCGTGCGCGGTACGGAACCTCGCTACGAGAACTGGCTGACCTACTGCGTCTGAGTAGGCTCGCGACGTGACCCAGCCCTTCTTTAGTCCCGCCTCGCGCACCGCGCAGGTTCGAGCGACGCAGCGCCCGGCGAGTCCGGACGGTACCCGACTGGCGAAGCCGGGTCTCACTCGACACCCCGGAGCGGGGCCGCTACGTGGTACCCCGGCTCCCAACGAGGGCTACGCCTTCGTGATGGCGCGCCGGGCGCTCGAGGGTGTCGAGGTGACCCCACCCGCGTCCCACCACGATCTCGTGACCGCGGTGGCCGTACTCGCCGCGAAGCGGGCCGGGGCGGACCGACGAGCGCCGAGTCCGAGTGACGTGGCCTGGGCGAAGGCGGTGGCCACGTCACGTATGTCGGAGTTGGCCGGAGTCGGGCACAGCTACCCGGCTCAACGTCGCTTCGTGGACTCCGTGGACCTCGAGGGAACCGTCACGACGTAGTCGAAAGGTGGGGGAGTGAGTCTTGGCCTGAGCGAGGAGCAGCGAGCATTTCGCGACGTTCTTCACGATTTCGTGGACGCGAAGGTGGCCCCGCATGCCGCCCACTACGACCGGGAGCAGTCCTTTCCCCGGGCCAGTTTTGACGCGTGCGTCGAGATGGGGCTCACCTCACTGTGGGTTCCCGAAGAGTACGGCGGTCAGGGCGCCGACATGGTCACTCAGGCCGTCTGTGCGGAGGAGTTGGCGCGCGGGTGCGCGTCCACGTCCGTCACTGTTCTGATCTCCAAACTGGGCATGTTGCCCGTGATGAATTTCGGCTCCGACGATCTGCGTCGTACGTATCTGCCCCTTATTGCGTCGGGAGAGATTCAGGCGAGTTACTGCCTGTCCGAAGCCGACGCCGGTAGTGATGTCGCGGCGATGACCTCGCGGGCCGAACGAGACGGTGACGAGTACGTCCTCACCGGTTCGAAGTACTGGATCACCAACGCCGGCGTCTCCCAGACCTACACCATCTTCGCGGTGACCAATCCGGGGGCGGGCGCCCACGGCATCTCCTGCTTCCTCGTGGACAAAGACTGGGGGCTGGAGTTTCCGAAGAAGGAGGACAAACTCGGTCTGCGGGGGTCTCCGACAGGAGAGGTGCGATTCGACCACGTGCGCGTTCCCGCGACTCACCGCATTGGGGAGGAGGGGCAGGGTTTCGCGATCGCCATGCACACTCTTGATCGGAGTCGCTCGACCATCGGCGCCCAGGCCGTCGGCATTGCTCAGGCGGCCATCGACGCGGCCCAGCGCTACATGGGTGAACGGAGAGCGTTCGGACATCCGATTGCGGACTTTCAGGGGCTTCGCTTCATGCTCGCGGACATGGCCATGAAGACCGAGGCGGCGAGGACTCTCGTCTACCGAGCCTGCTCGGCGGTGGACGAGGGAGACCCCGATCGGAATCTCTCCTATCTGTCGGCGGCGGCCAAGGCGTTCGCCTCCGACGTGGCGATGAGCGTGACGACCGACGCGGTCCAGCTCTTTGGCGGATACGGCTACACCACGGACTTTCCGGTCGAGCGGTTCATGCGTGACGCGAAGATTACCCAGATCTACGAGGGGACCAATCAAATCCAGCGAATCGTAATCGCTAAGCATCTTCTCGGTTAGGCCCCGTCAGCGAGGGCTGGCTTAGGGCTCTGCCCGCTGGGAGTGAGCGTCGACGAGTACCCTGGGAAGTCCCGCGAGGGAAACGACTGAGGAGAAGTGACGTGTCCACATCCCACGACATCATGCGCCGAGCACTCGTCAAGATTGACGCCGACGCCATTTTGAACGTGGTGGACAGCTTTAATCTCTCGAATGTTCGTCTGTCGGCCGTTGTCGTCGTTCCCCTGCGTCAACTGCAGGTCAAGCGTGACGTCGCCGCCTTCGCGGCGGGTGCCCCACTCGACGCGGTGGCGGGACTTCTCGAAGTTCTGGCCGTGGATCCTCTGGAAAAGGTCATCGAGGCTCTCGGTGACCACGCGGACAGTCCGTCGTACGAACAGTTGCGAGACGCCATCGCGACCGTGCGGGAGAATGGATTGGATGTCAATAGCACCGTGGCTGTCTTGGCCTACGCGGTGGGTCAAGAGTTTCCGGCGGCCGCTCACTGTCGGCGCCTCCTCGAGGAGGACTCGGACCTCACTCTCCCCGAGTTGACCGTGACAGCCGGTACGACGTCGTTACTTCGTCCGAAGGAGACCTCCGAAGAGGTGCGTGAGCAGCGACGCGCCCGGAAGGAAGCGCTGAAGGCGAAGAAAAAGCGGGCACCCGTGACGGCGAAGCCCCACAAGAAAAAGGCCAGTCCCGTCACCAGACTGGAACCTACGCCAGCGCCTCTCACCCCACTCGATCTCGAGGTCACGCGCCGGCCGGCTCGCTTGACTCCCGCCCAGTCGGCCCGTTACTCCACCCTGGACCCGCTCGCGGGGTGGGTGGTGACCGCCGAGGTTCCGTTCGACTCTCTCGAGACGGCGGTTGTCGAGTTGACGTCCAAGGTGCGACCGGCCGTCGTCCTCGCGGGTTCGGAGAGTGAACTTCTTGTGAGGGCCATCTACTCGCACGACGGACCCGGTCGGGTCCTCTTCGGACCGTGGCGAAAAGTCGGCCTCGACCACGTGTCCTACCTGGACTCGGCCTCGGTCGTCGTCGAGCGTGGGGGTGCCACCAAGCTCGCTCCGCTCGGTGACGAGGAGTGGAACTCTCTTCTGCTGTAACGACAACCATAAGGAGGTGGCGTGACCAGTGACGCACCACCAGGATTTACGGCGACACAACGCCGGGACGTTCTCGTCCTCGCGGTGTTTCGGGGACTGTCTTTTCTCGGAGATGGTCTGGCGCTCGTCGCGCTCTATCTGAGAGTGGCCCCCCGGGGCCACGCGTGGGCGGTCGCCGGACTGGGACTCGCCGCGATGATCCCGTTCATCATCTTCGCTCCGCTCTCGGGGCTCGTGGCTGATCGGGTGCGAGCCAAGCCCTACCTGGTCGCCCTCGGTGTCGGTGAGACCGTCGTCGGAACGGCTCTGGGCGTCTGGCACTCCGTCGGGGCCACTCTCGTGTTGGTCGTTCTGTTGAACTGCGTCGTGGCGTTCTCGATGCCGGGATACGCGGCTCTCCTACCGAGTGTGGCGGGGGAGTCGAACGTGGCGGCGGCGCAAGGTATCTTCCAGTCGGTCCAGGGTATTTCGACGGTACTCGGCCCCATTCTCGGCGGTCTTCTCGTGGGCGCCTTCGGGCAGAGTATTCCCCTCTACGTGGACGGGGCTTCCTTCGCTATCGGGGCGCTGGGAACGGCTCTCCTGCGCGCGGACCGTCGCCCCGAGCGTCGCGCGCCCGGAGAGAAGGATTCAGCCTGGGACGGTGTGCGACTCCTCGTGGGAGATTCGCTCCTACGAGATCTCACGGTGCTCATCTTCGTGTTCATGTTGGCGGTAGGTGTGTCCAACGTGGCCGAGGTGTTCTACGTCACCCAGACCTTTCACGGTTCGGCGTTCGCCTACGGAGCCCTCGGAGCGAGCTTCGGGGTGGGCATGATTCTGGGGTCGGTGATGTCGTCACGGTGGGGCAGCGAGACGGTCACCTTGACCCGACGAACCATTCTCGGAGTTATGGTCATCGGCGTCGCCGTGGCTCTGGTGGGGGCGGTCAATGCCGTGTACCAGATCTATCCGCTGATGGTCGTGGCGGGCGCCGCCGTCGGGGTGGCGAACGTCTGCGGCACAACCGTGTTCTTTGCTCGAACCCCGGACGCGGTGCGGGGTCGGATGATGTCGGCCTTCATGGCGACGAGTCAGGTGGCTCAGGTGGGAGCGACGGTAGCGGGTGGGGCCGTTCTCAGTTTGATCGCTCCGCGCACCGTGTACTGGTGGAGTGGCGGGGTGGCGACGGGAGTGTCCCTCGTCGTCGGTCTACCCGTCCTCGCCCGACTGTCCCGCGGCGTGCACGAGGTCTCCGGACCCGGGGAGGGGTCGCCGAGCGAGCGCGAGGACGGCCACGCCGCCGAGCGCGAGTAGGAGAGCGGCCCCCTGAACGCCGAGCGAGCCGCTGTGGGAGTTCTGGTCGAGCAGGAAGTGCTCGTCGTAGGCGCGGGCCAGTCCCCACACCACCATCGCTACGCCTGCGAGAGAACCCACGCGTCGTCGTCGCCAGTGGCCCTCGAGGTAGAGCAGAATCAACCACAGAGTGCCGTCTTCGGCGCCTTGAATGAGGGGGACCGGCACTCGCTTTCCCACTTGTCCGGAGTAGTGAAGTCCGATCCACGAGGTGGTCTCGTGTCCGCCACCGGCCACCATGAACTGGGGACCGAGCACCCGCCCGAGCGCCCAGCCCGCCACGAGGGCGGGGAGGAGGGTGTCGGCGAACGCCCCGAGGGACACCTCGGGCCACCAGTGTCGAATCCCCCAGATTCCCACGGGCAGCGCGACACCGATGGCCCCGAAACTCGCGAGCCCACCCTGCCAGGTGGCGATCCATCGTCCGGGGTGGCCAGAGTAGTAGGACCAGTTAGTGGCGATATTGGCGCCGCGACCCCCGAGGAGAGCGGCGACGAGCAGGGTTGCCGTGAACCTTCCGAAGGGCTGCTCGGCGACGCCGGATTCTCTCAGGCGCCGGCGCGCGTAAAGGTAGGCGACGTAGCCGGCAATCGCCAGGCCGAATCCGTAGAGGTGAAAGGTGAGCGGACCCAGGTGAATTGTGGTGGGAACGCCCGACACGTCTACGCGTTAACGCGACCGACGCCCACGAAGCCGTAACCGAGTCGAACGGGCGTGATGTGCACGGTGTAGCCGACGTCCGGCGCCTCAATCATCATGCCGCCACCGACGTACATCGCCACGTGTTGGTCGCCGCCGGGACCGTAGAAGAGCAGGTCCCCCGGCTGCATGGCCGCCACCGAGACGGGCGTGGTATCGGCGTACTGGGCTCCCGAGTAGTGCGGGAGAGACACGCCGACCGCTTGGTACGCCAACATGACGAGCCCCGAGCAGTCCACCCCCGAGCGCGAGGCCCCACCCCACACGTAGGGAACGCCGAGGAAACTCTCCGCCGCCCGAACCGCCGCGCCACCCAGGGTGTTGGGCGGCGGCGTCACCGTCGAGGGGGGAGACTGGGCCGCAGTGGTGAGCGCCTGCGCCGATTGCGCCTGAGCGGCCGCCTGGAGCGCGTTGTAGTAGGACTGAATCTGTCCGCGCACTTGGGCGAGAGCTCCGTTGAGATTGGCCTGCAGCACCTGCGCCTGGTGGAGGGCGTTCGCCGCCGCGTTGTTCTCGGCCTGAGCGGCGGACTCCTGCTGGACGAGAAGGGCGCGCTCTTGCGTTAACCGGATCTTCGAGGTCTTGAGCGAGGAGATGGCGGTCCCGATGTCGCCGAGGGCCAGTTGGGTGTAGACGTTCGTCGCGCCGATGTTTTGAGCGTTCGTTGAAAAGAGGGGGTTGGTGGCCTGGGCCGCCCCGTTCGTCACGTAGGCGAGAACCGCGTCGTTACGCAGTTGGGAGTAGTTCTTCGCCACCTTGTTCTGAATGGCCTGGACAATGGATTTCGTGTTAGCGATCTGATTGACGAGCCCCTCCAACTTCAGGTGGGCGAGGTCGTACTGCTGACCGAGGTAACTCACCTGGGAGTTGATTTGCTGGATCTGGTTGTAGAGGCTCGCGGCCTGAGCCTTCTCCTGGGAGATCGACGATGCCCCGGCGTTCGACGACAAGGCGAGGGTTCCACTTAGTGCTCCGGAACTCGCCAGGAGGCTCGCGAGAAAGCGTCCCCACCGCGTCTTCACCGAGGGCGACATCGGAGAACGCCGGAGGCGCGCGACCTGAGTCATAGGTGAAGATTCTAGACCGAGGCGTGGGTGCGGGGCCCCAGCGGCGTGGGTGCGTGAGACGTATCACCTGGTGAAAAGGTGTCTGAGTGGGGAGGAGCGCCGGCGAGTCGGTGGTCGATCATCGCTTAGTCTGGTCGGTATGAACGTGACTATGTTGTTGGCGGACTCGGCCCAGGTGGCGGACGGCAAGCTCTACATCCTCGGTGGAGGGTGGTCGGTCTGTGGGCCCCAACCCACTCCGACGGCGGTGGCCATCAAAGTGTCGGTGGACGTCCACGAGTTTGACCTCGACCACCACTGGGAGTTGTTCCTCGAAGACGCCGACGGGAATCTCGTCCACTTCGATACACCGGAGGGGCCCCAGAGTCTGGAGATCCGCGGCGATTTCACCGCTGTGCAGCCGCAGGGAGTTCCCGCTGGAACGTCAGTGGACGTCCCCCTCGCGATCAATCTCGGTCCCGTGCCGCTGCCGCCGGGCGGCCGTTTTAGTTGGCGCTTCGTGATCAACGGAGAGTCCCTACCCGGTTCCATTGCGTCGTTCTCCGTCCGCCCCCTCGACGAGGTTGTCGCTGACTAACCCCACCGGTGAACAGTACGTTCGCCTCCGCGGCGCGCTGCGTCGAGCCCGCGGGGTGATGGCTCGGGACTTGCCCTGGACGGGGTCGAGTCCGTGGGGAGTCTTCGTCTCCGAGACGATGCTCCAACAGACCCCCGTCTCTCGCGTGATCCGGTACTGGGAGTCTTTCGTTACCGCGTACCCGTCTCCGAGCGACGCCGCCCGGGCTCCGGTAGGAGAGATCCTCGAAGGATGGCGCGGTTTGGGGTACCCCCGACGTGCGTTGCGCCTGCGAGAAGCGGCGACCATCATGGTTGATGAGTACGGGGGGCGGGTCCCCGACTCGCTCGAGAGCCTTCGGCGCCTCCCGGGCGTCGGGGAGTACACGGCGTCCGCCGTGGCGAGTTTTGCCTTCTCACGACGGGTGCCCGTCATCGACACCAACGTGGGGCGAGTCCTCGCGAGGGCCCTCGCTAATCGATCGCTTCGCCCGGCCGAGGCCCGCCTCGAGGCGAGTCGCCTCCTCCCGCGCGACGATGTTGGGGCCTTCAATCAGTCACTGCTCGACCTCGGCGCGCAGTGGTGTCGACCTCAGCCACGGTGTGAGGAGTGTCCGGTGCGCCGGGTGTGTGCGTGGCGAGAAGCGGGAGGCGACGATCCGGCGACCACGTCGGCCTTCGTGAGTCGTCCCCAGGCGCGATTCGAGGGTTCCGAGCGACAGCGCCGGGGCCTCGTACTAGGGAGTCTCGAGTCAGCCCCTCTCTCGTTCGAGCTGCTCGCCCAACGGACCGGGCTCCAACGATCCGATCTGGAGAGAGTGGTCGGCGCTCTCGTGAGGGAGGGCTTCTGCACCTTGGGTGAGGACGGGGTGGCCTGGCCCACGGAGCGCAGCCGGTAGCCTTCGACGGTGGCTCACGCGGACGAATTAAAGGAAATGGCCAGTCGCTACCCGACGGGCGTCGTGGTGATTACCGCCCACGGCCCGCACGGACCAGCCGGTTTTACCGCCCAGACTTTCGTCTCTCTCTCCCTCGAACCTCCGCTCGTGTCCTTCGCTGTCGCGAGTGAGGGCAAGTCGTGGGCGACGATGCGTGACGCCACTTACTTCGGCGTCAACGTTCTACGGGCGGATCAAGCCGAACTCGCGGTTCAGTTCGCCACGTCGGGCATCGATAAGTACGAGGGCGTCTCCTGGCGACCCGGACCGGACGGCTCCCCCTTTCTCGAGGGTGCGCTGGCGTGGCTCGAGGGTGAACGGGTGGCGGAGAGTCGTTACGGGGACCACGACGTCGTCGTGTTAAGCGCCGCTCACGTCGAGTACGGCGAGGGTGAACCCCTCATCTACCACCGTCGCGGCTTCCGCTCACTGGAGTCGTAGCGTCGCGCTGGCTACGCTGGGCCTAGAGCGAAGGAGGCCGGGTGAGCGTGGTGCAGGTGCTCGGAGCACTCGTCGTCGTTGCGCTCGTCACCCTGGCGATCGTCTGGCGCCGCCGGACCCGTGACTTACCTTCCTCGGGAAGTGTGCTGCCCCCGGCTCCACTCCGACCGGTGCGAGGTTTTCGTGTGCTGGACGGTAGCGAGCCCGAGGAACCTCACCGCATTGAACTCCCGCGAATAGTTCCGCCGGATCACCTCATCGGTGATCATCCCCTCACCGTCGATCACGTGACGAGTCCACCGTCAGTTCGCCACGACGAGTCGTGGGCGCTCGCTCGCTCGCTGCGTAAGACCACTCATCCCCGTTCGCGCCGCCGTCGTCGCCGTCTGACCCTCGTCGTGGCACTGGCGTTGGCGGTCATCGCCGTGGTGACCTGGTGGTGGTGGCCAGTGACCACCCACGCCCCACTCGGACTTATTTCGGCGTGGTAAGGGCGTCGAGGATGAAGGCCATGACCTGGGCTTCATCTCGCCACGCGTCGTAACGCCCCGACGCTCCCCCGTGTCCGGCACCCATCTCCATCTTGAGGTACGCCTCGATGGAGGGGCGAAGGTCGCGCAGTCGCGCCACCCACTTCGCGGGTTCCCAAAATCCCACTCGCGAGTCGTTCAATCCACCCGTGGCGAAGAGGCGAGGATACGTGGGGGTGACCTCGTCCTCGGGACGCAGATTGTCGTAGGGGGAGTAGCTCAGCATCGTTCGGTAGGCGACCGGATCCGCGTCGGGATTACCCCACTCTTCCCACTCGCCTACCGTGAGCGGCAGTGACGCGTCGAGCATGGTGGTCACGACGTCGACGAAGGGAACTTCGGCGACGACGGCCCTGAAGAGTTCAGGGGCGAGGTTCATGGCGGCACCCATGAGCAGGCCCCCGGCGGATCCTCCCCGGGCGGCTAGCTGGCCGGGAGTCGTCCAGCGGGACTCCACGAGATGGCGAGCAACCCGTACGAAATCGGAGAACGTGGTCGGCTTCTGGGCGAGTCGACCCATTTCGTACCACGAGCGACCCATCTCGCCCCCTCCGCGGACGTGAGCGATGGCGAAGATGACGCCCCGATCGACGAGGGAGAGCCGGAGGGAAGAGAAGGCTGGATCGATAGAGATTTCGTAGGCGCCGTACCCGTAGAGGAGAAGCGGCGCCGGTACGGGGGCAACCAGCTCGCCGTCGGAGGTCTCGACGAGGACCCCCCGTCGCGCGAGCACGGACACGGGAATGTTGACGCCGTCACTCGCCGTCACCCACACGCGGCCGGTCACGTACTCGTCGGCGTCAAATCCTCCGAGAACGCGCTGTTCCTTTCGTACGAAGTGCTCGCCGGTGGCGATCTCCACGTCGATGACTCGACGAGGTTGGCGAAGAGAGGTGGTGAGCAGGCGGACGACCGGAGTGTTGAACGACGCGTTGGCGGCGAGGACTACGGTCGTCGGCCCCGACTCGCTTCCCACGAGATCACCGTCGTCGGTGAGGTCGGCCCGGTTGAGGTCGACGCCGGCGAGAGGGATGAGGCGTACCGCGGCCGTTCCGTCTCGACGCTCCGAGACAGCCCACACGTCGCGAAACGCGTCCACGCCCTCGAGGCGCACTCCCTCTCGATGCGCGATGATTTCTCGCCACGCGCCACCGTCGCGCCGACGCGCGAGGAGGCGAAAGTCGGTCGCGTCGTCGTTGGTGACCATGAGCCACCAGGCGTCACCCGAGGAGTCGAGCGCGTGTTCGAGGGAGTACTCGACTCCGCTGCGGCGAGCCTCGACAACTGTCCAGGTGCCGAGGGGAGTATCCGCGTCGAGCCACCAGTACTCGGACGTCGTCGATGATCCGACGGCGATGACGAGGGTTCGCTCGTCTCGGGAGCGACCGACGGAGACGTTGTAGAGGGCGTCATCTTCCTCGAAGACCAGGACGTCGTTCTCGGGCGGGGTGCCGAGCTCGTGGCGCCACACTTGGTAGGGCCTCATAGCGTCGTCCACTCGGGTGTAGAAGACGTGGCGCGAGTCGTTCGCCCACGCCAGTCCGTAGTACACGTCCTCCAGAACTTCGGTGGGCGAGACACCGCCCACGAGGCTTCGAAAGTCCACGCGGTGACGTTCGTCACCCTCGAAGTCGACTCCGACGGCGACCAGGGAGTCGTCGGGGCTCACGGCGAACACTCCCACGGAGAGAAAGTCGTGCCCCTCGGCTTCAACGTTCTCGTCGAGGAGGACCTGCTCCCCCTCGAGACTCGTCGCGGGGTCGACGGTGGGAGGGGTCCAATCGTCGCCCCGCACGGGCACGCGACAACTTAAGGGATAACTCAAGCCCTCTCGAGTGCGTTCGAAGTACCACCACGCGCCTTTTCGCACCGGCACGGAGGTATCGGTCTCCTCAATGCGCTGGCGAATTTCGTCGAAAATCTCCCCCGCGAGCGGTTCGAGGTGGCGTAGGGAGTCGGAGAGAAAGGCGTTCTCCGCTTCGAGGTGAGCGTGGACCTCGGTATTGTCCCGATCACGGAGCCAGAGGTAGGGGTCCACCCGGGTGTGGTCGTGGCGGGTGATCTCGGTGGGTCGAGCGGTGGGTCGGGGCGCGGTGGGCATCGTTCCACTCTGCCAGGATTAGGGGTGTGGCGTGTCGGGGGAGTTACTAACATGGCCGTAGGAAAAACTCCCCGGGAGAGGTGTCATGGCGATCGACAACTTGGACTTCAGTAGATACCAGCTGGGGTGGTCCGACGAGCAAATCCCCGTTTTTAAGCCGAAGAAGGGCATCAACGAAGCGATCGTACGGGAGATGTCCTCCATTAAGAGCGAAGAGCCCTGGATGTTGGAGTTTCGCCTCAACGCCCTGAAGCGCTTCGAACGCAAGCCCATGTTGCCCTGGTTCGCCACCCGAATGCCCGACCTCGATTTCAACGACATCTACTACTACATCAAGCCCACGGAGGACCGTGTGGAGCGGTGGGAGGACTTGCCCGACGTCATCAAGAACACCTACGAAAAATTGGGTATTCCCGAGGCGGAGCGCAAGTACCTCGCGGGAGTAACGGCCCAGTACGAATCGGAGGTCGTTTTTCATCGCAACCGGGAGGACCTCGAGCGTCTCGGTGTCCTCTTTTGCGACATGGATACCGCGGTGCGCGAATATCCGGACCTCGTGAAGAAGTACTTCGGAACGGTGATCCCTCCGAATGACAACAAGTTCGCCGCGCTCAACTCGGCCGTGTGGAGTGGAGGATCCTTCATCTACGTCCCCCCGGGAGTCAAGGTGGACCAGCCCCTCCAGGCCTACTTCCGTATCAACACGGAAAACATGGGTCAGTTCGAGCGCACTCTCATCATCGCGGACGAGGGGTCCCAGGTTCACTACGTCGAGGGATGTTCCGCCCCGGTCTACTCCACCGACTCGTTGCACTCGGCCGTGGTGGAACTTATTGCCCTGAAGGGCGCTCGCATCACCTACACGACCATTCAGAACTGGTCCAATAACGTGTACAACTTGGTGACGAAGCGGGCGCGGGCGGAGGAAGAAGCTCACGTCGAATGGATCGACGGCAACATCGGATCTCGACTCACCATGAAGTACCCCGCGGTCTACCTGATGGGCCCGAAGGCCTCCGGTGAGGTGCTCTCCGTCGCCTACGCCGGACCGGGCCAGGTGCAAGACGCCGGGGCGAAGATGGTGCACTGTGCCCCCGAGACGACGTCAACCATCGTGTCGAAGTCGATTTCGAAGGACGGGGGGACGACCGCCTACCGGGGTCTGGTGAAGGTGGAGGAGGGCGCGCGAGGCGCCAAGAGCTTCGTGCGCTGCGACGCACTCTTGCTCGACGAAATATCGGTCTCGGAGACTCGGCCCTACATGGAAGTGGGAGAACAAGACGCCTCCATCGGCCACGAGGCGACCGTGTCCAAGATTGGTGACGACCAGCTCTACTACTTGATGAGTCGGGGACTCACCGAGTCCCAGGCGATGGGCATGATCGTGAACGGCTTTATCGAGCCGGTCACGCGGACGCTCCCCATGGAGTACGCGGTGGAGTGGTCCCGGCTCATCGAACTTCAGATGGAGGGATCCATCGGGTGAGTGGCGGGGACTTTCGACCCGGCCACTCTGACTGGTTGCGGTGCCACAATGGGGCTCACCATGGCGATGCGTGAAGAGTGCAAGCACTACCAGAGTCGGACCTACGCGTCCGGTGAGGTGGCGAGATTCTGCTCGCTCGGCAACGCCCCCGATCAGCCGTGGGCGTGTCCGGAGGGCTGTGTGACCTTCGAGCCCCGTTTGGCTGACGCCGGCTGGGTGCACGGGTCCCTCGCTCGCCGTCCCCAAGTGGAGCCGGAGCCGGCGGGCTCCATTCCCCTCGAGGAGCGTCGAGACATTTTGAACGCGGCGGACGAGATTATCGAGGCGGTCGCCCCCGACCTCATTGAGGAGCGCCGTCGTGAGCTTGATCGTCAGCACGAGCCCCGCCGGGGCTGGAAGTTCTGGAAGCGCCCCTAGCGCCTATTACACTGCCGGAGTTCTATGACCTTCCTTGACCAGGCCCGCATCGTCGTCCGCGACGCCCAACAGGCCCCCCGTACACTCGCACTCGAGGCCTTCGAGGCCCTCGGGCTTCCCACGACCTCCGATGAGGTGTGGCGCTACGCCCCCCTTCGTGAGCTCGACCTGGATACCTTCTCGCTAGCCCAAGGACTTGCGCCGTCGTCGTCGTCGGTGGCGCAGGGTCTCTCGACGCGCGCCGCCCTTCTGATTCGAGTGCATAACGGAGAGCTGATTGAGGTCAGGGGTGAGGCCCCCGGAGTGAGTGTTCGCCAGCGACCGGTGGAGACGGACGAACGATTCGCCCAGGACGCCTTTAGTCAACTGGCGTTCGCCCTCAGCCCGGGAGTGGTCGAGATCACCGTGGAGCCCGGCACGGTCCTCGAGGAACCGGTGGTCGTCGAGTCCACGGTGAGTCGCGGTGCCAGCTTCCCCTTGACCTCCCTCGTGGTGGGGGCGAGAAGCTCGCTGAGCGTCGTGGAACACCTGAGTGGGGAGTCCGGAGCGTTCGTTGTTCCCGTGTCTCACTACGCGGTGGCGGAGTCGTCGAACCTTCGTCTCGGCACGTATCAATACCTGCCCTTCGATGGGTGGCACATTGCGCGGTCCCTCGCGACACTCGAACGTGATTCCCACCTGGCCCAAGCAGTGATCTCCCTCGGGGCGGGATACAACCGCTCACGCAATGACGCTGATCTGGTTGCCCCGGGTGCACGCAACGAGCTGCGCACGACGTACCTCGGTCGGGACGCCCAGGTGCACGACTACCGCACGCGGCAGTACCACCGAGCACCTCGCACCTCCTCGGTCTTGCTCTCGAAGGGGGCTGTCGCCGGCGAGTCGCGAAGTATCTACACCGGACTCATTGAAATCGAAAAGGGTGCGAAGAAGACCGACGCGCGCCAGACCAATCACAACCTCCTGCTGTCACCCCACGCCCACGCCGACTCGGTGCCGAATCTGGACATTCGTGAAAACGACGTCGTGTGTGCTCACGCGTCCAGTGTGGGACCTCTCGACGAGCTCCAGCGCTGGTACCTCGAGTCTCGGGGCGTCCCCCGCCGCGACGCCGAGCGCCTCATGATTCAGGGATTCCTCTACGAGATGGTCGCCGCCCTACCCGACAGTGTGTCGGGAGTTATTGAGTCGGCGTTGGCCACTGAGTTGTCCGCCGTGGTGGGAGCATGACCATCGACCTCGGAGCGCTCGACGACTTTGAGTCGGGACGGGCGTATCCCGTGGACGTGCCGGGACGTCGGCTGGTTCTCGTTCGCCTCGACGATCAGGTCTACGTACTTTCTGATCGCTGCTCTCACGAGGATTTTCCCCTCTCCGAAGGGGAGGTCGACGTGGTCGACCGGACGATCGAGTGTGCGCGACACGGAGCCACCTTCGCCCTCGATACGGGCGAACCGCAGTCGCTTCCGGCGACTCACCCCGTGGAGCGCTGGGACGCCGTCGTAGAAGAGGGTCGAGTGAAGGTGGTGGGCCAATGAGCCACTTCGTTATTGACGAGTTACGCGTCGAGGTTGCCGGGAAAGAGGTTCTGCGTGGTTTGAGCCTGGAGATGTCCTCCGGTGAAGTTCACGTCATTATGGGGCCGAACGGCTCGGGTAAGTCGACTCTGGCGCACGCGTTAGCGGGACACCCGGGGTATCGAGTGACGGGCGGACGCGCGACGATTGATGGAGTCGATCTTTTGACCCTCGCTCCGGCGGAGCGAGTCTCCGCGGGGCTCTTCCTCGCCCTGCAGCACCCTCTTGATGTGCCGGGCGTCCGTCTCGTCGACGCGCTCGCTGCGGCGGGCGAACTTGGTGAGGTGCGCGAGCGCATGAGCGAAGAGGCGGCCCGCGTGGGACTCCGCGACGAACTCCTCGATCGATTCATGAACGTCGACCTCTCGGGAGGAGAACGCAAACGAGCCGAGATGGTGCAGTTTGGCGTTCTGAGGCCTCGTTTCGCGATTCTTGACGAAATCGACTCAGGTCTGGACGTTGACGCGCTCGGTGCCGTGGCGCGCCGCCTCGCCCAGGCGACGGCCGAGTGGTCGTGTGGCGTCCTCGCCATTACCCACTTCCGGCGACTCCTTCAGGAAATGACCCCGGACGTCATCCACGTCGTCAGTTCCGGGCGAGTCGTCGCGTCGGGTGGACCCGAACTCGCTGAAAAACTGGAGGCCGAGGGGTACGAGCCCTTCAGCGCCCTCGAGAGTTAAAGAATTCTTACCACCCGCTAGTAGGCTGGACCCCATGTCAACCGGCTCTCACGACGGTTCTGGCGCCCGCCCGCCCGCTCACGGACGACGTGATGGAGTAGCGAATGCGCGTCGCCTCGAAGCGCTCGGGCAGGCCATTGACGGACGCCCGAGTGGATCAACGTCTCGATCGGGGGGTCGTCGGCGGACCTCCGGACCTCGCTCCGGGTGGCGTCGTTACCGGGGGCTCATCATTACGGGTGTGGCGGTGGTGTTACTCATCGCCGGCGTACTCGGCGGAAGCTACTTCTACGGTTACTACCTGTTCTCGAAGATTCATAAAGTCACCGTGACGGGTGAAGTCGCTCGCGTTCCGGGACAACCGTTCAATATCTTGGAGGTTGGTTCCGACTCTCGCGCGGGACTGTCCGGGGCCGTCGCAGCCCAGACCGGTGCCTCCAGTGGATCGGTGGCGGGTCAGCGTAGTGACGTCATCAAGATCATGCACGTTGATCCGACGGCGGGAACGATTACGGTGCTCTCCATTCCTCGCGACACGATTGTGTCCATGCTCGGAGCGTCCGTCGCCCACGGTTTCGGGCAGTTCAATCGTCTCAATACGACACTCTTCACCGACAACCCTTCGCTCCTGGCCCAAACCATCACCGCGAATTTCGGGATTCCCATTAACCACACGATTGTGGTGAGTTTTGCCGGCATCATCAACGCCACCGACGCCATCGGGGGTGTGAAGATGTACTTCCCCTACCCGGCCAAAGACACGATGTCGGGGCTCTTCGTTCCCCACGCCGGGTGCGTGACCATCTCCAACACCCAAGCCCTGGCTCTCGTGCGTTCGCGCCACTACCAGTGGTACCAGAACGGCCAGTGGAACTACGACGTCACGTCGGACTACGGACGGATTTACCGTCAGAACGAGTACATCAAGGCCATGGTCAACCGGGCGAAGACTCTCTACAACCCCGTGACCATCGCCTCGTTCCTTTCGAAGTTGCCCCAGGGCATCACGCTGGACTCGACCTTCTCCTACTCCGAACTCATCGGCCTGGCGATTAAGTTCCACTCGATCAACATCGGGGCGCTCTCGACGTACACCCTGGACACGACGCCGTCGCAAAACGCGGCTCTCGGTTCGATTCTGACCGTCGTCGAACCCGGAGCCGAGCAGCAGCTCGTCAAAATTTTCGGCTCACAACTGATGCGACCGACCAACCCGCCCCCGAATGCTCAGTTTCAGGTGGTGGCCCCGCCGGTGATTGGGGCCACGGCCGCCGCGGTGACGAACCCCGCTCACTCCTCATCCTCGCTCTCGGTGAGCCTCGCGGCGGCCACGTCGGCGCCGGTGACCACCACGACCTACGAAGGTGACCAGTACTTCGACCCCTACCCCTGCTGAGGAGCGTCGTCCAGGGCCTGGGTCAATGTATTCCAGGCCAGGGTCGCGCACTTGATGCGAACGGGAAACTTAGAGACTCCCGAGAGGGCGGCAATCTCCCCCAACTCCCGCAGGGCCTGGTCGGAGGAGTCGGCGGTCTCGCTCGTCATGAGCTCTTTGAAGCGGGCGACGAGTTCCCGGGTCTGTTCGAGGCTTCGCCCCTTGACGGCGGCACTCATCATGGACGAGGAGGCCTGGGAGATGGAGCACCCGTGTCCGGTCAACTTGATGTCCTCGATCACGTCCCCGTTGATGAGAACGTAGACGGAGATCTCGTCTCCGCACAACGGATTGTGGCCGTCGGCACGCTGCGCGGGGGGAGTGGGTAGCTCGCCACGATTACGAGGAGTGCGGTAGTGGTCCATCACGATCTCGCGGTAGAGATCGTTGAGGGGAGGCATCTGGGTCACGTGAACATCTCCAGCGCGTCTCGGAGGGCGTCGACGAGGGTGTCGACCTCGGCGGGGATGGAGTAGGGGCCAAACGACGCACGCGCCGTCGCCGCGAGACCGAATCGGCGCATGAGGGGCTTCGCGCAGTGGTGCCCCGGGCGAACGCACACCCCGTGCTGGTCCAGAACCTGGGAGACGTCGTGGGGGTGGACCCCCTCAACGTCGAGAGAGATGACGCCACCCCGGTCCAGCGTGGTCGACGGACCGATGATGCGGACCCGTTCGTCGAAGGAGTGAGCGAGTCGTTCGAGGGCGTAGGCGGTGAGGTCGAGCTCGTGAGCGGCGACGGCGTCCATTCCGATCGAGGAGAGGTAGCGCACGGCCGCCCCGAGTCCGACCGCTTCGGCGATAGGGGGCGTACCCGCCTCGTAGCGTGCCGGTCCCGAGGCCGGAGTGAATCCGTCGAGTGTGACGTCGGAAATCATCCCGCCGCCCCCGAGAAACGGGGGCGTTTCGGCCCAGTGTTCACTCTTCGCCCACAGAACTCCGATACCGGTGGGACCGAGCATCTTGTGGCCGGAGAACGCGAGGAAATCGGCTCCGAGAGTTGCGACGTTCGTCGGCAGGTGGGCGACGGACTGGGCTCCGTCCACGGCGAGCAGGGCTCCGGCGGCGTGAGCGCGCTCGGCCAGCTGAGCGATCGGCGTCACGGTGCCGAGGACGTTACTCATCGCGGTCACGCTGAGGAGGCGAGCCCCGTCGAGCAACTCGTCGAGATTGCTGAGGTCGAGTCGGTACTCGTCGTTGACGCGTAAGAAACGAAGGGTGATTCCGTGGGAGTCGCGTAGTTGGAACCAGGGAACCAGGTTGGCGTGGTGATCCATCTCGGAGAGGACGACGACGTCGCCCTCCTTGAGGTGAGCCGTCCCCCACGCCCGGGCGAGGAGGTTGAAGCTCTCCGTCGCGTTCTTCGTGAAGACCACCTCGTCGGGCGACGCGGCTCCGATGAAGCGAGCCACGTCGGCGCGCGCCCCCTCGTAGGCCTCGGTGGCTTCCGCGGCCGTTTGGTAGACCCCGCGGTGCACGTTGGAGTGGTGGCGGGAGTAGTAGACGTCCATCGCCTCGAGAACGGTGCGCGGAGTGAGTGAAGTAGCGCCGGAGTCGAGGTAGGTGAGGGGATGACCGTTCACGACTCGTCGCAGGAGGGGAAAGTCACTGCGCAGGACGCGAACGTCGTAACTCACGAGTTCACCCGAGCCCGCAGAGCGTCGTACCCTCCTACTTCAATGTCTCGAGCCACCGTGGCGTCACCCGTGTGAATGATGCGTCCGTCGAGGAGAACGTGGACGACGTCGGGGACAATCTCGTCGAGCAACTTCACGTAGTGGGTGACGAGCAGGGTCCCCATGTCGGGGTGCTGCTCTCTCACCGTTCGGACGCCTCGGGCCACGACACGCAGGGCGTCGATATCGAGGCCGGAGTCGGTCTCGTCGAGAAGCGCAATGGCGGGAGTGAGGAGAGCCATTTGCAGAATCTCGTTGCGCTTACGCTCACCCCCGGAAAATCCTTCGTTGAGGTGACGTTCGGCGAAGGCCGGATCCATGCCGAGTCGCGACATCCAGTCCATCAGGTCGAGGCGAACCTCGAGGACGCTCAACTCGCTCAAGCCCCGGCGGGCGGCGATGGCTTGGCGGAGAAACTGCACCACCGAGACGCCACTGATGGCCTCGGGATACTGAAAGGCGAGAAAGACGCCGGCCCGCGCCCGCTCGTCCGTACTCCAGCCCGTGATGTCCTCGCCGTGCAACAAGATCTGCCCCGAACTGAGCGTGTACCCCGGGTGACCCATGATGACGTTGGTGAGAGTCGACTTACCCGCACCATTCGGCCCCATTAGGGCGTGAACTTCGCCCGGGTGAACCTCGAGCGAGACTCCCCGCAAGATTTCGGAGCCCTCGGCGTGGGCGTGGACGTCAACGAGCTGCAGAACCGGAGTACTCACGGCGCCAGCCTAACGGGACCCCCTTCGGGGCAGTCGTGTCGTAGGCTCCAGACGCATGATTGAGCACCACGTTCTCTCCAGTGGCGACTCCCAACTGGACCTGCGCGTAGCCCTCGCCGACTCCGGTCCGACGTCGTCGAACGTCCTGCTCCTCCTGCACGGGCTGCCCCGAGCTGTCGGAATGGGCCGCCTCGCGGCGGGCTTGTTGCCCCAAATGGCGGAGAATCTGGCGAACGAGTCGGGATGGCGGGTGGCGACGGCCACGTTGTCCGGGGTGGGCTCGAGCACGGGGACTTTTTCCGCATCGCGTTGGCTCGCCGACCTCACCTGTGTGGTCGGCGCCGTCGCGCCGTCGGAGGGCCGTCTCGCGTTGGCCGGTTTCGGGTTCGGCGGAGCGCTCGCTCTTCGTCACGGGGTGACTGATGATCGAGTTCGCGCCATCGCGACCCTCGCTACACCCGCTCACCTCGACCGGTGGGCGGGTTCTCCCGACGATTTGTATCACTCCGTCATCGCGGCGGGGGTCGTTGCTGATCCGGCGGAATTGGAGCCAGCCGGCGTGCTCTACGACGGCGTGCTCGGTATTGACCCCCTGGGGGCCATCGCCGACTTCGCCCCGCGCCGCCTCATCATCATTCACGGATCCGATGACGCGGATGTCCCGGCGAGTGACGCCCGAGACCTTTTGAGTAGCGCCGACGGGCGAGCGGAGATTCGGTTCATTAACGGGGCGGGTCACCAACTGCGGGCCGATCCCCGCATGGTGGCGACGTTGCTCGGTTGGCTCGATCGACAGCGCTAACGGCTCCGGTCTGTCTGGTCCGACCCCGGGGCGTCCCTGGGGCACAATGGAGGCGTGCAGATTCCCGCCAAGGCCGAATACGCCATCCGAGCTCTGCTCACGTTGGCGGCGAGTGACACCTCCGTTTCGGCGGAACACCTGGCGCAGCGTCAGGAGTTGCCCGCGAAGTTCCTCGGGGCGATTCTTTCTGACCTTCGCAAGGGGGGTCTCGTCACCTCCCAGCGCGGTCCCGAAGGAGGGTTTCGCCTCGCGAGAGACCCCGACACGATCACTATCGCGGACGTGTTGAGAGTGGTTTCTGGACCGATGGCGGGAGTTCGCGGTATGCGACCGGAGACCCTCGCCTACGAGGGGGAGGCCGAGCACCTCCGTGACGTCTGGGTGGCCGTGCGGGGCGCCCTGCGCGAAGTGCTGGAACACGTCACGCTCGGTGAGGTCTTGCGAGGTTCGCTGCCCGCCGCGGTGACCCGCTTTACCGACGATCCCGACGCGTGGATCACGCGGCGCCGGTGAGACGGCTCTACACCGACGGGGCCTGCCGCGGGAATCCCGGTCCGGGGGGCTGGGCCTGGGCCGAGGGTGAGTCCCACTTTGCCAGCGGAGCGGAAGCCCACACCACGAATCAACGAATGGAGATCCTCGCCGTCATCGAGGCTCTTCGGGAACATCCCGACGAGGACGTCGAGATCGTCTCCGACTCCACGTACGTGGTGAACTGTTTTCATCAGCGGTGGTACGACGGATGGCGTCGTCGCGGGTGGCGTAACTCTCAGAACAAGCCGGTCGCTAATCGTGACCTGTGGGAGGACCTCTTTTCCCTGGCGCTGACGGCCACTCGGCGGGTGGAGTTTCGTTGGGTGAAGGGTCACAGCGGTGACGCCATGAACGACCTCGTCGACCGACTCGCTACGACCGCGGCCGATCGTCAGAGTGGCGCGAGAGGGTCGGGCCACACGTCGTAGACTCGCACGGGGGGCTCAGAACCGGAGCGTCAAAAGGGGAACACCGTGGCACCAGAGGTCCAGAAGTTCGATGTCGTCGTAATTGGTGGAGGCCCCGGTGGTTACGCGGCCGCGCTCTACGGAGCGGCCGGAGGGCTGAACGTGGCCCTGGTGGAAAGGGACAAGGTCGGTGGGACCTGCCTGCACCGTGGATGCGTGCCCGCGAAGGAGTTCCTCGAGACCGCCCATGTCCGTCGCACCCTCGAGCACGCCAGTGACTTCGGTATCACCGCGAAGAGCGTGTCGGTGGACTTCGCCGTCAGCCAAGCTCGCAAGAACGAAGTCGTGGACCGTTTGCACAAGGGTCTGAGTGGTCTCATCAAGGGGCGCAAGATCACCCTCTTCGAAGGAACGGCGCGCCTCGATAAGGACCAGATGGTCACCGTTCTCGACGGCGCCGACGCCGGTGTCGTGGCCCAGGGCACTCACGTGATTCTCGCGGCGGGGTCGGTGCCGCGGACCCTTCCGGGCTTCGACGTAGATGGGTCGATCGTGATGACCTCCGACGAGTTCTTGAACCTCTCGACCCTGCCGAAGTCGGCGGCGGTTATCGGTGGGGGCGCCATCGGGTGTGAGTTCGCGTCGGTGTTGGCCGACATGGGCACGCAGGTGACGATTCTGGAGAGCCTCCCGTCCATCCTCGCCGGATGCGACACGGAGGTCGCGAGTGTCGTGCAGCGGGCCTTTAAGAAGCGGGGCATCGAAATTCTGACGGGCGTGACCATCACGGGTCACCAACCGACGAAGAAGGGCACCACCATCTCCTTGGAGGGTCGAGACGCGGTCAGCGTCGACGTCGTTGTCGTGTCGGTCGGTCGTCGTCCGCGGACCGAGGGTCTTCTCGGCGAGGGCACGGGTGTCGAGATTAACGAGCGTGGCTTCGTCGTCGCCGACTCGCGCATGCGTACGGCCAACCCTCAGGTGTTCGCCGTCGGCGACGTCGTCGCCGGAACCCCCCAGCTCGCGCACGTCGGTTTCGCTGAGGCGGTAGTGGCGATTAAGACGATTCTCGGTGAGCCCGTCATGCCGGTGGACTACGACCGGGTTCCCTGGGCGATTTACTCCAACCCCGAAGTTGCCTTCGTCGGACTCACCGAGGCCGCCGCTAAGGAGCGTGGATACGAGGTCGTGGTGAAGAAGGACCCCTTCGGAGGAAACAGTCGCGCCCAGATCATCGGCGAGACGGACGGGGTCGTCAAAGTCATCGCCGAAAAGCGACCTGACGGAACGGCGGGTCAGATCCTCGGCGTGCACATGGCGGGTCCGTGGGTGACCGAGCAGTTGGGCGCGGGGTACTACGCCGTCAACTGGGAGGCGACGGCGGAGGAGGCGGCCGCCCTCATCCAGCCGCACCCGTCGCTGTCCGAGACCTTCGGCGAGACGCTGCTCGCCTTGGCGGGTCGGGGCATCCACGTTGGTTGAGGTCACGCTTCCGTCGCTCGGTGAGTCGGTCACCGAGGGAATCATCACGAGATGGTTCAAGAAGGTGGGGGAGTACGTCAATCGGGATGAGCCACTCTTCGAGGTGTCGACGGACAAGGTCGACTCGGAGATGCCCTCGCCCGCGGCGGGTGTGCTGGTCCAGATTCTGGCCGGCGACGGGGACACCGTGGAAACGGGAGCTCGTGTCGCGGTCATCGACGAAAATGCCGAACCGGGAAGCGTGGTCGCCCCGACTACTCCGACCCCGACGGCCACGGCGAGCGCCGGCCCTCGATCAACTCCCACGACGTCTGCTCCGTCGGGCTCAGCGGGAATTGTCGTGTCGCCAGTCGTACGGCGCATTCTGAGCGACGGACGGGTCGAAGCCTCGACGGTGGTGGGGACTGGGCCCGGTGGTCAGATCACGCGTCGCGACGCCGAGCGTGCGGTGGCCCTCGGTCCGACTGAAGAAGTCGTGGTGAGCCTCAGTTCGCAGCGTCGGCGCATGGGGCAGCACATGATGCTGTCGGCTTTTTCTATCCCCCACGGATTCGTCTCGGTGGAGGTCGATGCCGGACTTCTCGGAGCGCTTCGGCGTCAACCTCGCGACCTCGACGGTCTCCCGGTGTCCGGTGAAGCTGCCGTGGTGCGCGCCCTCGTCGACGCCCTCGAGGAGTTTGAAGAGTTGAACGCCACCTGGATGGGTGACACCCTCACCGTTCAGCGCAGTCTCAACATCGGTGTCGTACGGCACGGGTCACCCGAAGGAATGGTGATTCCCGTCGTGCACGCGGCGACCCATCTGGAGGTTGACGCCATTGAACGCCGGCTCCGCGAGTTGGACACACTTCGCGAAGCGCGCCAATTGGGAGCAGACGATCTTCTCGGAGGAACTTTTACTCTCATGAGTTCGCCGAGCCCCCACACGGTGGTGGTGACACCCCTCATCATCGCTCCCCAAGTCGCCGCACTGAGCGTGGGAACTCCGCGCGTTGTCCCGGCGTTCGACGAGTCGGGTGCGGTCGTTCCTCGTGACGTCGTGACGCTCGGACTCTCCTTTGATCACCGGGTCTGTGATCCCCTGATCGCAGCGCAGTTCCTCGAACGAGTGGGCCAGGGTCTGAAGGGGTCGCGGTGATTGAGCGACGCCACCTCGGCCGGATCAGTTTTGGGGAGGCGGACGACCTGCAGCGCGCTCTCGCGCGGGGACCCCGGGACTACGTGTTGTTGTTTCAGCACTGGCCCGTGTACACCAAGGGGGTCCGAGCGAAGGAGGAACATTTCCTCGTCGCTCCGGCGCTGCTCAACGCGGAAGTGGTGCAAACCGATCGGGGGGGCGACATCACCTTTCACGGCCCCGGCCAAGTGGTTGCGTGGCCCGTCGTGACCGTTGCCGACCACCCGGGAGCGGGGCGTGAGCACGTCGGACGAATGGAAGACGCCGTGATTGAGGCGGTACGAGACCTCGACGCCGAGGGTGTCCTTGGTCTCGTGGGTCGCCTCGACGGGTATCCGGGAGTGTGGGCTCGGCTCGACTCACGGCCCCACAAGATCGCCGCCGTGGGGGCGCGCACCATCCGCACGGAGGACGGTCGTCGTCGCACTCTTCACGGAGTGGCCCTCAACGTGAGTGTCGATCTCGACGCGTTTCGGCTTATCGTGCCCTGCGGGATCCCCGATAAGCCGGTGGGATCGCTCCAGTCGCTCGGCCTCGACGTCAGCGACGAGGTCGTCGAGGAGCGTCTCGGACGGGCTCTGGTGGCTCACTTGGGTGGCTCAGAGCGCGTCGCTCGCGTGGAGCGTGCTCGCGCGGAAGTGAGCGAGGAGCGGCCCCTCATTCGTCGTCTCCGTAAGGCGGGCGTTGATCTCGAGACGGCGCTCCCCCTCGCGACGAGAAAGCCCGAGTGGCTCCGCATCGAAGCCCACATGGGGTCGGAGTATCAGAGTCTCCGTACTCTCACGGAGGACCTTCGCTTGGTGACGGTATGCGAAGAGGCGGGGTGCCCCAACATCTTCGAGTGTTGGCGAGACGGTACGGCGACGTTCATGGTGAACGGTGAGCGGTGCACTCGTAACTGCGGGTTCTGCCTCATTGACACGAGAAAACCTCTCCCGCTCGATCCGACGGAACCCGCACGAGTGGCCGAAGCCGTCGTACGGCTCGGGCTACGCCACGCGGTCGTGACGTGCGTCGCGCGCGACGATCTCGATGACGGGGGAGCGGGAGCAATCGCCGACACGATTCGGGCTATTCGCGAAGTGTCGCCGGAGACCGCGGTGGAAGTTCTCATTTCGGACCTGAAAGGTTCTCCCCGGGACCTTCAGCTGATTATTGACGCGCGTCCCGACGTACTCAACCACAACATTGAGACGGTGGCTCGCCTCCAACACGCCGTGCGGCCCTCCGCGGCCTACCACCGGAGTCTCACCGTTCTCGCCCGGGGTGCCGCGGCCGGTCTGGTGACCAAGTCGGGCTTGATGGTGGGTTTGGGTGAGACCGAAGACGAGGTCCAGGTGACCTTGAGCGACCTCGCGGCCGTCGGGGTCCAGATCGCCACCATCGGGCAGTATTTGCGCCCCAGCGCCCGCCACATTCCAGTGTCGCGCTACTGGGAGCCGGCGGAGTTCGATCGACTCGCCGAGTACGGTCGCTCGGTGGGACTGTCCCACGTGCAGTCCTCTCCCCTGACGCGCTCGAGCTACCACGCTCGCGAAGCGCTCGATCACACTCCGGTCGCGTTGTCCACGCGACGCTAGGGTGCGCGTTCTCGTCCTCGGCGGCACGACGTTTCTGTCGGCCGCAATCGCCGAACTCGCGCTCGACGCGGGTGACGAGGTGGTGTGTCTCGCCCGGGGTGACTCCGGGGGATTTCCCCTGGGGGTCACCTCCGTGGTGGCCGATCGGCGCTGGGGCCCGGTGGTCTATCGCGCGCTCGAGGGCACCTTTGACTTCGTCGTCGAGGTGGCGACTCAGCCCAGTTTCGTCGACGAAGCGCTCCGGGAGTTGGGAGCTCGGGCGGGACACTGGACGTACGTCTCCTCGTGTTCGGTCTACGCGCGTCACGATCAGCCCTGGGCCGACGAAACGGCGGAGCTGAGCGCCCCGCTCACGGAAGGCGCCGGGGATGAGGCGTACCCGGGGCTGAAGTCACGATCGGAAGCGATCTGTCGGGAGCGAGTCGGGGACCGGCTCCACGTCCTTCGCCCGGGTCTGCTCGTGGGGCCCGGTGACCCGAGTGACCGATTCGGCTACTGGCCGGCGCGATTGTCGCGTGACGTCGACGCGCCGGTTGTCGTTCCCGACTCCCCCGACAGCGTGGTGCAGTTAGTGGACGTGCGCGACGTCGCGGAGTGGGTGCTCCGCAGTGCCGACGAGGGGCTCGTGGGCGTCCATAACGTCGGTGGTCCCTCGACACCCCTCGTCGAAGTACTCGAATCGGTGGCTGACGTCTGCGGATTTGCGGGTGACTTCCTTCCGGTCCCCGAGTCCGTCTTGAGCGCCCACGGAGTCTCGGCGTGGTCCGGACCGGACTCGATTCCCCTGTGGCTGCCCGAGGGGGGCGAGTACGAGGGTTTTGCTCGCCGGGACATCTCGGCGGCCTTTGACGCTGGGCTCGACGTGCGCCGACTCGCCGAAACCGTGCGCGACGTCGTCGACGACGAGGTGGCCCGGGGTCTGTGGCGTGAACGGCGGGCGGGTCTGCGGCCGACGACGGAGCAACGTCTGGTGGCGGCGGCCGAAGCTGGAGAGTTCTAGGCGACGAAGTACTTGGCCATGGGGTGGTGACAGATAATGGCGTCGGTCGTCTGTTCCGGGTGCAGTTGGAAGCCTTCCGACACCGTCACCCCAATGCGGTCCGCGCCGAGAAGTTCAGCAACCGTCTGATTGTCCGACAAATCGGGACAGGCCGGATATCCCCAGGAGTAGCGTCCGCCCCGGTACTGCTGACGAAAGAGGCCGAAGAGCGTCGGTCCGTCCTCGTCGCCAAATCCGCGCTCTTCGCGAATGCGCCGGTGCCAGAGTTCGGCCAGGGCCTCGGCCATCTCCACGCCGAGTCCGTGGAGCAAGAGGTAGTCCCGGTAGTGGTTAGCCTCGAAGAGTTCGCGGGTGCGTTCCGAGACTCTTTCGCCCATGGTGACCAGCATGAAGCTGGCGTAGTCCCGGTCGGAACTCTCCCGCGGTCGAAAGAAGTCGGCGATACAGAGATACGGATCGGTGATCTGACGGGGGAAGTGGAAGCGAGCTCGCTCGGAGGTCCGCGAGTCGTCCTCGAAGACGACAAGGTCGTTTCCGTCGGCGGCGACGGGAAAGTGGCCCCAGACCACTTGGGGCACGAGAAGGTTCTCCGCCTTGGCGAGGGCCAGTTGCTCCCGCAGGATGGCGCTGACCCTCTCCTTGAACGCGGCGTCGTTCTCGCCCTCTTCGGGCCGGTAACCCCACTGGTTACGAAAGAGGGCGGTGAGGTTGAGGTAGTCGGCGATGTCGTCGAGCGAAATACCCTTCGCCACGCGAGAACCGATGAAGGGGGGGTCGAACAACTCCGTATCCGCGGACACTGACGGAGCGCGCCGGGGGAGACCCTCCACCTCTCGGGGCTCTTCGCGGAATCGACGCTGCACCGTGGAGGTCGAAATCACCCGACCGAACTGGTCGTCCTCGAGCTGCCCGCGTCGAATTTCGGATAGGCGGTCGAGTACGGCGAGCCCCTCGAAGGCGTCCTTGCCGTAGAAGACACGGCCGTCGTAGACGGAGCGCAGGTCCCGTTCAACGTAGGTCCGCGTGAGGGCCGCCCCTCCGAGCAAGACCGGCACGTGACTGAGGCCCCGGTCGTTCATCAGCTCCAAGTTCTCGCGCATGATGAGAGTGGACTTCACGAGAAGCCCGCTCATGCCGAGAGCGTCGGCCCGGTGCTCCTCGACGGCGTTGATCATCTCGTTAATACCGACTTTGATACCGAGATTCACCACCTGGTAGCCGTTGTTGGTCAAGATGATGTCCACCAGGTTCTTACCGATGTCGTGGACGTCACCCTTCACCGTGGCCAGTACCACGGTGCCGCGTCCCCCCTGGTCACTGCGTTCCATGTGGGGCTCGAGGTGGGCGACCGCCGCCTTCATCGTTTCGGCGCTCTGGAGTACAAAGGGGAGTTGCATCTCCCCGCTCGCGAACAGCGCTCCCACCTCGCGCATGCCGTCGAGCAGGATGTCGTTCACAATGTCGAGAGGGGCGCGCCCCTCGGCCATGGCCTCGTCGAGGTCGGCCTCGAGACCAACGCGGACACCGTCAATGATGCGACGACGTAGTCGCTCCTCGAGGGCCAGATCGTCGAGGGCCGGGCCGCTCGACTGGGCGGTCGTGGCCCCCTCGAAGTGAACGAGGAGGTCGGAGAGGGGGTCGTAACCCTCCCGGCGCCGGTCGTAGATGAGGTCGAGGCAGAGTTCTCGCGCGTGCGGGTCCACCTTGGCGAGTGGGAGAATCTTCGAGGCGTGGACGATGGCCGCGTCGAGCCCGGCTTCGGCGCACTCGTGAAGAAAGACGGAGTTCAGGACCTGACGGGCCGCTGCGTTCAATCCGAAGGAGATGTTGGAGAGACCGAGAATCGTCCGAACGCCCGGCAACTCACTCTTAATACGGCGAATCGCCTCAATAGTTTCGATACCGTCGCGACGGGACTCCTCCATACCGGTCGAGAGCGGAAGGGCGAGGGGGTCGATGAAAATATCGCGAGCGTCGAGTCCGTATCGATCGACCGCGATGTCGGTAATCGCTCGGGCCGCGCGGACCTTCCAGTCGGCGGTTCGGGCCTGGCCCTCCTCGTCGATGCAGGTCGCCACCACGCCCGCTCCGAACTCGGCGGCGAGGGAGAGAAAGGAGTCGAGGCGAGTTCCGGGAGCGTCACCCTCCTCGAGGTTGACCGAGTTGAGAATGGCCTTTCCCCCGAGCCAGGTGAGCGCCGCTCGAGCGACCGGGGCCTCGGTCGTGTCGACCATGATGGGTACGGAAGACTGGGTCGCCAACCGGGACATCACTTCGTTCATGTCCGACACCCCGTCCGCGCCGGTGTAGTCCACGCACACGTCGAGAAGGTGGGCTCCTTCGGCGATCTGGGCTCGACCAATGGCCACGCAGGTGTCCCAGTCACCCGCGAGCATGGCCTCGCGGAACTTCTTCGAACCGTTGGCGTTGGTGCGCTCACCCACGAGCAAGACGGAACGGTCCTGGTCGTAGGTGGTGACTGAGTAGATCGACGCCACGGCCGGTTCAATGACCGGGTGGCGAGAGGCGCGCTCGAGGGGGCGCACCGCGTTGACGACGGCGGCCAGGTGTTCCGGCGTCGTACCGCAGCAACCGCCCACGACCGAGACGCCGTAGTCACTGACGAAGTGAGACAGGTGTTCGGCCAGGGCCTCGGGTCCGAGGTCGTAGTGCATGTGCCCATCGACCACGCTAGGTAGCCCCGCGTTCGGCAGGACGGTCACGGGGATACCGGAGCTCTCCGACAAGGTGCGCAGAGGTTCGTACATTTCGACCGGACCGGTGGCGCAGTTAATCCCGAGGGCGTCAATCCCGAGGGCGCTGAGAGAGGTGATGGCGGCGGCGATTTCGGTCCCGGGCAACATCCGTCCCGTCAACTCGATGGTGACCTGGGCCTGAATGGGCACGCGACGGCCGTGACGGGCCATCGCTCGTTTACAGGCGTTAATGGCCGCCTTACCGGAGAGGAGGTCGAACATTGTTTCGACGAGCAGAACGTCCACCCCACCTTCGAGGAGTCCGTAGGCCATCTCCTCGTAACTGGCACTCAACTCGTCGTAGCTGATCTGGCCGAGTGTTGGGAACTTCGTCCCGGGGCCAATGGACCCGGCGACGAATCGAGGCTGAGTAGCGCTCGAGTACTCGTCGGCGACACGCCGGGCCAGGACGGCCGACTGGTGCGACAACTCGAAGGCGCGGTCGGCGATGCCGTATTCGTTCAGCACCACGGAAAACGAACCAAATGAGTCGGTCTCGATGACGTCGACCCCCACGTCCAAGAAGGAGCGGTGAACCGTTTCAATGGCGGAAGGCTTCGTCACGACGAGGATTTCGTTGCACCCCTCCAAGGCGGCCCCGCCGAAGTCGTCGGCACTGAGTCCCTGCACCTGCAGGTTGGTGCCCATCGCCCCGTCGTAGATGAGGACTCCGGACGAGAGAGCCTTCAGGTAGGGGTCGTGGGAAGAGAAGTCGGAGCCCGGGCCGGGCGAAGAAGCGGTCATCGCTTCGACAGGCTACCGGTCCGACTCCACTCACTACGCTTATCAGGGTGAAGATCTACACCAAGCGGGGCGACGACGGGACGACGGGACTCCTCTTTGGCGGGCGAGTAGAGAAGGCCTCCGACGTTATTGAGGCCAACGGATGCGTCGACGAAGCCCAGGCTTCGCTGGGCTGGGCGCGCAGCCTGGCCGACGGCGAGATCGCCGCTCAGATCGTTGAGTGTCAGCGAGACCTCTGGATATTGATGGCTGAAGTGGCCTCCGCACCGAATCACCGCGATCGCCTGGAGGAAGGTCGCACTCGAGTGAGCCCGGACATGGTCCAGCGACTCGAGAATGCGATCGACCGGTGGTCTGATGTGGTGGTCATGCCCGACGAGTTCGTCGTTCCCGGTGAGACTCAGTTGTCGGCCGCGCTCGACGTGGCGCGAACCGTGGTGCGCCGCGCGGAGCGGGCGGTCGTTCGGTGCCAGTTCGAGGAGAGCTTGGCAGTGAACTACCTCAACCGGCTGAGCGATCTCGTGTGGACTCTCGCGCGGGTTGCCGAGGGACCCTCCCATCGCGTAGTACGAAACGTGTCGACGAAGGAGTCAACGTGAACAATGCCCGTGTCGTGCCTCTCGCCGAAGCGTTGTCGGCCCCGGTGGTGGCGCTGCCACTGACGGTGGACGAGGAGGGCGCCCGCCTCGAAGCCTCCTTGGCCCAGCGCGTCGGTGATGTCGACATTCCCCGCACTCTCGACGCCGAGTGGTGTCGACGCCGGGGACTAAGTAGCGTCGCCGGATCGAGTGTCGTTCTCTCGACCGTCAGTGGTGCGCTCGTGGTGCTCGTTAGCCTCGGCTCAGCGGAGTCTGTCGCGTCCCCCGAGGCGTGGCGCCAGGTCGGTGCGCAACTCGCCCCTCGCGCTCGCGCGGTCGGATCCGACGTGGCCATTCTCGTTCCGACCGAGTACTCGGTGGATCTTGAGCTCACGGGGGAGGCTCTCGTGACGGGAGCGCTTCTCGCGGCGTACGACTACAAGACTCCCGACGCGAGCGGGGAACTCCTTGTCGCACCCGTGGGCTCCCCACTGCCGAGTGTCGCCGATCACGATGCGGTGTCGAGGGGTTTGCAGCGTGCCGTGGTGGTGGCCGACGCGACGAACTGGGCGAAGCGGCTGATCGATACTCCGGCCGGTCACGCCACGCCCAAAGAGTTAGCGAAGAAGTTCGCCCACCGCCTCGGTTCGGACCCCGACACCGGCGTCGAGATTTGGACGGAGTCGACCATTCGTGAGGAGGGCCTCGGAGGACTACTCGCCGTGGGTGCCGGATCGGCGGAACCCACTCGACTCGTCTACGCGCGCTACCGCCCGAGTGACGCGCGAGCTCACGTCGTCCTCGTCGGTAAGGGCGTGACCTTCGACTCGGGTGGACTCTCGTTGAAGCCGGCCGAGTCGATGATGGCGATGAAGACGGACATGTCGGGCGCCGCCATCGTGATGGCGGCCCTCTCGATGGTCGCGCGGCTACGGGTGCCCCTGCGGGTCACCGCTATCGCGGCGCTGACGGAGAACCTCACGGGCGATCGCGCTACGAAGCCGGGGGATGTGGTCACGGCCCGTAACGGTACGACGATCGAAATTCTGAACACCGACGCGGAAGGTCGGGTGATTCTCGCCGACGCCCTGAGCTTGGCGGTGGAGGCGAATCCCGACGTCATCATCGATGTCGCCACGTTGACCGGCGCCCAGCGGGTCGCTCTCGGCGACGA
The DNA here is from genome assembly GCA_018971385.1 of Acidobacteriota bacterium. GTDB lineage: Bacteria > Actinomycetota > Acidimicrobiia > Acidimicrobiales > RAAP-2 > RAAP-2. The sequence continues at coordinate 30,898 of JAGXAY010000003.1, read as the reverse complement.
AGTGGGAGGGCTGTTCTCGTCCTCGGACGAAGTGGCCCGTCAACTGGAAGAGGCGGGGCGCGATGCGGGTGAATCCCTGTGGCGTCTGCCGCTCGTCGAGTCCTACGCCCGACTTCTCGAATCGGACGTCGCCGACCTACGCAATATTGCGAAGGGCGGCGGTGCCGGCTCCATCACCGCCGCCCTCTTCCTCCAGCGCTTCGTGGGAACGCGGCCCTGGGCCCACCTCGATATTGCGGGGCCCGGTCGAAGTGATCAGACCCGGGGGTACGTGACCAAGGGAGCGACGGCCTTCGGGGCCCGAACTCTCGCGCGGTACCTCGAGTCGCTCGCGAGACAGTCCGTCTCGTGAGGGTCATCATCGCGGGCTCGAGCGGATTTATTGGTTCGGCGTTGAGTGCTGCGCTCGATGAGGCCGGTCACTCGGTGGTTCGACTCGTGCGTCCCGGCGGATCTCTCGGCGTTGACGACATTCGCTGGGACCCCTCGACCGGGGAGGTCGACGTGGAGCGGGTGCGCGCGAGTGGTGGTGTGGACGCCATCGTTAACCTGGCCGGAGCCGGTGTGGCCGATCGACGATGGAGCGCGCACTACCGGGAGGAGATCCTCCAGTCCCGCTTGTCGACGACCCGGGCACTGCGTGGTGTGATGGACGCCGCCGGTGGAGTGGGTCGGGTGATCAACGCGTCCGCCATCGGCATTTACGGCCCACGTGGGGACGAAGTTCTCGACGAGTCATCCTCCGTCGGGAGTGACTTTCTGGCGGAAGTCTGTCGGGAGTGGGAGGCCGCGGCCCGGGACCTCGCGAGTGCGGGGACTTCGGTAGTCACGGCGCGCACCGGTCTGGTGATGGACCCGGCGGGTGGACTACTCGCTCGAGTGCGTCCCCTCTTTCGACTCGGCCTCGGGGGACGACTCGGTACGGGGCGTCAGTGGATGTCGCTCATTACGCGCCGTGACGAGGTTCGCGCCCTCCTGTTTCTCCTCACCTCTTCTCTCGAGGGTCCGGTCAACCTGGTGGCTCCCGACGCGTGTACGAACGCCGAGTTCACGACTCTTCTCGGTCGGGCTCTGCGTCGCCCGACGCTGGCTCGAGTCCCGGCGTTCGCTCTTCGCCTGGTACTCGGTACGGAGATGGCAGAGGGCACGGTTCTCGCTTCCCAGCGCGTGGTCCCTCGCGCCCTCACGGAAGCGGGCTTCACCTTCGAGTCGAGAGACGCGGCCGCAGTCATCGCGGCCAGCGTCTAGGGCCGGGTTCTACTCCCGGCGTCGCACCCGCTCGGCGCGACTCGGGGTGGGCCGAGAGAGGGAACGAGAGGGCGGATCGCGAAAGTCCGGCACCCCGATGAAGAGGCTCGCGAAGATGTCTTCGTCGCCGAGGCCGGCCAGGGTGGCGATGTCGGCGTGGTGTCGAAAGGCGCCCCACAGGGCGGCACCCCACCCCTCGTTCTCGCAGAGCAGCACGCAGCCGAGGGCCGCCATCGCGGCGTCGGTGTGCCAGTAGGGGACGGGCCAGTTCGCGAGGTCTCCGAGGTCGGAACGTGCCTTGTCCGCCTCTCGGTATCGCGCGGCGTAGTCCTCCGGGCGAGACGAGTAGATCACCACCGCACCCGCTCGCTCGAGTCCTTCTCGACGGCGTGAGTGGGCTCGCCAACCCTCGTCCGTGGCGGCGAGGATGAAGGTCGAGACGAGACGGGGACCGAGAATGGTCGCTCGTACCCCTCCGCAGTTGCCGGCGGTGGGGGCTCGAAGAGACTCTTCCACGAGGTGCTCCAGTCGATCGAGGTCGAGCGGTTCTCCAGTGAAACTGCGTCGCATTCGGCGCCGGCGCCAGACGTCGTCGAACTCCACGGGTGTGGTCTATCACGGGCCGTCATCAATTGTTGACTAAACCACTAATATTTCGTCCGGAAGGAGTGTCATGTCATCACCCCGTGAACTACTAAACGCCGCCAAGGCCGAAATTCGCGAAATCGATCCGCACGACGTCGCCACGAATCTCTCCCATTACGAGATTCTTGACGTGCGTGAACCCGACGAGTACGAGCAGGGAGCCCTGCCCGGCGCGACCCACATCCCCCGTGGTCACCTGGAGTTCAACGTCGAGGGGCGCCTCCCCGACAAGACCAAACCGATCGCCGTGTACTGCGCGGGTGGTGTTCGTAGCGCCTTCGCCACGAAGACCCTCCAGGACCTCGGCTACACCGACGTGGTCTCCATCATTGGGGGTTTTAACAAGTGGAAGGACGAGGGCCTGCCCTGGTCGACGCCCCGCGCCCTCACTCCCGACCAGCGCAATCGCTACCAGCGTCACCTCCTCCTGCCGGAGGTGGGCGAAAAGGGCCAACTGAAATTGATGGACGCGAAGGTGCTCCTGCTCGGAGCGGGTGGCCTCGGTTCCCCGGCCGCGCTCTACCTGGCCGCCGCGGGAGTGGGAACGCTCGGCATCATCGACATGGACGTGGTGGACGCCTCGAACATTCAGCGTCAGATTCTTCACAATCTCGACCGCGTCGGACTGCGCAAGGTGGAGAGCGCGAAGATGACGCTCACCGCGCTCAATCCCGACCTCGTCGTCAATATGTACGACACCCGTCTCGGAGCGGACAACATCCTCGACATCATCGACGGGTACGACGTCATCGTGGACGGGACGGATAACTTCCCCACCCGCTACCTCGTGAACGACGCGGCGCTGCTGAAGAAGATCCCGGTGGTTCACGGCTCTATCTTCCGTTTCGAAGGACAGGCCACGGTGTTCGCCCCCTACGAGGGACCGTGCTACCGCTGCATGATCCCCGAACCGCCACCCGCGGAGTTGGCGCCGAGTTGCGCTGAAGCGGGTGTACTCGGAGTTCTGCCCGGGATCATCGGGTCGATTCAGGCGCTCGAGGCCATCAAGTTGATCCTCGGTCTCGGCGACCCCCTGGTGGGGCGTCTGTTGACCTACGACTCGATGGACCAAACGTTCCGGAACTTTAAGGTCCGCCGTGACCCCCAGTGCCCGGCCTGCGGCGAGAACGCCGGCGAGATCATCATCGCCGAGTACGACGACCTGTGCATGCCGCACGCGGTGGCTCCGGCCCACTAACGACAGGAGTGCCCCCGGACTCTGGTCCGGGGGCACTCGCCTTTTGCGGTGGTCGTAGCATGAGGTCGTGAACGACGACCCGCGCGACTCCGCCCCCTCCGTCGAGGTGACCTACGGCCCCGAAGCGGGCCCGGTTCCCGAACGCCTGGGTCAACCGGGCGAGTTTCCCTTCACCCGCGGCATTCATCCGCAGATGTACCGCGAGCGCTTGTGGACGATGCGTCAGTACGCCGGCTTTGGTAGCGCCGATTCGACCAACGAGCGGTTTCGCTTTCTCCTCGGGGCGGGCCAAACCGGTCTCAGTTGCGCGTTCGATCTCCCGACCCAGATGGGCTTGGACTCCGATCACCCCCGAGCCCTCGGGGAGGTGGGTCGCGTGGGCGTCGCTATTTCGTCCCTCGACGACATGCGCCGCTTGTTGCGAGGGCTACCCCTCGACTCGGTCTCGACGTCGATGACGATTAACGCCACCGCGGCGTCACTGCTCGTCCTCTACCAGCTCGTCGCGGAGGAGCAGGGAGTGCGGGGCGATCAGATTCGCGGAACCATCCAGAACGACATTTTGAAGGAGTACGTGGCACGGGGAACCTACGTCTACCCACCCCGTCCGTCCATGCGACTCGTCGTAGACACGTTCGCCTACTGCGCCGCCGAAGTACCCCAATGGAACTCCATCTCCGTCTCGGGCTACCACATCCGTGAAGCAGGTTCCACGGCGGTTCAAGAGGTGGCCTTCACCGTCGCGAACGCGATGGCCTATCTCGACGCCGCCCGTCTCGCCGGACTCGAGGTCGATGACGTGGCGCCTCGACTGTCCTTCTTCTTTAACTCCCACGACGATCTCTTCGAGGAGGTCGCGAAGTTCCGCGCCGCCCGTCGTCTCTGGGCCACCATCGTCAAAGAGCGCTACGGTTCGGACAATCCGAAGAGCCAGATGATGAGATTTCACACCCAAACGGCGGGTTCCACCCTGACGGCCCAACAGCCCCTCACCAACGTCGCGCGGGTGACGCTCCAGGCCCTCGGAGCGGTGCTCGGCGGTACGCAGAGTCTGCACACCAACGGATACGACGAAGCCCTCGGGCTGCCTACCGAGTCCGCGGCCAAGTTGGCCCTGCGCACGCAGCAAGTCATCGGCTACGAGTCGGGCGTGACGGCGACGGTGGATCCTCTCGCCGGTTCCTACTACGTGGAACACCTGACGGATGAGGTCGAGCGTCGAGCGCGGGAGTACCTCGCGGAGATCGACGCACGTGGTGGTGCCGTGGCGGCGGTGGAGTCGGGGTACGTGGCGGGGGAGATTGAACGGGCCGCCTACGAGGCGGCCCTGGCGGTGGAGCGGGGCGAGCGTGTGGTCGTCGGGGTCAACAAGTTCGTCGACGAGCACGAGACGACGACGGAAGTCTTTCCCCACGACCCCGACGAGGAACGTCGTCAGTGTTCCCGTCTCGCGGAGTTTCGGGCGTCGCGGGATGAGGTCGCCCTTCGTCACGCGCTCAGCGAACTCGAAGGGGCCGCGAAAGGCAGCGCCAACGTCGTCTACGCCCTGCGCGATGCGCACCGCGTGGGGGCCACGGTGGGCGAAGTATCAGACGTCCTACGAGGCGTCTGGGGTGAGTACTAGTCCGACGAGGTGGACTCGTCGGATGGGCCCACGACCCGACGAAGAACCTCGCCCTGCTCCCGCATCGCTCGTCGGGCGAGTCGGGAGTCCGGCGCAATAACGTCGACGGCGTGATAGGCGCGGGGCCAGAGGTGTAGCTCCACTTCGACGCCGGAGTCGAGGAGGCGGCGCGCGTAGTCGAGCGCCTCGTCCCGCAAGGGGTCGTGCTCGCAGACCATGAAGTACGCCGGGGCGAGGCCCCGGAGATCCTCCGCTCGCGCGGGCGCGGCGTCGGCGTTCGGCAGGTGATCACTGAGGTAGATCTCCCACATCTTGGCGCCGCGCCGCCCGTCCCAGCTCAGTCCCTCAAAGTAGGTGGCGGCCGAACCGTCGGTCGCGCGATCATCGAGAACCGGGTAGATGAGGATTTGGGCGCAGGGCGGAGTCCCCAGAGTCCCGCGCGCCCACTGGGCCACTCCCGCCGCGAGGGCCCCACCCGCGCTCGCCCCCGCGACGCACCAGCGCGCGAGATCGAGACGGAGTTCCTCCGCGTGCTCGGTCATCCATCTCGCGGCCGCTCGACAGTCGTCGACGGCGGCGGGAAAGGGGAACTCGGGGGCGAGTCGGTAGTCCACGGAGAGAACGAGGGCCCCGCTCGCCCGGCACCACGCGACGCAGCGGTCGTGCTCACTCTCGAGGGTTCCGAACACGAAGGCGCCACCGTGGAAGAAGAGGACTCCGCCGCGCGGGCCGGAACTCTCGGACGGCTCGTAGAGACGCGCCGAGATCGCCCTCTGGTCGACCTCAATGGTGATGTCGCGCCACCGAACGAGGGGATCGTCCTTGCGGGTCGCTATCGACGCCGCCGCCAACAGCCGGTCGAGCCGCCGTGATCCGTCCACGTTCCAGAGGTCGCTCGTGTCGGGACCCTCGAGACCACTCAGGGTGTCCGGGTCGAGCGTCCAGTCGCTCACGACAGCGACAGAGGTTCGTTGAAGTGCGTGACTTCGACCGGTGAGGCGTAGTGGGAGTGGGTCAGACCGCGCCAGCCCTCGAAGGCCGGCGAGTCGCGAAACTCCATGTGCGCCTCGACGGAGTCCCAGCGAACGAGGAGGACGAAGTACGTCGGGTCCTCGATTTGCTGGCGAAGTTCAATGCCGTGGCACCCCGGGGCCCCCTCGATGAAGGGGCGGGCGGCAGCGACGGCCTCCGCGTAGGCGTCGGCTCCGTCGGGGTGAACCTGAATCCAGGCGTGCTCTAGGACCATCAGTGACCTCCAAGTAGTTGGGTGCGAAGATTCTCATCACGAGCGACCGTGAGAGCGGTAGCGGCGAGCGCCAGAGCACCGTCACGGAGCGTCGCTTCGGCGTTCTCGCCGAGGCACGACGCGGTGAACTCCGGCTGGTGGTTGACGGCTCCGTGAGTTTCGAGGCGAATCAAGGGGTGAATAGAGGGGACAACTAACGACACGTTGGCCATATCGGTCGACAGTGTCGGACGGGGGCGACCCTCGTCGTCGGCGTCGAAGCGGCGACCGAGGGCCTCGGCGGCCTGACGGTAGTGAGCGAGGATGCCGGGATGGCTCACCATGTGGGAGAACCGACTCCCGATCTCCACTTGTTCGAGGCGAGAACCAGTCGCGAGGGCGCCAGCCTCAAAGCACCGGGTCAGCCGTTGGCGCAGGGCGTCTAAGCGGTCGAGGTCAACGGATCGGGCCATGTACCGAGCGACGGTTCGCTGGGGCACGATATTCGCCGCGACCCCGCCGTCAGAGATGATGGAATGGACTTGATCACCGGGTCGCAGGTGTTGGCGCAAGAGGCCGACGGCTACTTGGGCGATGGTTTGGGCGTCGAGTGCGTTGATTCCCTCCCACGGTGCGGCCGAGGCGTGGGCTTCTCGCCCCTCGTAGATCACGTCGAAATGGTCGACGGCGAGGCACTGGGCCTCGAGGCGTTCGTCGGGCCAGGGGTGAACCATCATGGCGAAGTGGGCGTCGTCGAACTCGCCCGCGTGAATGAGGTCGATCTTTCCTCCCCCACCTTCCTCGGAGGGGGTTCCGAGAACGGTCACCCGCAAGTCAGCCTCGTCGAGATGTTCGAGGAGGGCGAGTCCCGCTCCGGCCGAGGAGGCGGCGATGAGATTGTGTCCGCAGGCGTGGCCGACGTCGGGGAGGGCGTCGTACTCGCAACACACTACGACGTGGAGAGAACCTTGCCCCGCGGTGGCGCGAAAGGCGGTGGGCAGGCCCCCCACTCCGCGAGTGACCGTAAAGCCACTGGACTCCAGCAGGTCGGCGACGGCGGCCGAACTCTCTCTTTCTTCGTAGCCCAACTCGGGGTGAGCGTGCACAAATTCACTGAGCGCGACGAGGCGCTCGACGTAGGGCTCAAGCGAAACTTCGCCGCTCATTCGATCACCGCCACGACATCGCCGGCGTTCACCGAGTCACCCGCCGTCACCGCAATGCTTTTGACCGTACCGGCCCGTTCGGCCACGAGGGCGTTCTCCATTTTCATCGCCTCGAGGACGACGATGGTGTCGCCGACGGCGACACTCGCCCCCTCGGTCACCGACACCTTCACGATGGTTCCCTGCATGGGCGCGGCGACGGTGCCCGACCCACTGCTGGCGATGCTCGCGTGGTGATTCCGTCGCTTGGGGGCACTGGCGGGTCCGGTGGCTCCACTCTCGGGAAGCCACACGGCAACGGCGACTCGGCGCCCGTTCACTTCCGCCGTCACGTCGCGACGAACGAGGTCGCTCTCGGACGGCGCCGAAAGAGCCGGACTGACGACGGAGGAGAAGTCGAGTGACTCCTCGACCCATCGAGTGGAGTGCGTGCCCTCGACGAAGTGAGGGTCGTTCAAGATGATGGTGTCGGCCGGGAGCGTACTGGCCACTCCCTCGAGGCGGGTCTCCTCAATGGCCCGGAGGAGGCGACGGCGCGCCCGCTCCCGGTCGGGACCCCACACGATGAGTTTGGCGATCAGGTTGTCGTAGTACTGCGAGACCGTATCTCCGGTCTCGTACCCGGCGTCGAGTCGAACTCCCGGTCCCGCGGGCGCGCGCAACGTCGTGATGGTGCCCGGACTCGGGCTAAAGCGACCCCCGGCCGGGTCTTCCGCGTTAATGCGAACTTCAATGGCGTGACCGTCGTGACGAATCGTGTCCTGGGTGAAACCGAGAGATTCACCGGACGCGACGCGGATCTGCCACTCGACGAGGTCGAGGCCGGTGACGAGTTCGGTAACGGGGTGCTCCACCTGGAGTCGTGTGTTCATCTCGAGGAAGTAGAACTCCCCGTCCTGGTAGAGGAATTCGACCGTGCCGGCGTTGACGTACCCGCAGGCCCGCGACACGCGCACCGCCGCCTCACCCATTCGGCGACGCACCTCGTCGGGAAAGTTGGGAGCCGGGGACTCTTCGACCAACTTCTGGTGCCGGCGCTGAGCGGAGCAGTCACGCTCACCGAGCCAGACCACGTTCCCGTGGGTGTCGGCCATGATCTGCATCTCGATGTGGCGCGGCCACGTCAGGTAGCGTTCCACGTAACACTCGCTACGTCCGAAGGACGCGAGCGACTCTCGCTGGGCGCTCTCCAGCGCCTCGGTGGCCTCCTCGGGCCGAGAGACCACCTTCATTCCCCGTCCGCCACCGCCGTAGGCGGCCTTGATGGCGACGGGCCATCCCACCTCGTTACCGAACGCGACCACCTCATCGGCGCTCGTCAGGACTTCACTGCGCCCCGGCACCCCACTCACTCCCGCGGCTTCGGCCGCCAAGCGGGAGGAGATCTTGTCCCCCATGACCTCGATAGCTTCGGGCGGAGGTCCGATAAAGGTCACGCCCCGGGACGTGATGGCTCGCGCGAAGTCAGTGTTCTCCGAGAAGAATCCGTAGCCGGGGTGAACGGCGTCCGCCCCGGAGAGTTCGATGGCGCGGAGAATCGCCTCAGTGTTGAGGTAACTTTCGGCGGCCGTCTGTCCACCGAGCGCGAAGGCCTCGTCGGCGAGTCGAACGTGGAGGGCGTCTCGGTCGAGTTCGGAGTAGACCGCGACGGTCCCAATCCCGAGCTCTCGACACGTACGAATGACTCGAACGGCAATCTCGCCGCGGTTGGCAATCAAGACTTTCTTCAACGGTCTCACCCTCGCGCACTCACCCCACCGCCCTGTTCGACGGCTGTATCAACCCTAATCTGTACCGGTGAGCGAGACCGAGTGGCGCATTGAGCGAGAAGGCTCCGTCGGCTCCACGAACGATCTTCTCGTTGCGCGCGCGCGGGCGGGTGAGTCGGAGGGTCTCGTCATCGCGGCGGACTTTCAAGAGGCCGGCCGCGGGCGGCGGGATCGTTCCTGGGTGGCCCCGCGGGGGTCCGCCTTGTTGATGAGCGTGCTGCTGCGCCCCGGTGGAGAGCCCGACCAGTACCCCTGGGCGCTCGTCGCTCTCGCCCTCAGTGCGCGTTCGGCGCTCGAACCCTGGGGACGAGTGGACCTCAAATGGCCGAACGACCTCTTGATCGAGGACAAGAAGCTCGGCGGACTCCTCGCCCAGGTGGTGGGTGAGCGGGTGGTCGTGGGACTGGGACTTAATCTCGCGGCTCCGGGTGAGGACCTGGTGGAAGCCACCAGTGTGGCCGGGGCCTGGGGAGTGTGCCTCGGTCGCGACGAGGTTCTCGAACGGGTGTTGGCGGAGTTGACTCCGCGAGCCGAGAGACTCCTGACGGCGGAGGGGAGAGCGCAGCTCCGCGAGGAGTACCGGGATGCGCTCGCTACTCTGGGTCGCCGAGTACGGGGCTACCTCGAGAACGACATAATTTCGGGCGTGGCCCGTGACGTCGACCAGTGGGGACGACTCGTGGTCGTGGGCGACGCCACGTGGACCCTTTCGGCGGCGGACGTTGTGCACTTAAGAGGAGACGCGGAATGAATCGACCCCAACGGGTGATGGTGACCGGAGCGAGTGGCCAGGTCGGCGTGGACCTGGTGGACTACTTCGAGGGGCGAGTGCCTCTCGGTGGCCGCGAGGATTTTCGACCCGACGGACGGGACCTCGACTCGGCCGAGTTTGAGGTGATGGGATTAAGTCATCACGATCTCGACGTGTCCGACGCTGGTCAGGTAGACCGCGCCCTCGCCGCGACGCGACCGGACGTGGTGGTCCACCTCGCGGCCTACACCGCGGTGGACCGGGCCGAAACGGAGCCGGAGGCGGCTCACGCGGTCAATGCTCGGGGTACGGGACTGTTGTCGGACGCCGCCGAGCGCTACGGGGCTCACCTCATTGCGGTGTCAACGGACTACGTGTTCGATGGTTTGAAGGGATCGGCCTACGTCGAGGGGGACGAGACGAATCCCCAGAGCGTGTACGGCGCGACAAAACGGGACGGAGAACGACTCTGTCGCCCTTCGGACACCATCGTGCGCACGAGTTGGGTGATGGGGGTACGGGGCAAGAACGTCGCCCACATCATCGCCGACCGGGCCCGCAGTGGTCAGAGCGTTCGCTTCGTGAACGACCAGACGGGTACGGTGACCTCCGCCGCTGACCTGGCGCGTTGCCTGGTGGCGCTCACCCGGACTCGGCCCGGGGGAGTGTGGCACGTCGCGAACTCCGGAACCACGACCTGGTTCGAGATTGCCGCCTACATCGGAGAGATTCTCGGGCGGGACGCGGAGTTTGCCGAGCCCATTGCGACCAGTGAGTTGTCGCCGGCACCCCTCGCGACCCGACCGCCCCGCTCGGACCTCGACACGGGGAAGTTTCACGCGGCCTACGCTGCTCTGCCCGACTGGCGAGACGCGGTGGCGAGGCTGGTGCGAGACCGGGATCTCCGCCCTTCGTGAGTTCTCGCGTCCCCTCCACCGCGGCGGTGATCGTCGACTTTCGCTCGGGCGAGGCTCTCGCTCAGTGCGTGGCGTCCTTGCGGGACGAGGGCGTCGAGGACATTGTCGTGGTGGAGAACGATCCGGCCGCGACGCCCGGGGCGGCCCGTCTCGGCGTGCGGGTGGTCGAACCCGGACTGAACGTGGGGTACGGGCGAGGAGTGAACCGGGGGGCGGCCCTGGTAGCAACGACCTACCTCATCGTGTCCAATCCCGACGTCGTGGTGCACTCCGGGGCGATCGCGGAGCTGTGTCGGGTCCTCGACGAGGACTCGACGACCGGTATCGTGGGACCCCTCATCCGTCGCTCCGACGGCACGGTCTACCCCTCCCAGCGGGTGTTTCCGTCCGTATGGCTCGCCGGAGCCCACGCCCTTCTTGCTCCCGTGTGGCCCGCCAATCCCGCCACGCGTCGCTATCGATCCCCCCGCCCCGACGGAACGGGCGACTGGGTCTCCGGAGCCTTCTTCATCGTGCGTCGAGAGGCCTTCGAGCAGGTCGGGGGATTCGACGAGCGCTACTTCATGTTCGCCGAGGACATGGCGCTCTGCTGGAGTTTGCGCGAAGCGGGGTGGCGGGTTCGGGCGGTGGACTCCGCCGAGGTGACGCACGTGGAGGGTGTCTCGAGGGCGAGCGTCGGGCGGCGCATGGTCGTCGCCCACCACGTCAGCGCCTTTCGATTCGAAGCCCAGACCTCGCGGGGCTGGCGTCGGGCGTTTCTCCCCGTCGCGGCCCTCGTACTCAGCCTGCGGCTCGTGGCCGTCCTCGCCCGGGGGTCCTAGACTGAACACGGGACTGCGGGCGGCTGTGGTTGAAAGTCGATGCCAGCCGCGGGCGAAACGACCCACGTAAGGCGCGCGAGCGCTGAGCATGGCGCGGTTTAGGAGTAAGTCCTGGTCACCCCGGGGCACGGTGCCCCGATCGGTGGCGAGGCGGGTGTGGGGTCAAAGACCAGGTCAGCGCCCGCAGCCCCATCACTCATCGGGAGGCCCCGGTAGGCTGGAGAGTCCATGAGCGTGTTCAAAAAGATTCTGCGGGCCGGCGAGGGAAAGCGTGTCCGTCAACTCGCGGAGTTGGTTGACCCCATTAACGCCCTCGCGGGGGATATGGCCGGGCTGACCGACGAGGAGCTACGCAATAAGACCGTCGTGTTCCGGGAGCGCCTGGCCCAGGGCGAAACCCTGGACGACCTCCTCATTGAGGCGTTCGCCGTGGTGCGTGAGGCGGCGACCCGCATTCTCGGCCAACGTCACTACGACGTGCAACTCATGGGTGGCATGGCGCTGCACTTCGGCTGGATTGCGGAGATGAAGACCGGTGAGGGTAAAACACTCGTCTCGACCCTTCCCGTCTACTTGAACGCTCTCTCCGGTCGCGGCGTCCACGTCGTGACGGTGAACGACTACTTGGCGTCACGTGACGCCGAGTGGATGGGGAGACTCCACCGTTTCCTCGGTCTTACCGTGGGTCGAGTCGGTCCGGACCGTCCGGATTTCGACGACAAGAAGGCCGCGTACCTCTGCGACATCACCTACGGCACCAACACCGAATTCGGCTTCGACTACCTGCGTGACAACATGGCCCGGTCGCTTCCGGAGATGGTCCAACGGGGTCACAACTACGCCATCGTCGACGAGGTGGACTCCATCTTGATTGACGAGGCCCGTACCCCGCTCATCATTTCGGGTCCCTCGACCGGTAGCGCCCAGATGTACTACCAGTTCGCCTCCATCGTGCGCTCCTTGACGAGAGACCTCGACTACGAAGTGGACGAGGAGAAGAAGACGGTGATGCCGACGGAAGCCGGTATCGCCAAAGTCGAGAAGTTGATCGGTGTCGCGAACCTCTACGAGAGTGGAGCCGTCAGCCTGGTCCACCAGTTGGAGCAGGCGCTGCGGGCGAAGGAGCTCTTCCGTCGCGACAAGGACTACCTGGTGGACCGGGGTGAGATCAAGATCATCGACGAGTTCACGGGCCGCACCCTCGACGGACGCCGTTGGAGTGACGGACTCCACCAGGCCGTGGAGGCGAAGGAGCGGGTCCGAATCCAGGACGAGAACCACACCTGGGCGACGGTCACCTTGCAGAACTACTTCCGCATGTACGAGAAGATCTCGGGTATGACCGGTACGGCCGAAACCGAGGCGGCCGAATTTGCGAACACCTACTCCCTCCAAGTCGTCCCCATTCCGACCCACCGGCCCATCCAGCGCTTGGACCAGTCCGACCTCATCTACAAGACGGAGGCCGCCAAGTTCGCGGCGATTGTCGAAGAGGTGAAAGAGCGCCACGCGAAGGGACAGCCCATCCTCCTCGGTACCGCGTCGGTGGAGAAGTCCGAACTGCTGTCCCGTGAGTTGTCCCAAGCGGGCGTGCCTCACGAGGTCTTGAACGCTAAGCACCATTTCCGCGAAGCCGACATCGTGGCCCAGGCCGGACGACCCGGGGCCGTGACCGTGGCCACCAACATGGCCGGTCGTGGTGTCGACATCATTCTCGGTGGTAACCCGGAGGGTCTCGCGTCTCGGGAGGTCGCGGGTCGGGGCCTTCAGCCCGGTACCGAGGAGTACGACGCGGCCCTCGCCGAGGCCGTCGCGCGTTACGAGGGCCAGTGTGCCCTGGACGCCGACATTGTGCGAGCCGCCGGAGGTCTCTACGTTCTCGGCACCGAGCGTCACGACTCACGCCGTATCGACAATCAGTTGCGCGGGCGATCCGGACGCCAGGGCGACCCCGGTGAGAGTCGCTTCTACCTGTCCCTCGAAGACGACCTCATGCGCCTGTTCGCCACGGGGGCGGTCTCCTGGGTGATGGACCGAGCGATGCCCGACGATATTCCCCTCGAGGCCAAAATGGTGTCGCGCTCCATCGAACGAGCGCAGACGACTGTCGAGGGTCGAAACGCGGAGATTCGTAAAGAGGTCCTGAAGTACGACGAGGTCATGAACGAGCAGCGCAAGGTGATCTACGGCCGCCGCATGCAGGTGATCGAGGGTGAGGACATTCACGACGCCACCCTCGAACTCATCGGCGAAGTCGTAGAACGCGTCGTCCGAGAGCAGTTGGTGAGTGAGTTCAACGAAGAGTGGGACCTGAAGGTCCTGCACTCCGCTCTGCAAATGATCTACCCGACCTCGCTGAGCGACGACACGATTCGGGCGTACGAGGACCGCGAGGATGTTGTCGCTCTCGCCGTCGAGGACGCACTGAACACGTTCGAGAAGAAGTGCGCGGACTTTCCGGGCGGGGACGAAGTCGTCCGAGCCATTGAGCGTGACGTGATGCTGCAGGTCATCGACACCCGTTGGCGTGAGCACCTGTCCGATATGGATTATCTCCGTGAGGGCATCCACCTTCGCCAGAGTGCCCAGCAGGACCCGTTAACGGCCTGGCAGCGCGAAGGGTACGAGATGTTCGAGCGTTTGCTCGACGCGGTGAACGAGGACTACGTCCGGGTGATGTGTCACTTCGACACCAGCCAAATTCAGCTCCTCGACCCCGCGACCGGACTGCCCCTCGGCGGCGAGACGAACACCGCCGCCGTGCAGGACGTACCTGGTATGGACCTGACCTTCGCCCCCGGAGTGATGTCGAGTCAGCCCACGGCCCCGCTCAACGCTCCGCCAGCGGCGCCTCGGGTCAGCACCCCCGAGCCCGTCCAACCTCCCGCCGAGGGTCAGAAAATCGGTCGTAACGAGCCGTGCTGGTGTGGTTCGGGCCGGAAGTTCAAGCAGTGCCATGGCCGACCCTAAGGCGGAGAACGCGGTCCGCGACGCGGAGAACTCGCTCGGCGCCCTGCGGGGACGCTGGGAGGCGGCGCGAGACTATCTCACGATTGACGCCCGTCGAGAGCGCCACCGGGAGTTAGAGGTTCTCGCGCAAGACCCGGATCTCTGGAACGACCAGGACCGGGCGCGAACGGTGACGACTGAACTCGGGCGACTCGGGGCGGACCTCGAGTCCTTCGACGCCCTCGGGGCGACCCTCGAAGACCTGGCGGTGCTCGTGGATCTGTGTCGTGAAACCCTCGCCGGGGGTGAGGGGGACTGGTCTCTCGTCACGGAACTGGTCGAGTCCACTCAGGAACTGGACCGACGACTGAACGAACTCGAAACCCAGAGCCTGCTCTCGGGTCCCTACGACGAGAACGACGCCATCGTGGACGTTCACGCGGGAGCGGGTGGAACTGACGCGCAGGACTGGGCGGAGATGATGGTGCGGATGTACAGCCGATGGGCGGAGCGTCGGGGATTCTCCGTGGAGATTGACGAAGTCACCGAAGGACAAGAAGCCGGCATCTTGTCCGCCACCTTCATCGTGAAGGGCCGTTACGCCTACGGGTGGCTCTCCGCGGAGCGAGGTGTGCACCGCCTGGTTCGCATGAGCCCCTTCGATTCGCAGGCTCGCCGCCAAACTAGTTTCGCCTCCCTCGAAGTCACCCCACTGCTCGACGAGGACGCCGAGGTGGATATCGACGAGAAGGATTTGCGAGTGGATACTTATCGTTCCTCGGGCGCGGGGGGCCAGCACGTCAACAAGACCGACTCGGCGATTCGTATCACCCACCTGCCGACGGGCATCGTGGTGAGTTGTCAAAATGAACGATCCCAACACCAAAACCGGGCCCGCGCCATGCAGATTCTCGCCGCCAAGTTGGCCGAGCGGGCTCGCCTCGAACGTCAGGCCGAGTTGGACGCACTCTCGGGCACGCGCAGCGACAACTCGTGGGGCTCACAAATTCGCTCCTACGTCCAGGCGCCGTATCAGTTGGTGAAGGACCTGCGCACCGACACCGAAACAGGCAACGTGGACGCGGTGCTCGACGGCGACCTCGACGATTTCATGGAAGCGGAACTGCGTCGTCAACGGGCCGCGCACTCGACTCGCTAGCTCCTCGGGAGCGGTCACGATGACTACCCTGGTGGGCCCCGCTGAGTGAGGAAGGTATAAAACTTCGTTCGTCGCCGTCCCGAATAGGCGAGAGGGGGCACGTAGAATGAGAACAGCGGTGCACGTCGTGCCCACCAGTTCTCTCTCAGAGGTGTTGCGATGATTCGTTTCGAGAACGTCTCGAAGACGTACAAGAACGGAACACCGGCGCTATCCCACGTGTCGGTCAATATTGAAAAAGGCGAGTTTGTCTTTCTCGTCGGAGCTTCCGGATCGGGTAAGACCACGTTCCTCCGCCTACTCCTGCGCGAAGAGACGCCGGATCAGGGCCGTATTCTCGAGGCCGGCCGAGACATTGCGTCCCTGCCGAAGTGGCGAGTGCCGTACCTGCGTCGGAACATCGGCTGCGTCTTTCAGGACTTCCGCCTGCTTCCGAACAAGACCGTGTACGAGAACGTGGCGTTCGCCCTCGAGGTGATTGGGCGTCCGGCCTCGACCGTTCAGAATCAAGTTCCCCAGATTCTCGAACTCGTGGGCCTGGGCGAAAAAGGCGGTCGTCTGCCAAATGAGTTGTCCGGTGGTGAACAACAGCGCGTGGCGGTGGCTCGGGCGTTCGTCAACCGCCCCCTTATTCTGCTCGCCGACGAGCCGACGGGAAACCTCGATCCCACCAACTCCGAGACCATCATGGCTCTGCTGGAACGAATCAATCGGACGGGAACAACAGTCGTCATGGCGACGCACGATCAGAACTTGGTGAACCGGATGCGTCGACGCGTTATTGAACTTGATCACGGAGAGATTGTGCGCGACCAGGTCCGCGGCGTGTACGGCGTGCCCGAGGGGGTCCTCTAGTGGCTAACTACCTCCGTTACGCCCTACGCGAGACGCTCACTAACTTGTGGCGCAACCGGATGATGACCATCGCCGCGGTGCTCACCGTGGCGGTGTCCCTCTCGCTCGTCGGCTCCGCTCTTCTCCTTCGCCAGAGCGCCGCCCAGGCTTCCGCGCAGTGGCAGCAAGGGACGCGAGTCACGGTGTGGATGTCGCCGTCGGCCACCTCGGGTGAGATCAATACGGTGCGCACCCAGTTGAACCAGTTACCCATCGTCAAGAGCTGCGTATTCCGTAGCCAGTACCAGGACTACCTCGAGTCGAAGTCGGTGCTACCGGCCTCCGAGTGGACCATCTTGAAGCCCGTCGACGTCCCCTCGTCATTTCGCTGCACGCCGACGGTGCCGACGGACGCCTTCACTATTCAGGCGACCTTTCAGCACGAACCGGGTGTCTATACGGTGACGGCACCCGAACAGCAGATTCGACAGATGAACCACACCATCCGAATCGTCCAGGTGGTCTTCATCGTGCTCGCCATCGTCCTGATGATCTCGGCGACGGTTCTCATCTTGAACACCATTCGCATGGCCATCTTCTCTCGACGGCGAGAGGTGTCGGTGATGAAGCTCGTGGGGGCGACCAACTGGTTTATCCGTGTTCCCTATATCACGGAGGGATTCGTGCAGGGTCTCCTCGGCTCGGCCGTCGCCATGGGGGCGGTCTGGGCTCTTAAGACCTGGTATCCCCTCCACAACGAGTTCACCATCGGTAACTCGGCGATGTGGGGCACCAATATCGTTGTGTTGCTCGTGGGCGTGGTCGTGGGATCGGTGGGATCAGGAATCGCCATTCGACGTTTCCTCGACGTCTGAGTCGGAGACGCCGCGTTACGACTCGGGAGTGAACTCCATCGAGAGGGAGTTCACGCAGTAGCGAAGGCCCGTCGCCGTGGGCCCGTCGTTGAACACGTGACCCAGGTGACCCCCGCAGGCCGCGCAAAGTATCTCCGTGCGGCGCATGCCGTGGGACGTGTCGAGTCGTTCGATGATGGATCCGGGAGCGCAGGCGTCAAAACTGGGCCACCCGCACCCGGAGTCGAACTTCTGTTCATGAGTAAAGAGCTCCGCCCCGCATCCGGCGCAGGTGAATCTTCCGGCCTCATCAACGTGGAGAAGTTCCCCGGTAAAGGGGGGCTCGGTGGCGGCCTGGCGAAGAACTTCGAAGCGTTCGAGTGAGAGCTTCTGGCGCCACTCGGAGTCGGGAAGAGTTACGGGAAAGTCCATGGAGTGGACTTTAAAGGCCACTCCCTATCACTCGTTCAGAGGTAACGAGGGATAGGCGATTCGGGCCAGTGACGGGGGAACTCTGGTTGATCGCCGAGAAAGCGAGCGAAGGCCCCGGCCAGACCCTCGGGGTCGAGGCCCAACTCCTGTAAGAGGGCGTCCGGGTGGTGGTGTTCGAGGTACGCGCGAGGTACGCCGAGGATCCGAGTCGCCGGAAACTCGCGGCCCTGTTCCTGGGCGAGCGATCGCAGGGCGGACACCATCAGAGTACCGGCCCCCCCGTGACGAGTTCCGTCTTCGACGGTGATGATGCGCTCGTGGGTGAGGGCGTCAGTAATCATCTCGGGATCGGGGGGGAGGACCCGCACGTCGTAGAGAGTGACGGCCCCGGCGTCGGCCAACTGGCTAAGAGCTTCGAAGGAGCTCACGGCCATCTTGCCGACCGCGAGAACGCACAGTCGTCCGTCACCGCGCTGGATGACTCGGGCTTTGAGACCGTCTCCCACGAGCCCGTCGAGAGCCCGTGGGGGGGTCTTCGGGAATCGAATGGCGCTCGGGGTCGACAAGGCGAGCGCGCTCTTCAGCATGACGGGAATTTCGGCGGCCGAGGAGGGAGCGAACACCGTCATGTGAGGAATGGCGAGGCAGAGAGCGATGTCGAGAATCCCGTGGTGACTCGGTCCGTCGTCACCGGTGATGCCGGCCCGGTCGAAGACGAAGACTACGGGCAAATTGAGTAGCCCGACGTCGAGGTTGGCCTGGTCGAAGGCGCGTGAGAAGAAGGTCGAGTAGATGGCGACGACCGGCTTCAAACCACCCATGGCCATACCGGCCGCCGCGGTCACGGCGTGTTGTTCGGCGATCCCGACGTCGAAGAAGCGGTGCGGAAACTCCGCTTCGAAGGGCAGGAGTCCAGTCGGGCCGGCCATGGCCGCGGTGATGGCCACGATGCGGTGGTCCCGTCGTGCCTCGCTCATGAGGGCGTCGGAGAAGACCTGAGTAAAGGAGAGGGGTGGCACGTCTTCGTCGTTGTACTTCGGGGGCAGCTTGTAGTCGTGCATCCGCTGATAGTCCGACGTCGCGGGCTCGTAGCCGCGTCCCTTCTCGGTCAGGCAGTGCACCACGATGGGGCCGTCCCACTCCTTGGCGGACGCGAGGACCGTCTCTAGGGCCTCGATGTCGTGACCGTCAACCGGTCCGAGATAGCGAACACCCAAGTTTTCGAAGAAGGTGTGGGGAGTCACCATCTCGCGGACGACGGAGGTGAAGGAGTCGATTCCCCGGTAGGCCGTCTTGCCGACCCAGGTCAGTCGGGGGACGAGACGGCGCAGACGGTCCCGCCACGAAAGGTAGGTCTTGTTGATGCGTAGTGACGTGAGGGAACGGGAGAGTCGAGTAATGGTGGGGGCGTAACTTCGACCGTTGTCGTTGAGAATGATCACCACTCGTTGCCCGGAGACCCCGAAGTTATTGAGCGCCTCGTAGGCCATCCCCCCGGTGAGAGAGCCGTCTCCCACCAGCGCGACCACGTGACGGTCACCACCGTGTCCGGCCAGTTCGTGTCGTGCCTCAAAGGCGACGGAGAGGCCGTGGGCGTAACTTAAGGCTGTCGAGGCGTGGGAGGACTCGATCCAGTCGTGCTGCGACTCACTGCGGCTCGGATAGCCCGAGAGGCCCCCCCGCTTTCTCAGTTGCCGGAACCCGTAGCGACGACCCGTTAGCAACTTGTGTACGTAAGCCTGGTGGCCGGTGTCGAAGAGGAGGGCGTCGTGGGGCGAGTGAAAGACCCGGTGGAGGGCCAGGGTAATTTCGACGACGCCGAGGTTGGATCCGAGGTGCCCCCCGGAACTCGTGACCGAGGAGATGATGAACTCGCGAATCTCCTGGGCCAGTTGGCGAAGTTCGTCGTAGGAGAGGGTCTCGAGGTCGGCGGGCGACTCAATCGAGGGCAAAATCACGCTGGTCAGCCTATCGTTGGCAATAGCCCTAACGAAAGGAACTTAGGAGAGTCGTTAGTCGGAACTCGCGCCCGACGTCGCCCGGGAGTCGGTCTTGTAGAAACCGCTGCCCTTGAAGGCGATTCCCACGCCCGAGAACACCTTGCGCAGGCTTCCCCCGCAGGTCTCACACGTGGTTAAAGGGGCGTCCGAGAACTTTTGAACGGCGTCGATGTGTCGGTGACACTGCTGGCACTCGTATTCGTAGGTCGGCATACGCTCCTCCTTCTCCTCTCATGATACCGGCGCCCGAAGCGGGTTCGTCCGCTGGGTAGTGTGGCGGAGTGGACCATTTCCACCAGTTTCGACCAACGCCGCCGAGCGGTTCACTAGGGCTCGACCGGAGCCCGTCGGAGGTCTCGGCCCGCCGTGCGCTCGCGCGAGGTCGCGTCAACATGCTTCCGGCGACGACGGCGGCCGTAGCGGCGAACACGACCGCCAAGGGGGACGTGCTCGCGACGGCGCGGGTGGCGGGAATCCAGGCAGCCAAGCAAGCGGCGAGCTTCATTCCGATGGCCCATCAAGTCCTCGTCGGAAACGTGTTCGTGAACTTCACCATCGCCGATGACCACATCGACATTGAGGTGTCTGTCGACACGGTGGACCGGACCGGAGTGGAGATGGAGGCCCTGAGTGCTGTCAGCGTTGCCGCCCTCACGATCTACGACATGTGCAAGTCGAGCGACCGGACGATGACGATTTCGGACATCGCCCTCTGGGAAAAGTCCGGGGGCCGCTCGGGAGCGTGGCGTCGTAGCGACCTCGGTTAGCCCCGATACGACGGGCTGGCTATCCTGACCAGCGTGACTGAGAGTTCGATCGAACGAGCCGACGCCGCGAGAGAGCGAGTGGCGTCCCTGACGTTGCTGCTCATTCAGGCTCACGACGCGGGCCGGAGCCTCACTCAAGACGAGATCGTGCGCACCCTCGAAGTGGATGATCCGCGTGGGGGCCGCCGAGTGGCCGCCTACCAGGGCTCCGACGTGGCGATACGACAGAAGTTCGAACGTGACAAAGCCCAGATTCGCGACAACGGTCTACGAGTGCGTAGCGTCCAGGGCGACGACCAGCTCTACCGGTACTTCATCGATCCGGCCGACACCTTCGCTCCACCACTCGACTTTACGGAGGAGGAGCGTCGCGTCGTAGCTCTCGCTCTTCGGTTTTGTGGTTTCGGACGGGAAGGGGCTCTCGCGCTCTTCGACGGGGGAGCGCCCACGCCGGGAGGACTGCAGTACTCGGCCTTTTACACCCCCGTCGTGCGAGCCATTGAGACGAAGTCACCCGTGAGTTTCGACTACGTGAGTCGGGCCAAAGTACGCCGTCGCGATGTCGAACCCCTCGTGATTCGAGTCATCGAAGGTGTGAGTTACTTGGTGGCGCGCGAACACGACGAGACCGGATGGCGAGTCAAGGGATACCGCTTCTCGCGGATGCACTCGATGCCGGTCATCGGGGAAGGGCCCATTGGCGCCAGCGAGGAAGAGCGTGAGTGGGCTCGACTCTGGCAACCGGGATTCTCCAAAAGTGAAAAGCCCGTCGACGTCGTGGTCTCGACGACCCCTCCCTACGCCCACTTGATCACGCGACTGCACCCGCGAGCCGAAGTGGGGTCGGCCAAAAAAGGCCGAGTGGAGGTGGGTCTGGTCTTCGACGATCACTACCAGGCGCTGCGATTCGTTCTCGAGAGTGGGGGGCGCGTGACACTCGAGTCCCCCGCGAGCCTCGTGAAGGCGTTAAAGGAGTGGCTGAAGGACGTCAACACCATGGAGGCGCCCGACGTGTCGGAGATTCACTTTCCCCTGACCGCCAAGAAGTCGTCCCTGGGACAGACTCTCGCGATGCTCTCCGCGGTCCACAACTCCCCGGAAGGGCTGAGAATATCGGAACTCGCCGAGCGCTTCGACGTGAGCGCGGCCTACGTGAGAGACCTGATGGGTCGCCTCGCGACATTCGAAATTTATGATTCCGCCGAAGGATTCGTCTACCCGGCCCGGGTCATCAAGGAGTGCGATGACTGGGATCACGAGGAGACCGACGACTCGCTCTACCAGGTCACGTGGGAGCCGGGTGACTCGGCACCCCTCACCCTGACGTGGGCGCATCTTTTCGAACTGAACGTCGCCTTGCGCGAGGCCGGGCGCTTCGTTCACGACCCGGCGCTGCACTCCGCGGTTCAGAAAATCGAGGAGGTGGCGGGGGCGTACGTAGAAGTGGACGAGCAACCACTCGACGGACTCGCCGACCTCGTCGCTCACGCGATTACGGACTCCCACGCCCTCAAAATCACTTACCTCTCGGCGTCCTCCGACGAGATGACGGAACGGACGGTAGAGCCGCGCGCTCTCCAGTCGCTGAATGGACATCTCCTCTTTCGGGCGTACTGCCACCTTCGACAAGGCTGGAGAACCTTTCGACTCGACCGCGTGGGCGACGTGCTGGCGACCTCCCCCTCCGCCGGACACCTTCCCGAAGATCCGGTCTCGGATTGGGTGAGTGCGGGAGTCG
Source organism: Acidobacteriota bacterium (assembly GCA_018971385.1). GTDB lineage: Bacteria > Actinomycetota > Acidimicrobiia > Acidimicrobiales > RAAP-2 > RAAP-2. Next base: position 8,801 of record JAGXAY010000003.1, on the reverse strand, counting down.
ACGAAGGTACGGACGTAGTGGTGGTCGCCGACCGCCTCCGCCGTTACCTCTTTGAGTCTCTGCCCCACGCCGACGTCGTTCCTCTTGACGACGGGCAGGTGGCCGTGCGCTGTCGCATCGTCGACCCGACCTTCCTCGACCGGCTGATGGTCATGGCGGGGCCCGGAGCCCGGGTGGTCTCCACCGAACTCTCTGGCGCGGGTCGACGGATGGCCGATCGCTGGCGCCGACAGCTCTAGGGCGACCGTTGCGGCCCGGGAGGGCCGATGATTCGTATCTTTGTTCGGCGTAATCCGAACCTCGACTATCTCACCGGAGACTCCGCGCGAGAACTCGAGGACCTTCGAGAGGGTCCGGCGTGGTGGGTCCCCGACGGTCGGGGGTCGGTCGATTTTCGCCGCCTTGACGAAAGATTGCGGACGTCGTCTCGGTCACGGGTGGTGGGTTACGACCTGGTCATTGCCGCACCGCGACCGGTCTCCATCCTTCTCGCCCTCGACGAGACTCGAGCACCTGATGTGGTGAGAGCGCACCGGGAGGCGGTGAGCAGCACTTTGTCCTACCTGGACGAGAGAGCGGCGGTGATCCGGACTCGTCGCGCCGGACACGAAGAAGAGGTGGCGTCGAGTTGGGATGACGCCGTGAGTTTTACTCACGGCGTTAATCGCCACGGCGAGCCCCACCTCCACGATCACCTCATTCTGCCGGCCGTCGCACGCGCCGAGACGAGCATCAACGATGCTCGGAGCCTCTTCGCTCACGCGCTGACCGCGGACGCTGTCTATCGGGCGTCATTGCGGTCCCTCGTTCAGTCGTACGCGGGCTATCGGGTCTGGCGCTCGCCATCGGGGCGCGAGGGCGTGGAGGGAATGGACGAGGGCTGGCTCGCTCTGTGGGGCGGTCATTGGTCCGAACGTGGTTCGAAGGTTCTCTGGCGTCGCGACGAGATTCGCGAACGGTGGCGGGACCAGGCTCGCTCCGTGGAACTCTTCGGTGAGATGCGCTCACCCGCTCTTCGAGACGGAGTGGATCCCCACCCCTACCGGGCTTCCCTTTACGGAGACCGCTGGCCTACTCGTCGTGACATCGTGCGGGCGGTGGCCGACGGGGTGAGAGACGGGATACGGGGAGACGACGTGGCCGCCGTGGTCGATAGATCCTTCCCTGAACTTCGCCACGACCGCGGGTTGCGCGAGCGCCCGATCAGTCTCTACGAGGCGTGGGAGCGCGGCCCGATTCAGTCTCGCGTTCTCGTGAGGGAGTCGGGACTTTCGCGCGATTCGTCCTCTCGCGCCGAGATGCGGGAGAGGGGCGGTGTCGCTCTCGAGAGAGACGAGCTCCAGCGAGAGTCTCGGTAAGCCGGCGTGAGACGAATCCACCTCGGTTCCTTGGTGGTTCCGAGACCGAGGGCGAAGCCTGGTCGACCCCGGGCGACGTCGGCTCGAGTCATGCGATCGCGCTCGACCCACTGCGCCGTTCGTCCTCGCGGTCGACCCCGGGAACTGAGTTGATGGGACGGTGTTGCGACGAGTTCTCGACCGGCCAAATGATGAAGAGCGTCGAGAGTCTTCATGTCGGCGACGCCGGGTAGCACCACCGTGGTGGCGAAGAGCGAGAGAAAGCCTTCCGCAGTCTCGCCCCATCGAGCGCGCGCTTGAGAGAGATCTTGGAGGCAGGCGAGTGTGACCACTCCTTGACCCCCACCTTCGGACACGATGGAAGCGAGTCGGGGTAGCGGAGCAACGTTCGCGAGTTCGTCGAGCGCCAAGAGAAGGCGAGCGCCCCGGTAATGGTGCTGGTAGGTGTGATGCACAATCTCGTCTATGAAGCCGGTGACGAGGGGTGCACTCACCCGTTGGACGTGACTGGGTGAGACGACGTGTACCTGATGGTTCGAGAACACGAAGGCGTCGAGATCCAGTAGACCTTCGCGAGCACTGTCGCGGGCCGCTTCGCTACGTAGACCGGCGAAGAGTCCCGCTGCGCTCGACCAGATACCCGATAACTCTCGCGCGTCAGTGCGAAGCACACCGCGCAATAGGGAGACCGAAGGATGAAGTTCGCCGTATCGCTCCAGCAAGAAGGCCAGTGCATCGTCACCAGCACGTTGTTCGACTCGACTCACCGCAGTAGCTAATGACTCGTTCATCAGGGATGACGCGTGAAGGAGCGGGGCAACGAGAGCTCCCGCGCGCTCGACCCAGTGAGTGGATGAGTCCGAGGGCCGGCCGTGAGTCGAATCAACGAGAGTGCGAGTTACGACGACCGCACGATCCCACGACGCCGCCGCGCGAAGTGGTGAATATCCGACACGTCGAACTCCCGGTGGAGTGGAGACAGTACCCGACGGATCAAACAGCAGAGTGTGTTCGGCACGAGCGGACTCGGCCATTGTTCGAACGACATCATCCTTCGTCGACGTCACGACGGTAGCCCGACGAGTCGACAACAAATTCGGAATGATGAGTGAGCTCGTCTTGCCACTTCGACTTGGTCCGATGACCAACGTCGAACGTTCCGATCCACTCGTCACGTCGCCGTGTTGACCACGTCCGAGATAGACACCGAAATCATTCACATCTCACAACGGTCACGCGTAAAAAAATGCTGGTAATGCTTGACACTTCATCGGTGAGGCACTGAACTGAAAGAGTCACTTCACGAAGTGACGCATTGTGCAGTGACACGATGCGTCACGGAGTAGGTGATCGCGTTCTGCGAGTGGACGGCGCACCGTTGTGACAACGGGACGTCGTTGAATCGAGTGCGCGGGTGTCACCCGGTTCCTCCCCAGCGTCTCCAAGGTGGCGACGACGAGGTCCGTAAGTGACCATCGTGATACCCAAGGAGGGAAAGTGGCAACAGCCGCGAAGAAGGCCGCGCCGGCCAAGAAGGCTGCAGTAAAGAAGGCCGCGCCGGCGAAGAAGGCCGCCGCGAAGAAGGCTGCTCCGGCGAAGAAGGCCGCTGTGAAGAAGGCCGTCGCCAAGAAGGCTCCGGCGAAGAAGGCCGTCGCTAAGAAGGCTCCGGCGAAGAAGGCCGTCGCCAAGAAGGCTGCAGCTAAGTAACGACGCAGTGCAGTTCTAGGGGAGGGGGGTCGAAAGACCCCCCTCCTTGTGCGTCCGGTGTAGATCCTCCAGCGTGTCGATGTCGAAGGACCACGTCGTGTCTTCTCGCCAGTCGACACTCACTCCGCGCCGTTGAGCTTGTTCTCGATGACGCAACGCGGAGTCTTCTCCGTACTCGAAGGTGAAGTCAATGTCTCGGTGTAGCCCTAGGACGTTGGTGCCTCGCCCGTGATGATCGGGGACAATCGTCACGGCTTTACTGGGTTCGAACTCAGCGAGACCCTCGGGGTGCGGGAGGTCTCCGTGAACGATCAGTACGAAGTCAACTCGATGACGAACCCCTTCTCGTACGCTCGTCACGGCGTCGTTGAGGTCAAGTGAGTTTCGCAACCACACGCCAGTCCCGCGGCGGAGTGACCACTGGGCCACCTCCGGATCCTCACAGACCACAAGACACGGACGTGGACGCACTGCGGTGATGACGCCGTCGGCGAGTTCGCGCATCAAGTCATCCGCACGAGCGACCCCCTCGGCTCGGAGGCGTTGCTTGGCGGTCCGAAATGATTTGAGCGGAACTACCACCAAGATGTTCGACACGGGGTGAGCCTAGGAGGTGTGTACCATGACGCGGTGCTCACACGAGAAGAGGGCGAGGATCTGGTTCGACTGTCCCTCTCCTCTCACCACATCGTGGCAGGAATGGACGAGGTGGGCCGAGGGGCGCTTGCTGGTCCCCTCGTGGTGGGGGTGACGACGTTGGCCACCTGGTCGTCTCCACCGATGGGTCTCACTGACTCGAAACTTCTCAGTGCTCGCCGGCGAGAGGCCCTCTGCAAACCACTGATCGACTGGGTCCACGAGTGGTCACTCGGCACCGCGAGCGCCCGCGAGGTTGATGAGCACGGTGTGCGAGGAGCCCTGAAGCTCGCCTCTCGTCGAGCGCTATCTCGCCTGCGCCAGGCTCCGGGCATTGTCATCATGGATGGACCCTTGAATCTTCTGGACGACGATCCCGAGGAGTCCTCGTCAGGGGCCGATGCGCCATCTGTGGAGTGCGTCGTGGGCGGCGACCGAGTTGTCCCACTCATTTCGGCCGCATCGGTGCTCGCCAAGGTGTGTCGTGACCGCGCTATGGACCGCCTCGGGGCGTCCTTTCCCGCCTACGACTGGGCCGCAAATCGTGGATACGGTACGGAGGCCCACCGGAGCGCTCTGCGGACCCACGGCGCGACCCTATTTCACCGGCAGAGCTGGAATCTCGGACTCGACGACGCCCCGTCCTAGGACCGTGGCCGCACCCGAGAAACGAGCCGTGACCAGTAGACTCTGTACTTAATGTCCAACTTGCTCGAGGTCAAGAATTTACAGGTCCAGTTCGCGACTCGTAAGACGTTCGCTACCGCCGTCGACGACTTCTCCTTGAGTATCGCGGCCGGAGAAAGTGTCGGCCTCGTGGGAGAGTCCGGATGTGGCAAAACCACGACGGGGCTCGCGATTATGAGACTCCTCCCGAACAACGGGAAGGTTGTCGGGGGAGAGGTCCGGCTCAACGGAGTTGACCTGGCGTCACTCTCCGAAAAAGAGATGGAGAAGCAGCGGGGTCGGACAATCGCGCTGATTCCGCAAGACCCCATGAGTTCGCTCAATCCCACGATGAAGATCGGGACCCAAATCGGCGAGGGGCTACGGATCCACGAAGGGGCCTCGGACGCAGAGGCCCGTAAGCGGGCGCTCGAGGTACTGGAGATGGTCGAGATGCCCCGCCCCGCGGAGCGACTCGACCAATACCCCTTCGAACTCTCCGGCGGACTTCGCCAGCGCGTCATTATCGCGATGGGACTGGTGTGTCGCCCGGAACTCTTGATTGCGGACGAGCCGACGACGGCCCTCGACGTCACTATCCAGGCGCAAATCCTGGACATTATTGATTCGCTACGGCGAGAGCTGAAGATGGGCGTTCTCCTCATTACTCACGACATGGGTGTGATTGCGGGACGTACTGATCGGGTGGTCGTGATGTACGGCGGCAAGAAGGCGGAAGAAGCTCCGACACGTCAACTGTTCTCGTCCATGCGTCACCCTTACACGCAGGCCCTTCTCGCCTCGATGCCGAATCTCGAAGGTGACGTGAAGAGGGAACTGACCTCCATCGCGGGTCTACCCCCGGATCTCACTCAGCCGATTGTGGGGTGCCGTTTTGCCCCCCGCTGCAGTCGAGCGAGCGATCAGTGTCGGGCCGAGGAGCCCGCATTGGAGAGCGTTGGTGAGGGCGTGTTCGCGTGCTTCCACCCGGTTGACGGGCCGGTCGCAGTGTCCATTCGCTCCGCGGAGAGTGTTGTTGTTGAGACGAAGGAGTCGGTAGAACTTCTTCGTGTCGAAGGACTGGTGAAGGACTTTCCCATCAAGGGCGGATTGATTCGCCACACGATTGGAACGGTCAGTGCGGTCGCCAACGTGAGCTTCACCGTGGGCCAGGGTGAAACGTTCGGACTGGTCGGGGAGTCCGGTTGTGGCAAGACCACCATCGGACGTATGGTCGTGGGCCTCGAACCCCTCTCGGGCGGGGCGGTGTACTTTGACGGAAAAGTCGTCACGGATCCGAAGCACCGTCCGACTCGCCAGGAGCGACGCGAGCGCCAAATGATGTTCCAGGACCCCTATTCGTCGCTCAATCCGCGCATGAAGGTGGGCGACATTCTCGGCGAGCCGTTGGATGTCCACAAGGTGGGCTCGGCGAAGGACCGCCGCCAGAAGGTGCTCTCCCTTCTCGACACCGTCGGGTTGGACTCTCGAGCCGCTGACCGATACCCGCACGAGTTCTCCGGTGGACAGCGTCAACGTATTGGGTTCGCGCGAGCCCTCGCTCTGGAGCCACGTTTGATTGTGGCCGATGAGCCCGTCTCCGCACTGGACGTGTCTATCCAGGCGCAGATTCTGAACCTGATGAAGGAACTGCAGCGCGACAAGAACTTGTCCTACATTTTCGTGTCCCACGACCTGGCCGTCGTGTACTACATGGCCGACAAGATCGGTGTCATGTACCTCGGAAAGTTGGTCGAAGTCGGTGACGCCGAATCGGTATTCCGCACTCCGGCTCACCCCTACACGCAGGGTTTGCTCAACGCGGTGCCGGTTCCCGACCCGGATCTCAACCTGGAGCGTCGTGGCCGGCAGGTCACGGGAGAACTTCCTTCGCCGGTGAATCCACCGTCGGGGTGTCGATTCCGCACCCGGTGCCCGTACGCGCAGGAGAAGTGTGCCAACGAGGAGCCGGTGTTCCAGGCGTTCGGACCGACTCAATCGGCGGCGTGCCACTTCCCCTTGAAGACTCCCGTGTCGCTCTCCTCGAAGTAGTTTCCCTTCCGGGCCTCCGGTAGGTGACAATGGGGTGGTGACCACCTCGACGATGACTACTCGACTTCACGACGTCATATCCCGTCGCGAGGTTCTGCTGCGTGCCGTGCCCGCTCTCTCGGCACTGACGGTCGTCGTGAGCGCCCTGTGGGGACGAGTCGCGCTCTACGCCGATGGGTCCAACTACCTGTACTGGATTCTTCGTCGGCGCACCTTCTACTGGAGCTCCTACGAACACTTCCTATCGCGTTCGGAGTCCCAAGTCCTGACGCAGGCCCCCGTTCGGCTGGCGCTCGCTCTGCACCTCTACCCCCTCCCGTGGTTGACGGCCCTCTACGGCGTGGGACTCTTCGTCCTGCCGAACGCACTCTGGATGACGGCCATCTATCGACAACGAGAGGCGCCGCGATTCTGGTTCTTTGCGGCCCTTTACGCCCTCACTCTCTGCACTCAGTTCTACGCAGTGTCGGAGTCTCTCGTGACCTACGGACTCGTTGCGCTCGTCGCCTCACTGCTGATGGACGGGCGAGAGGCACGTCCGTCGACGGCGTGGGTGGTGAGCGGTCTCAGTGCTCTGCTCATCGCCAGTTACGAAATCACTCTCGTCATGGCCCCGCTGCTGGGATTCATCCTGCTCGGTTGGTGGTGGCGCTCCGGGATGCTGCGGACCCGGTGGACACTTCTCAGCCCCGTCGTCCTCTCCCTCGCTCTCCTCTTCTCGGGTACCGTGTTGAGTTTCGTGACCATCCGCTCCCACGCGGAGTCGGCGGGACCGTCGTCCGCGCTGTCTCTTCATTTTCTGAGCCTCGGTGGGGGAGCCGTGGTGGTGGGGTGTCTCGTTATCGTGGCTGTCACGACGTCGCTCTACGCCTCGGGGACGATGCGTCGAAGTGCGTTGCTGGTCGCCGGACTCGGGGTTATCGTTCTCGTGGATCCGGGGTTCTGGGAGCCACCCAACGTGGCGTACTACGCCCGCGTGGACGTGGGACTGATGATTGCCCTCGCTCTCGCTCTCGCGGCCCCGAAGCTGCTCCGTCGAGGTGGAGCGGACGACCTGAACGCTCGAGCGCCCCTAGGGTCGTCCGTTTTGGCGTCAGCTCTTGTGGTCCTGCTGACCGTATCGTTCGCGGCGAACGCTGCGGGATTCGGTGCTTGGAATCGATCGCTCCAGCGAATTGTGACGACGCATCACGGAGTCCTGCCGTTCTTTTCGGGACTCGGCAAGAGTGTCCACCAGTTCTATCGTTACGGGTGGTTCTGGACCACCCCCGAGCAGTCGCTCCTCGATCAAACGGCCCGTCACCAGGCCGTCGTGAACAATCCGTCTAACTCTCAGAACTTCGAAATTGTCCCCGGGACGCCGAGTAGTTACCTATCGCCGAGGTACTTCTCGTCGTCCTAGCGCTCGAGGAGGCGAACTTCGAAGGCGTCTCGCAGCGCGTCACCGATGTAGTTGATGGCGACGACGACCAGAATGAAGATGGCGGCGAGGGGGTAGACCTCCCACCAGTAGCCGTTCGGAATGAGCTCGGCGCCGTTCTGCAGCATCGTTCCCCAGTCCGTTTGGGGGGCCTGCAGTCCGAGACCGAGGAATCCGAGGGTGGAGAGGAACAAGATGGCGTCCGCGACGGAGAAGGTCGCGACGGTCACGATGTTCGAGATGGAGTTCGGAAACACGTGGCGACGAATGATGTGCCACTTCGACGCCCCCATGGTGACCGAGGCTTGGGAGTATTCGAGATTACGAATCAACATGGCGTCGGCACGAATAATGCGAGCGGTTCCCCACCATCCGGTGAGTCCGATGGTCAGAATGAGGAGTGTCGCCGTACGGGCGAACAAGGTCACGAGGGTGATGAGGAGGAACAAGTAGGGAATCGACAGGAAGGCGTCGAGAACGCGCATCATGACCGTGTCGACGACGCCACCGAGAAAGCCCGAGATCATGCCGTAGAGGGTCCCCACGACAATGGTCACGATGCCGGCGAGAAAGCCCAGGGTGAGGGAGTACTCGCCGCCGTAGGCGATACGACCCAGAATGTCGAAGCCCGACCCGTCCGTTCCGAGCCAGAAGTGGGAACTGGGCGAGGCGTTAATCGGATTATTGATCGCGAGGTTCTGGTTGGTCTGATTCGTCGGGTGAAGGTGGGGCCACAGGAAGCAGAACAGAGTAATCACCACGAGGTACAGAACCGACACGATGGCCAATTTGTTCTGGGTAAAAATCTTGAGACGCTGGCGCCACATCGGAACGGGAAGTTCCACCTCGGAGTTGGAGGCGGTCAGAGTAGCGGTGGTCACTTGCCGCTCCTTTCGAGGCGAATGCGGGGATTGACGATGCCGAGGGCCACGTCGGCCGCGAGGTTACCGAGCACGGTGAAG
>JAGXAY010000088.1 GCA_018971385.1 Acidobacteriota bacterium | reverse complement strand
CCCCGGACAGGGGGCACGACGGGGTAGAAAGACTCAGTCGGCTCGCGTCAGTCCAGACCCGTCTGGCCGCGAGAACTCTTCGGCGGAGGTGGCGGCGTGAGCACCACCAAGCCGGGAATCCCCGTCCGTGAGGGCGGGGAGGATGTCAAAGGCTCTCGAACCAGCCTCGATGTCCTTGAGGGGTCATCTCAGACGAATCGCCCCCGACTTCGTGGAAGACGCTAGAAGATTCCTGGTGGGCGAAGGTCAGATATTTACGACGGGGCAGGTCAGCGTCCGGGTGATTCCGGGCACCTTCTGAATCGCTCCCACGATGAACTTTCCGAGATCGTCGACGCTCTCCGCCTCGCAGCGGACAATGACGTCGTAAGGGCCGGTGACCTCGTACGACTCCTTCACCCCGGGTACGGCGCGGGTGGCGAGGACGACCGACTCGCTAGAGCCGATTTCGGACTGGATCAAGATGTACGCCTGTACCGACATGGGGGTCCCTTTCGTAGGTCCCCTCTATTGTGTCAAACCCAGAGACTCGGTGCCGCTCGCCCCTCGTGGAAGGGCTATCCGCGACGACTCGAGCCCCCGATGTGCCACTGGTGGCAGTAGTCGCAGCGATAGGCGTCGAGTTCGGCGCCGTGGAGGGTCCAGGCGAGGTGGGCCGAGGAGAGAGCCTCGGTTCGCGTGCGGTAGGCGACTTTGGGGCGACCCTCACGAGTGACGTGGGCGTTCCAGGGGCTCGCCTCTACGGCGAGTCGTGTCGGTCGTCGACGTCGCGGCACGACAGCGACACTACAGGTTGGGACTTTGGTCCTTGCGTCGCCGCCGCTGTGTCGTATACCCTGGGGGGTATCAAGATTGACCAGTGAAGGGAGTGCCGATGGCACGCATCGTGATCTTGGGGGCCGGAATTTCCGGCCATACCGCGGCGCTGCACCTGCGCCGGAAACTGTCGAAACACCACGACGTGGTGGTCGTCTCGCCGAACTCGAAGTGGAACTGGATTCCCTCCAACATCTGGGTGGGCGTCGGCAAGATGTCGAAGGAACAGGTCACGTTTCCCCTGGCTCCGATCTACCGTCGGCGCCACATTGAGTTCCACCAGGCCCTCGCGACGGAGATCCACCCCGAGGGAACGACGGAGAACCCTCGTGCCTTCGTGAGTGTTCGCTACACCGACCCGACGCGTGCGGGCGAGGACGCGACTCTCGAGTACGACTACCTGATCAACGCGACCGGACCGAAGCTCAACTTCCAGGCGACTCCGGGACTTGGTCCCGACGGGGGTCACACCGTGTCGGTCTGTAGCGCGGAGCACGCGGTCGACGCCCGGGCCCGTCTTCACGAGAGCATCGAGGCGATGCGCCAGGGCCGTCGTCAGACTCTGGTGATCGGTATGGGTCACGGAACCTGCACCTGCGAGGGCGCGGCGTTCGAGTACGCCTTCAACGTGGAGCACGAACTTCGCCAGGCGGGCGTACGGGAGCTCGCCGACGTGGTCTACTTCACCAACGAGGCCGAACTGGGCGACTTCGGCGTCGGCGGCATGACCTTCGGCCAGCAGGGATTCGAAACGACGTCGAAACTCTGGACCGAGTCCATCTTTCGTGAGCGCGGGGTGCGGGCCGTCCTCGGCGCCCACGCCGAACGCATCGAGGAGGGGGTCATCCACTACGAACAGTTGGACGGCACGCACCACGAGCTGGCCTTCGATTTCGCCATGTTGTTACCTCCCTTTCGCGGAGCGGGACTGAGCGTGTTCGACCGCGACGGCGTCGACGTGTCGGACAAGGTCTTTCTGCCGAGCGACTTTATGCGAGTGGACGGGAGCTACGACGCCAAACCCTTCGAGGAGTGGCGCGCCAGTGACTGGCCTGAGACGTACGAGAGCCCGGCCTATCCCAACGTCTTCGCGGTGGGCATCGCCTTCGCTCCGCCCCACCAGATCTCACGTCCCCGCACGAGTCCCGCCGGCACCGTGATAACTCCCGCGCCCCCGCGCACCGGAATGCCCTCCGGCGTGATGGGAAAGACGGTGGCCCTCACCATCATCGATCGCATCAAGATGGGCGAGACCGCCTCGGCCCACCACGCCTCCATGGCGTCGATGGGCGCAGCCTGCGTGGCGAGTGCCGGTACTGGCCTGCGTAAGGGTTCGGCCGCGGCCATGACGATGTACCCGGTCGTGCCCGACTATCAGACCTATCCCCAGAGTGGGCGGAGTCTGAAGGACACCACCGGGGAGATCGGTCTCGCCGGACACTGGATCAAGTTCATGCTGCACGTGATGTTCATCTACAAGGCCAAGGCGCGCCCGCTCTGGTTCCTGATTCCCGAATAGCAAGGAGACTGCCGTGATCAATCTCAACGCCGAGGAGGCCATCGCGTCGGCGCCCCTCCCCACGAAGGCGACCTTGCGTCGTCGCCAGAATCTGCTCTTTCAGGCGTGGCGCTTCGTGTCTCTCAATCTGCGGATGTACCTAATGGTTCTCAAAGGAAATCACTGAGGCGCCCAGTGGGCGACCTCTCCGACCCGGTCGTCCGGGCGCGAGGAAGGAATGAGCACATGAGAGTAGTGATCGTCGGGGGAGTGGCCGGAGGAATGTCGGCCGCCACCCGGCTCCGCCGTCTCAGCGAGGAGACGGAGATCGTCGTCCTCGAGCGCAGCGGCTACGTCAGCTACGCCAACTGCGGACTGCCCTACTTCGTCGGTGGCGTCATCGACGACGAGGCCGACCTTCTCCTCCAGACACCCGACTCGCTCCACCAGCGCTTTCGTCTCGACGTCCGCGTCCTCAGTGAGGTGACGAGCATCGACGCCGCCACCCACTCACTCACCGTGCGCTCCCTCGCCGACGGCGCCGAGTACGGACTGCACTACGACGTCCTGGTGCTCAGTCCGGGGGCGACGCCAGTCATTCCTCCCCTGCCCGGTATTGAGCGGGCCCTACCCCTTCGGACGGTCGAGGACGTGGAACGCATGGTTCGAGAGCTCTCGAACGCCCCCGCTTCCGTCGCGGTCATTGGGGGAGGCTTCATCGGTCTCGAGATCGCGGAGAACTTAGCCCACCGGGGCCTCGCCGTCACCGTCATCGAAGCCCTCGACCAAGTCCTCGCCCCGCTCGACCCGGAGATGGCCGGCGCGGTGGTGGACGAGATGGAGAGTCACGGCGTCGAGGTGCGCCTCGGCTCCTCGGTGGTCTCGGTGAGCGAGACGAGTGTTCACCTGGCGAGCGGGGAGGAGATCCCCGCCGAGATGGTCATCGTCGCCATCGGTGTTCGCCCCGACGTCACCCTGGCGCGCGGGGCCGGACTGGAGATCGGTTCTCGGGGCGGGATCGCCGTGAACGAGGTGAACCAGACCTCCGACCCTTCGATCTACGCCCTCGGGGACGCCGCCGAGAAGCGTGACGCCCTTGACGGCTCGGCCAGTCTGGTGCCCCTCGCGAACGTGGCGAACCGTCACGGGCGAGTGGTCGCGGACCACATCATGGGTCGCACCATTCGTGAGACCCCCACCATCGGCACGGCCATCGTGAAGGTCTTCGACCTCACCATCGCCACGACGGGCTGGAACGAGAAGCGACTGCGCTCGGCCGGTCGACCCGTGGCGACGGTGCACTCCCACCCCGCCCACCACGCCGGCTACTACCCCGGAGCGGAGTCGATGACGTTAAAGCTTCTCTTTGATCCGACCGACGGTCAGATTCTCGGGGCTCAGGGGGTGGGCCGAGCGGGGGTCGATAAGCGTATCGACGTCATCGCGACCGCCCTCTACGCCCACCTGCGCGCCCCGGAACTGGCCGACCTGGAACTGGCCTACGCCCCACCCTTCGGCTCGGCGAAGGACCCCGTCAACATGCTCGGCTACATGGCCGAGAACGTCCTCGAGGGTCCCTGTCGGCCCATCCAGTGGTCCGAGGTCGCCGAGTGGCGCGAGGCGGGCGCGATCCTGCTCGACGTGCGCACGCCCGAGGAGTTCGCCGAGGGCACCCTGCCGGGGGCCATCAACATTCCCCTCGACGACCTGCGGTCCCGGGTGGATGAACTGAAGGGGCGTCGAGTCGTCGTGACCTGTCGGGTGGGCCAGCGCGGCCATTCCGGCACGATGCTGCTCCTCGACCACGGCATCGACGCCGTCAACCTCGACGGGGGATACCTCACCTGGCGCTCGTCGCCGGCGGGGCGAGCCCTTCACCCAGTCTCGTAAACGAGAAACACGAAAGGAACCACACCACTATGTGCTCACGTACCACCTGCCGTAAGTGCGGCAAGCCGACCTGGAGCGGATGCGGAAACCACATCGAGCAGGCCCTGGCCGGCGTCCCGAAGGCGGACCGGTGCTCCTGTCGCGAGAGCGCCTCGGCCGCTCCGGCGAGCGGGGGCTTTCTCGGCAAGCTGCTCGGTCGATAGTTCATGGTCGCGACCCGATCACTGGCGGGTCGCGACCACCTTCGCGCACGGGTCCCCGGTTCCCCCGGGGCCGGGGACCCGTGCCCACCACAAATCGGGACTTTGTCCCTCTCTCTATAAGTCTCAGATAAGAAACGAACAAGTTACGGTGACATCATGAGTGCAGTCCTCGCCGGTATCTCGACCCTCTCCCTCGCTCGCTGGCAGTTCGCGGTGACGACGGTCTTTCACTACCTCTTCGTGCCTCTCACCATCGGGCTCGGACTCCTCGTGGCGATCTTGCAGACGGCCACCTACCGGACGAAGGATCCCGCCTGGGATCGCATGACCCGGTTCTTCGGGAACCTCTTTCTCATCAACTTCGCGATCGGCGTCGTGACGGGCATCGTGCAGGAGTTCCAGTTCGGCATGGACTGGTCCCGCTACTCCGTCTTCGTCGGCAACATCTTCGGCGCCCCCCTGGCGATCGAGGCCCTCCTGGCCTTCTTTATGGAGTCGACCTTCCTCGGCGTGTGGATCTTCGGCCGGGGTCGAGTTTCGCCCCGCATCCATCTCGCCTCCATCTGGCTCGCGAGCTTCGGCACGATTCTCTCGGCCGCCTTCATCATCTCGGCCAACTCCTGGATGCAGCACCCCGTGGGTTACACCATCGACCCGACGACCCACCAGGCCGTGATGACCAACTTCTGGGCCGTCTTGACGAATCCGACCTTCATCGACGCCTACGGTCACGTACTCACGAGCGCCTTCGTGACCGGCTCGGTCTTCATGCTGGGGGTCGCCGCCTACCACTTGAAGCAGAAGCACGACACCGCGGCGTTCGCCAAGGCGGCGAAGGTGGCGGTCGTCGTCACGATGCTCTCCGTCGTCGCCACCATGTTCCTCGGAGACTCTCAGGCGAAGCAGATGGAGGTCCAGCAGCCGATGAAGATGGCGGCCGCCGAGGCGCTCTACAACACGACCAACGGAGCGAGCTTCTCGTTACTCACCATCGGCAACCTGAGCGGACAACCGGTCTTTCAGATTCGCCTTCCCCACCTGCTCTCCGTACTCGCGACTAACTCCTTCAACGGCAAGGTCGAGGGCATTAACCAACTCCAGGCCGAGGCCACGGCGAAGTACGGAGCCGGGAGTTACGTGCCGGTGATCTGGCTCCTCTACTGGTCCTTTCGCATCATGGTCGGACTGGGCATGCTGATGGCCCTGCTCGGGGTGGTGGGCCTCTACCTCAAGAGAAAGAAGCGACTCGAGACCTCGTGGTGGTTCCAGAGATTCGCGATGTGGATGATTCTCGCGCCCTTC
>JAGXAY010000212.1 GCA_018971385.1 Acidobacteriota bacterium | reverse complement strand
GCATCAGTGGCGTGATCGAGGCTCTGAGTGTAGCGGTGTCGGGTCTGAGCGTCCTCTACGTCGTCGAGGTGAGCGTCTCCGCCCTCAGCCATCACCAGCTCTCCCGCACGCTGCTCGCGGTCCCGACGCTCCTCGCCCTGGCCCTGCTCGACCTCCTCGCCGGGGTGAGTAAGACGGCCGTCATGGTGCCGGCCCAGCGAGAGTCCCTCGCTCGGTTAGAGAGTCTCTTTCACGTCCAGCCTCCGGCGACTCCGGCGGTGGACGCTCGTGCGCCCGGTGAGGGCTCGCTGAGGACGCGTGGTCTCGTCGTGGGTTACGACGGGGGAACGACCCTGTCCGTCGAGGACCTCGTGATCCACCCGGGGGAGTGGTGGGTGGTGACGGGACCTTCGGGGCGAGGAAAGACGACGCTGCTGCGAACTCTCGCTCGTTTCCTCGACGCTCGAGCAGGATCCGTGGAACTCGGAGGTGTGGAGTACCCGCACCTCGACGAGGTGGAGGTGCGCGCCCGGGTCGGCTTCGTGGAGGACTCCCCCCACGTCTTTTCCACCTCCCTCGGGGCCAATCTTCGGCTGGCTCGGCCGAGTGCTCGCGACGAGGAACTCGTCGAGGCTCTCGAGGTGGCACAACTCGGTGAGTGGTGGCGGGGTCTCACCGACGGGCTCGACACGTCCCTCGGGGGAGTGCGCGACGGGCTCTCGGGGGGTGAGCGTCGCCGACTCGGTCTCGCCCGCGCTCTTCTGCGAGCTGACGACATTCTCCTCCTCGATGAACCGACCGAGGGACTGGACGACGTGACGGCTCGAGGAGTGCTCGGCGGGTTGAGGGAGAGATACCCCCACCTCGCGGTGGTGGTGGTCTCCCACTCACCCCTTCTCCTGGAGTTCGCTTCGCCCTGGCCCCTCGGGTCCACCCCTCGTTAGGCTCGTGAGATGACCCAACTCGACCAGGACCTTCTCACTACCCCCGAGACGCGGCTCGACGACGGGGATCACGAGCGATTCACTCACATCGTTCTCGAGGGGTACACACCGAAGAATCAGGAGTTCGTGCCACTCGGTAACTCCGTCGTCGAGGGGATGATCAACCAGACTCCCGTCACCGCCCTCTGCGGCAA
>JAGXAY010000087.1 GCA_018971385.1 Acidobacteriota bacterium | reverse complement strand
GTGAAGTGACGTAGGCGCGTTCAGTCGAGAGATGGGCGTGACAAGGGGGGGGACTGTGTTAGACGCGCGACGACTACTGCTACTGGCCGAGGTGGATCGGTGCGGATCGATTGCCGCCGCCGCGGAGGCGCTCTCCTATACCCCTTCGGCCATCTCGCAACAAATCAGCCGCTTGGAACGTGAGATTGGACAAGCGGTTCTGGAACGGCACCCCCGTCACACGGTTCTCACCGAGGTGGGTCGGCGTCTCGTCGCCCACGCCGAACGAGTGCGACTCGAACTCGAGGCGGCGAGCGCAGAACTCCTCGACCTCGAGCGACTCCAGTCCGGCACGGTCAACGTGGGCGCCTTTCCCTCCGCAACCCTTCTCCTCCTACCCCCGATTGTCCGTTCGTTCCGGTGCCAGAACCCGTCGGTTCGACTCTGCGTGCACAGCGCCCAGTCGAAGGACCTCGCTCACCAGTTGAATCGCGGCGACATCGACGTCGCGGTCATGTCGGACTACGACCTGAGCCGTATTTCGACGGCCAACTTCTACGTCACCGTGTTGGCGCGTGATCCCATGAGGGTACTCCTTCCCCGCACCCACCCCCTCGCTCATCGAGGCCCCGTGAGTCTTCGCGATCTTCGTGACGAGCGATGGATCGTGAGAACGGATCACCCCACCACCGTCGGACTGTTCCACGCCTGTGACGAGGCGGGCTTCGAGCCCACGGTGTCCCTCGAAGCGTCGGAACGACTCGATCTCCAGGCCATGGTGGCGATGGGACTCGGCATCGCGGCGGCTCCCGGGCTGTCGCTCGGGGAGCTCCTTCCCGACATCGCCGTCGTGGATGTCGCCGACGCCTTCCCCGAACGGCGAATCTTCCTCGCGTACCTTCGTCGACGGCGTCTGAGTGCGCCGGCCCACCACTTCGTGAAGGCGGTGGGAGTCGGTGCTAAGGCGTGGCCGAGCGGAGTGTGCCACAGTGTCGAGAGCGCCCTCTCGGGTTCCTCGGCCACGGTCGCGGTCTGATAGCGGGCGAACGAGAGGGGGAAGAATGTCCCAGGCACCGTCCCACGGTCGGAGCACCTTTATTCAACCCGAGGTGGACCACTACACCCGAACGCATTCGACGCCTCCGGATGAGGTGGCGAGAGAACTCCGTCGAGCCACCGAGTTACGAACGGGCTCGGCGGCCGGAATGCAGATCGGCGACGACCAAGCCCGCCTCTTCGAAATCATCGTTCGCGCCATGGGGGCACGTAGGGCCCTCGAAATCGGAACCTTCACCGGGTACTCCGCTCTGGCTATCGCTCGAGGACTCGGACCCGAGGGTCGATTGACCTGCTGTGACGTCAGTCCCGAGTGGACGAGTATCGCGCAGTCCTTCTGGGAGCGAGCCGGCGTCGACCACCGCATTGACCTCAGGATCGGTCCAGCCCTCGAGACGCTGGCGTCGCTACCCGGTGACGACCTCTTCGACGTCGTCTTCATCGACGCGGACAAGACCAACTACCCCCACTACTACGAGGTCGTCCTACCGCTCGTTCGACCTGGGGGCCTCATTCTGATCGATAACACGCTCCAAGGAGGTCGAGTCCTCGACGAAAACTCGACCTCCCCCGAGGTCCTCGCCGTTCGTGACTTGAACGACGCTCTCGTGCACGACTCCCGTGTGACCGTGGTGCAACTTCCTCTCGGAGACGGAGTGACCTGCGTGTCCAAGTCGTAACCGGGTGTCGACCGAGTCGATGGGCGCAGAGTGCGGTGACCCTCCTTGGACTCGAGCTCCGCGACACGAAGTTTCCGTCCGGCGAGGAGAGGTGAGGCGAGGGGCGAACGACGGCGGGTGTCGCTGACCTTCGCCGAGGCGGCGCGGGCGCTAGATCGGCGGGCAGTCGGTGGGGCGCCGAATCCACCCGGACGAGGGGGGTCTTCGTTCATCTTTTGGTCGCCGACGGAGGTGAGATGAGGGCCCGATGTGCAAAAGTGGATACCAAAAGTGAGGAAGGGACGATGGACGAAGGACGGACACGGTCGCCGCAGGTTCGGGTGAACACTTACGTTTACTTATGGCTCAGTTACTAATCCTCGGTAAAAATAAAGGTTTTTGAGGGTCAGGACTTCGTAGGATTCGACATCGAGGGGGAGTGCGCAATCAGACGGTCCGACTATGACGGGTGTCCGCACTGCCTCCACTGGAGGAAGAACCGTTGAGATTTAGTATCCACAATGCAGGACTACGGCGGTTACGGCCGGAAGTCCTCGCGGCGACGTTGGCTCTCGCCACGTTGCCCGCGATTCTGCCCGGCCACGCCGGCGCCGCGACTCGCTCCCACACCGCTACTGGGACGTTGACCATTGCCATCGGTTCCCAACCGCAGAGTCTCGATCCGTCGAAAGACGACAACGGTGACGGACTCTTCGCCGCCGAGTTGCTCTACGAGCCGCTCATCAACGAAACCGCGAACGGTGGATTCGCCCCCGGGTTGGCGTCGTCGTGGAAGTACATCGGCTCGGGCAACAAGGCCTTTGAAATGACCATTCGCCAGGGTGTGAAGTTCTCCGACGGCGAACCGGTGAACGCGGCGGCGGTGGTGGCGGGCTTGGAGTACAACGCCAAGGGCAGCGGCCCCGCCGCGAGTAACTTCACCGGCGTGAGCGTAAAGGCGACGGGTCCCTACACCGTGCTCGTCACCACCAAGGTACCGAACCCGGAGTTCCCGTTGACGTTCGCTCAGCGGAGTCTCTCCGGTGACATCGTGTGCCCGAAGGCACTCGCGAACGCGGCCTCGCTCGCGTCGGCTCCCTGCGGAGCGGGACCGTACGTCCTGGACAGCTCGGCCACGGTCATCGGGAGTAAGTACGTGTTCACCCCGAACCCGAACTACTACGACGCCGCGCGTATTCACTACAGCCAGATCACCTTGAGCGTGATTGGCTCGCCGACGTCGGCGCTCAACGCGCTGAAGACAGGACAGGTGCAAGTGATCTCTCCCCTGGACACCAGCATTCAGCAGTACGCTCCCGCGAAGGCGGCGGGACTCAACGTTGATGTGTTGGGGGCGACTCACTTCCTCCCCGTTTGGATCATGGACCGCAACGGCAAGACCGTGCCGGCCCTCGGCAACGTGATGGTTCGTCAGGCGTTGAACTACGCACTCAACCGCGCCGCCATTGCTCGAGTGGCCTATGGCGTGTTGGGCGCTCCCGACGACCAGCCGGCGACTCCGGGATGGGACGGGTACAACCCGTCGCTCGCGAACTACTACACCTACAACCCGACCAAGGCGAAGGCTCTCCTCAAAGCGGCCGGCTACGCCAAGGGCTTCAGCTTCAAGATTCTCTACATCACCTCGCAGGTGCCCGCGTCACTCGGTCTGCAGGCGATGGCCCAGGAGTGGGCGGCCATCGGTGTGAAGGCGATTCTGGTGCCCGAGTCCGGCTTCCCGCCCTTCTCGGCGGCTCAGACGACCCTCAAGTACTCCGGTTTCGAACTGGACTGGGGTTCGGGAGACATCCTGGGTTACGCCAACCTTCTCTGGTTCGCCCAGACCGGGGCTAACGCCTTCAACGCCACCTCGCCGGCGGCCTTCAAGCTGTACAACGAGGCCATCTCGGCGCCGACGTCTCAGGTGTACCGCAAGTTCCAAGCGGTGGGTGCCTACATGACCAAGAACGCGTACCAGGTGGTGGCGGCTCTCGGTAAGAGCTTCGTGTTGGCCACGAACGGCGTCAAGGGTCTCCCGACGCCCGGGAGTGCCCTGCCCGCTGGCTTCAACGTCGTAGACATCTACGGAGGTTAAGCAGTAGATGTGGAGATTGATCCTCAGGCGCATCGCCCGCTCAATACCACTGTTGCTGGTGGTGAGTGCGGTGTCCTTCGTTCTAGAGTCACTCGTTCCGGGTAACACCGCTCGAGCGCTCGCGGGAGTGGAGGCGACGCACGCGGAGTACGAGCGCCTGAGGATCGCTCTCGGTCTGAATCGACCATTGTGGTACCAGTACGGTCACTACTTGACCCAACTGGTCTTTCACGGTCGGCTCGGAGTCGATGCCTTTAGCGGGCAGTCGGTGAGCCATATTCTGGCTCAGCGACTGCCCGTGACTCTGTCCCTCGTGATCTTCACCACTCTCGTGAGCGCCGTCCTCGGAATCGGACTCGGGGTGGTGAGCGCGGTGCGAGGCGGCGTCTTAGGTAAGTTCGTCGACTTCATGTCCGTAGTGGGCTTTGCCCTTCCCGCGTTTCTCGTGGGACTTCTCCTGCAGGAGTTCCTCTCCGTGCACTTTCGGTGGTTTCCCTCGGTCGGCTACGTGGCACCCTCCCAGTCGATCGGTGGGTGGTTGCGCGCCCTGGTGCTACCCGTTCTCTCGCTCAGTGTGGGGCCTATGGCCATTGTCGCGAAGCAGTCCCGCGAGTCGATGAAGGACGTGCTCGACCGGGACTACATTCGGACGCTTCGGGCGTCGGGTCTTGGTCGGGGGAGCATTCTCTGGAAGCACGCTCTACGTAACGCGGTGACCCCGACTCTCACGGTGCTGGGGCTCGTGTTCGTCTCCGCTCTCAGTTTCACCGTCTTCGCCGAAAACGTCTTCTCGCTTCCCGGCCTCGGGAGTCTGATCGTGACCGCCGCGTCCGCGCACGACATTCCCATCATCGAAGGGGTGACGGTGTACTTCACCTTCTTCGTCGTGATCGTCAACATCCTTCTCGACGTCCTCTACTCCCTCATCAATCCGAGAATTCGTCACCGGTGAGTACCACTCTTCCCACTGAGGGCACCTCTGCCCCCTCCAGTAATCCGGCCTTTCTGCGACGCTTCCTACGTAAGCCGCTCGGGGTCGCGAGCGCGTGCTATCTCGTGGTCATATCGGTCCTCTGCGCTCTCGCGCCTCTGATTTCTCCCTACGGACCCCTCCAGCAAGACCTCTTCAACACCGCCACCGGTCCCTCCGGGGCCCACTGGTTGGGCACGGATGCGCTCGGACGTGACATCCTCAGTCGTCTCCTCTACGGAGGTCAGATAACTCTTCTCGGTGTCGCAGTCACCATCGTGACCATCGTCGTCGTGAGCGTGCCCGTGGGCCTCGCGGCCGGCTACCTCGGGGGGCGAACCGACCGTTGGGTCAATAACGTCACCGACCTCTTGCTCTCCATTCCGAACATCGTGATCGTGCTCGCGGTGACCGCGATCTTCTTCGAGAATCTCTACGCCGCCATGATCACCTTCGGCCTACTCGGATCGGCGGGAGTGATTCGAGTCATTCGAAGTACCGTTCTCGCCGTCCGCGAGGAACTCTACGTAGCGGCGGCACGGACCGCCGGGGTCACCGACGGCCGGATCATCCTCCGCCACGTTCTGCCCCGGGTCGCTGGCCCCATCATTGTTCAAGCCTCGTTGTGGGGAGGAATCGCCCTCGGAGTGGAGACGGGACTGTCCTTCCTCGGAGTCGGTGTCGCGGCGCCGGCGCCCAGTTGGGGAGGCGCTATCTACGACGCGTCCCAACTTGTGTACCAGGACGCGTTCATGCTGGTGCCGACCGGGGGAATCGTCTTTCTGACGATTCTGGCGTTCTCCTTTCTCGGGGACGCCGTGCGTGACGCCACGTTTGAAGGGTGGTCGGCGGCGTCTCGTCCCGTGGGTCGACGTCGGCGGCGCCGTCGTCTCGTGACGGAGCTGACCTCCGAGGTACTCGACGAGTCGTCGAACGAACCTCCCGCACCCGACGGCGACACCTTGCTCGACGTCTCACACCTGAGTGTCGTGTTCTCGTCCGGTGAGAGGGACATCACCCTGGTGGAGG
>JAGXAY010000211.1 GCA_018971385.1 Acidobacteriota bacterium | reverse complement strand
CACTCACCGTGCGGGCCGCGATACGCCGTCCCGCCGTACCGGCAATCCAGAGCGCGACCGGCACGGGCAGGAGCGCGACGATGGTGAGGGGCGCGTCGTAGGCCATCATGGCGACCACCAGCGATATCGAAAAGAGCACGGTGTCCCACGTCTCGACGATGACCTCGCTCACGCCCTCACCGAGTACGTCCACGTCCCCGACGACCCGGGCCATAATCTCTCCGACCGGAGTGGCCATCGAGCGTGACGGAGACCACGCGAGCACCCCGCGAAACGCGTCGGCGCGGAGGGCGGCCTGAAGACGAGTACGCGCCACACCGAGCCACCAGCGTTTACCGATGCGCGGTACCTCCGTCGCGGCGGTACCGAGCACAACCAGAAGTGCCGCGACCGCGACGGCCCGGCCCGACGCCTTCCCGTCGTGGTACGCGACCACCACATTGAGGGCGCGCCCGAGAGAGATGGCGGGAAGCACGATGGCCACGTTCATCACAATTCCCGCCACCGAACCGAGAAGGAGCAGACCCGAGACCTGGCGAAAATAGGGTCGAAGTCCTCGACACGGCGACGAGCTCACCTCAGCCGGACCGCGTTGTTCGGTCACGGGATATCACCCTCCATCGTCGCCCCTCGATGAAGAGTTCTCTCGTGCCGTCGAGCCCGGTGACTCGTCACAACAAGGTCATCAGAGGTTGACCTGACGGTCCCGCCGCTGGAGAATCAAGTGCGCGACGGCCGCCGTCCAACCCGTCTGGTGGGAGGCCCCGAGCCCCTGACCACTGTCGCCGTGGAAGTACTCGTAGAAGAGAATCTGGGACTTCCACCGCGGGTCGTTGACGAGCGTCGGGTAGGACGCGTCCGAGGGGCGCACGCCCCTCTCGTCGGGGAGAAAGAGCGAGATCATTCGACGCGACAGGGCGTCCGCCACCTCGTTCAACGTCAACTCTGTCGCGGACCCCGCGGGGAACTCGATGTGAACTTGGTCCGGGCAGTGGCTCTCGTAGTTGCGCAGCGCCTCGATGAGCAGAACGTTGAGGGGAAACCACACCGGACCCCGCCAGTTGGAGTTACCCCCGAAGAGCCCCGTGGTGGACTCCCCCGGTTCGTAGTCCACCCGGGCGTCCACTCC
>JAGXAY010000210.1 GCA_018971385.1 Acidobacteriota bacterium | reverse complement strand
ACGAGGTGGGTACCCTCGGGCGCCCCGGAGTGAAGCGAGGGACGCGGGCGGGGGGTTGGAGTCACCTGACCGAGTGGTTTGGTCCCGTACTGGCCGTCATCGAGGTAGCGGACCTCGACGAGGCACTCGAGGTTCAAAACGGCACCCGCTACGGACTGACGGCCGGCCTCCACTCGCTCGACGCGACGGAGATTGCCTACTGGCTAGAACGCGTACGAGCGGGCAATCTCTACGTCAATCGCACGACAACGGGAGCAGTCGTCCATCGTCAGCCCTTCGGGGGCTGGCGCGCGTCCGCGCTCGGAGTCGGACCACAGGCCGGTCACCACGGATACGTCGCCGCTCTCTCGCGAGGAGTACCCGTCGACAACTCCGCCGATCTCGAAGAACTCCGCCGGGGAGTGCGCCACTGGATGAAGGAGGTGGGTCAACTCGCCCGGGACACGGACTCACTCGAATTCGAATGGAACCTCCACCGATACCGGCCCTTCGACCGAGTCGTGGTGCGGGTAGAGGAGCCGAGCGACCTCCTTCTCGCCACCCTCGAACTCGTGCGGGAGGAGCTCGGTATCGCTGTCGAACTGCCCTCGGGCTCACCCGTCACGTCCCGACTTTCCCACCGACGGGAGTCGGTGGACGAACTGGTCGCGCGGCTGTCTCGGGACGAGCGAGTTCGCTGGCTCTCGTCGGAGGAGCCTCCGACCTCTCTCCTCGCCGAACGGGGCGTCGCCGTCGATGCTCGATTCTTCGAGAGGGATGGCACTCGCGAAGCCCCTCGGTGGTTACGCTCGCAGAGCCTGAGTATCACGCGGCACCGCTACGGAAATGTTCACGCCGGACCCCGACTCGTTCGTCGGGGTCAGCACCTACTCCCCGGAAGTGCGGACGCCTAACTCGACGAGCAGGCTCCGAACCCGTTCGTCGATCTCGTCTCGAATGACGCGGACCTCCTCGAGGGATTTGCCCTTGGGATCGTCCAGAGCCCAGTCGAGGTAGCGCTTGCCGGGAAAGACCGGACAGGTGTCGCCGCACCCCATCGTGATCACGACGTCGGCTCCCGCGGCGAGTTCTGTCGTGAGAACGCGGGGCTGACGGTCGGCGAGGTCGATGCCGAGTTCACGCATCGACTC
>JAGXAY010000209.1 GCA_018971385.1 Acidobacteriota bacterium | reverse complement strand
GAGTTCCGGTATGGCCTCACGCCCAGCCGTTCACCTGGGAAGCGTCGTTCGACGGCGGAGAACGATGGCTTCCTTACCATGCCCTCAGTGCCGGGCATTGTCGGTGGGCAGCTACCTCGACTCGTTTGGCCATTGTGCAGTTTTGGACGGAGATTGTTGAGACGTTAAATGAGGGATTCATGCCCTTGTGGCACACCCTCCTCCTCATTGATGAACCCGAAAGGGGATTGCCACCCTCCATCGAGAACCGAGTTTTCGACGGCCTGTCTCAGCTCCCTCAATCCGTCTCTGTGATCATGTCCACCCACTCCACCGTTCCCTTAACAAACCCCAACTTCGAGATCTGGTTTTGTGGTGCAGACGGAACGACCCCTTCCTCGTTAACTCAGGTCCCCTGGCGAGTGCGCCAGATGACGACCCTCAGAACCCCAAACGTCTCACATCCGTCGATTGATAGTGGCCCCGCACCTGTCGTCCTCTTCATTGACAACGAGATTGACGAGGCCGTGATCCAAGTCTTTCTGGAGGACTTGTGCCGGGCTGGTCGTGTCGTGCTCATCAACGTCAATGATTCGACGCAAAACTGCAGCGCACTGACGTCATACATCCTCCACTTCAGTCGCGCCCGAATCTGCGTCACATTGAAGAACGACGCACACCCAGCGGCAGTCAAGATGTGGAAGTCAACGGCCCTCGAAACGGAGAGTCGTGGTTCGTTCTTCGGCAAAACTTTATTCAGAGAGATCACTGGCGACCTGAACGACGTCAGTCTCTTCGCCCACGTTGGCGACGTCGTGGTCAGTGCCGGAGAGCCAGAGCGACTTCTCGTAACTGGGTGGGGACGACCCTCCGTACTCCACGATCTGCCGGTATCGGATTTCCTGACTCAATTCTCTTCGTGGGCAGACGTTGAAGAGAGTGGAATCCCCGGTGAATCCATCTATGAGACCGTTAGTCGTTTAAGAGACAGTCCACTCACGGTGAACGACGTTCTCGCCTCCCTTGGTCGACTCTCGACTCCGCCAGATGACTTGTTGCGCTTGGCGGATTTTGTCAGGTCGCTCGTCGTCGCACCCTGGTTTGACCTTGAATAAATTACTTCGAAGTTCCCATGTCTATTTCCGACAGAATGGAG
>JAGXAY010000086.1 GCA_018971385.1 Acidobacteriota bacterium | reverse complement strand
GCCAGCAGGTGGTACCGAGATCCCACCGCTCCGGCCTTCTCGTCGAGAGCACCGATAACCAGTCGCGCTACTCGAGCGCTCAGGAGTGCTCCGGCGCACATCACGCAGGGCTCAAGAGTCACGAAGACTTCGACGTCGTCCAGTCTCCACCGACCGAGGCGACGTGCCGCATCCCGCAGGGCCACCACCTCGGCGTGAGCGGTCGGATCGTGGTCTCGCTCGCGGCGATTCTCCCCCTCCCCCCCGATCTCGTCGCCCCACACGACGACACAACCCACGGGGACGTCGCCACCCTCACCGGCGCGGGCTGCGAGGTCGAGGGCCCGGCGCATAAAGAGTTCGTCGCGCGCCGTCACGGGCTCACCTTAGGGCCCCGAAAGGGGGGCGAACCTCGCGGTAGACTCTCCGACGGAAGTGTGCGAGAGCGGCCGAATCGGGCAGTCTCGAAAACTGCTGTGTCTACGGGCACCGTGGGTTCAAATCCCACCGCTTCCGCCAGTCACGAGGGCGGCCCTCAGGGTCGCCCTCGTGTTCTTTTCTCCTGAGCACTACGCTGGACAGCGTCACCACTCCGGTCAAATCAGGGAGCACTGAGGTCATGGTTACGTCTATC
Source organism: Acidobacteriota bacterium (assembly GCA_018971385.1). Lineage (GTDB taxonomy): Bacteria > Actinomycetota > Acidimicrobiia > Acidimicrobiales > RAAP-2 > RAAP-2. The sequence continues at coordinate 5,310 of JAGXAY010000086.1, read as the reverse complement.
GAATCCGTTGTCGGCACCGAGCGTCGGGTCGTTACCGAACTGCCCGGACCGAAGTCCCGCGAACTGCACGAGCGCCGTCGTCGCGTCGTCTCGGCCGGGGTCACGAACGGGTTCACCGTCTACATCGAGCGGGCCGACGGCGCGATTCTGGAGGATATCGACGGTAACCGACTTCTCGACCTCGGGTCGGGCATCGCGGTGACTTCCATCGGCCACGCCGTACCCGAACTCGTCGAAGCAGTGTCGGCTCAAGTCGCCAATTTCACCCACACCTGCTTCATGGTGACGCCGTACGAGAGTTACATCGAGGTCTGCGAAGAACTCGCCGCCCTCACCCCGGGCGACCACGAGAAGACCTCCGCACTCTTTAACTCCGGCGCCGAAGCGGTCGAGAACGCCATCAAGATTGCCCGGCACGCGACCGGGCGTTCGGCCATCATCGTGTTCGATCACGCCTACCACGGTCGAACCAACCTCACCATGGCCCTCACCGCGAAGAACATGCCCTACAAGGACGGATTCGGACCCTTCGCTCCGGAGATCTACCGCGTACCGATGAGCTACCCGTTCCGTGACGGCCTCTCGGGACCCGAGGCGGCCGCTCGGGCCATTCAATTGATGGAGACCCAGGTGGGCGCGAAGAACATCGCCGCGGTCCTCATCGAGCCGATTCAGGGCGAGGGTGGCTTCATCGTTCCCGCCGACGGATTCCTGCCGGCCCTCTCTCAGTGGACCCGTGAACACGGCGTGGTCTTCATCGCCGACGAGATTCAGTCAGGCTTCGGCCGCACCGGCTCCTGGTTCGCCGTGGACCACGAAGGCGTTGTGCCGGACATGGTCACGACGGCCAAGGGCCTCGCCGGAGGAATGCCCCTCGCCGGGGTCACCGGACGGGCCGAGTTGATGAACTCCGTGCACGAGGGAGGACTCGGCGGTACGTACGGGGGCAACCCCGTGGCGGCCGTGGCGGCCCTCGCCTCCATTCGCACCATGCGCGAGCGAAACTTGCTGGCTCGCGCGACCCACATCGGTGACATCATCGAGACCCGCCTGCGCGCCCTGCAACAGGAGTTGGGTGGACTGATTGGAGACGTGCGGGGTCGGGGAGCCATGATGGCCTTCGAGTTGGTCGTCGACGGGAGCAAGGAGCCCAACGCGGCCGCCGCCAAGGCGATCGTGAACTACTGCAACAACGAGGGAGTCATCGCCCTGGTCTGCGGCACGTACGGCAACGTCATTCGTCTTCTTCCGCCCCTCGTCATCACCGACGAGCAGCTGAACGACGGCCTCGACGTCATCACTCGCGCCCTGCGTTCCGTGGCCTCGAACTAGTTCACACACCGCGACACCACGGCCACGGCTCCGCTCGTGGCGAGGTCGCGAGCCAGCACGTCCGCGGGAGCCGCGAACACGACGCCCGTCTGGGCCGGTGAAGGTTCGAGCACCATTCCCACCACGTGACTGGCCACGACCACCGCTGAACCCGACTCCGCGAGGCCCACCGACCGAGAGGTCGTCACCAGGAGGAGGTCGCGCGGCGTGGCGGCCCCGGCGTAGAGTCCTCGCGAACTCACCGTCACCCGTCGACTCACGACCGCACCCCAGCGAGACGCCCCCGCGAACCGGGGTGGCCCCACCACGGTGGCGGGACTCGGGAGTAAAACCGATGGTGCCAAACTCCACGAGTTCGCGAGAGTGGACGTGACGCGAATGACCGCAACGTCGTTACGAGAGTCAAAGCCCACCACCGTCGCCGGGGCGTCGTTGACTCGAACACGGGGTTCTCCGGCCACGAGGTGGGCGCTCGTCACCACGAGATGAGGACCCACAACCAGGCCCGCGCCCGACGTCGATCGCGCGCAGCCTCCCGACGCCGACACCGACACGGTACCGATCGCCGAACCGGATAAGGAGTGCAGAGAGGGCACCGAGTTCAAGCGAGGAAGAATGAGTCCGTCCACCACCGACGGCAGGTGGGCACTACTGAAGAGTGACTCCACCGCGCCGAGGGCCGCGGGCGGAGAGGGGGCTACTCGGTCCAAAGTTCGAGCGAACCAGGAGCGGTTCACCTGCTGGGCCACGACGCCCCACGACAACACCGAGGCGACCGCGACCACGAGCCACACCGCGACGAGGGTCCCGAGGACGCCAATGACCACCCCGAGAACTCGATCGAGCACACCGAACACCGTGCCCGACAGCCCCTCGGCCGCGACCCCCGCCACTCGGTAGAGGGCGTAGCCCCCGAGAGGAGCACTCACGACGACGAGGGCAATCACCGCGCCGTCGCGCAGGGCGACCGGGTGCAGCCCTCGGGTGAGTGACGGCGCGTAGAAGAGGGCGAGGGCCAGTCCGACGAGTCGGCCGATCACGCGGCCCAGTTGGCGAAGTGCCCCGGTGGACCAACCCCGAAAGAGGGCGACGAGGAGAACGGCGGCGATAACGGCGTCGGCCCAGTCCATTCCGCCACGGTACTCCTCCGGGGTCTCGGTAGCATGGGTCACGGACGAGTGCCCGAGGAGGATGAGGTGGTACGCGCCCTTCGACGCGTGGCGGGCCTAGCCCTGAGCGCCCTCGCTCTATCCGCGTGCGGCGCCCCCGCGAGCGTCGCTCCCCGTTTGGTCGGTACGCCCGCTCTCTCGATCAACGTCCCCCTTCAAGTGGTCGCCTGCACCGGCCTGGGCGACTGCGTCGCCGCCGGGGCGAACGGAACCTCGCTGGCCCCGACGACCACCGCCCAACGACGCGCCCCAAACGGTTCGTGGAGTCCTCTCGCCACTCCTTCGGTCTCCGACGCCACCCTCGTCGCTCAATCCTGCGGTCGTGGTCGGTGTCTCCTGGGAGGGAGCACCAACGGCAGCGACCTCCTCTGGGGTTTCGCCTCGGGGACCCTGGAATCCGTCACTCCGCCTCCGGGAGGATCCGGTGTCGGGGCTCTGAGTTGTGCGAGTTCGTCCTGGTGCGCCCTACTCGACTCCTCGCCGAGTGGGTGGCGCTTGAGCAGTGCTAGCGACGTGGGGGCGCCATGGTCGGCCCCACAACCCGTGCCCACCTTGACGGGCACAGCGGTCGTTCTCTCCTGCCCCGGAGCCGGGGTCTGCGTGGCGGGTGACGGGAGTGGACACCTCGTCGAGACCCTCACGGCGGGTCGTACGTGGATTCGTCCGGCCACTCCCCCCACCTGGACCTCCATCCTCGGTCTCCAGTGCTGGTCGTCCACCCACTGTCTCGTGGTAGCGCAGGAAGCGGGTGGCCCGGTGATTCAAGCCACCTCCGCCCTCGGGCCGGCAACGTCGAGTAGTACGACAGCGTCCACCACCTCGACGACCTCGTCGACTGGGTGGAGCCCTCCCGTCACGAGTACGGGCGCCCGCACAGTGGCCTGCGTCTCGGAAACCTCGTGCGTCCTCTCCGGCGGACACGCACTCCTCGGAGGATCGGTGCAGCTGTGGCACCCCGGTACGCTCGCCAGCCCCCACCTCAGTTACGTTCCCGACCCCCTCACCGCCCTCACGTGTCTCGAGACGCTCTGCGTGGCGGCGGGCGGCACCACCGTTCTCGCCTGGCGCCCCTAGAGCGTCGCAATCTCTTTGGCGGCTCGACCCGTAAAGTCCTATCAGAGTGCCTTCGTTCGATGATTCTCCCGCGCCCTCGCTCAGCGACGAGGCGCTCGTCGCCGCCATGGCGGAGCGCCACGACGCCGCCACCGTGGCGTTCGTCCGTCGCTACCAACGGCGGGTCTACGGACTCGCGCGCGCCCTCGTGAACGACGCGGGCGTCGCCGAAGAGATTGCCCAGGAGTCCCTGGTGAAAGCGTGGCGTTACGCCTCAACCTACGACCCCCGGCGAGCCAGCGTCGAACGCTGGGTGCTCACCATCACTCGACGTGTCGCCATCGACTACTTACGACGTCGGCGGGCTGACCCGCGCGACCCGGTGGAGTTCCTGAACGTGGCCGTCGCCTCCTCCGACGTGCCCTTCGACGAGCGAGTAGAACATGGCGACCTACGAGACCGTCTCCAGGCCGCCCTCCTCGACCTACCCGAGGAACAACGTCGAGCCGTCGTACTCGCCAGTCTGCACGGACGGACGGCGGCCGAAGTGGCGGACCTTGAGGGCATCCCTCTCGGCACCTCCAAAACCCGCATCCGGAACGGACTCCTCAAATTACGCGCCCACCCCCTCCTGGAAAAGGAACCCCAGTGACCGTCGACCACCACGATCCCGACTTCCTGTCCCTTCGACTCGAGTACGCCCTCGGCACTATCGACGGACGTCAGCGATCCGTTCTCGCCCACCACCTCGACGAGTGCGACGAGTGCGCGAGGGAAGTCGCCCGAGTGGCTGACCTCGTCGATACCCTCACCCTGTCCGCCCCCGACGCGGAGCCCTCCGGTGGTTTCGAATCCCGAGTTCTCCACTCCATCGCTCGCGAGGCGCGTCCCTCGCCCCGTCGCGCCCGCGTCATACTGGCCGTGGCGGCCACCGCACTCGCCGTCCTCGCGACCATCGGGGTCCTTCGGGTGACGTCCATCCAGCCCGCGCCTCGTCACGCCACGGTGGTGGACCTGCCCCTGTGGTCCCACCACCAGAAGGTGGGAACCGTCTACGCCTCGCCGGGATCGGCATCGTGGGTGGTAGTCGTGTCGTTTCAGCGTTCCGCTGTTCACCACGTGGACTGCGTGGTCGTCACCACGACGGGGCGCCTCGTCGACCTCGGCACTTTCGCGTATGGCTCGGGGGCCTCGTGGTGGTCCGCTCTCCCGGTGGCGACCGACCACGTGAGAGAGATCCGTTTGGTCTCTCCCACTGGTTCGATTGTCGCCTCGTCCGGTACGAGTCACTGGGGAAGTTGGTCCGCGTCGTAAGCAACCGGCAATCTCTCCGCGACGTCACTGCGTAGGTCTATCCGAGACGGACATCCGTTCGTCACGAAACAAGGAGAGTTATGCCGCGTCGAATTATCCCCCCCATCCTCGCGAGCCTCGGACTGGCCGCGACGTCCCTCGTGGGCCCCATTCTCGCGTCCTCCGGTGCGAGTGCGTCGGGACCCTTGCTCCAGGTGGCGTCCGTGGGAATGTTCCACGGTGTCCTCGTCGACTCCACCCACCACTCGCTCTACCTCCTCACGAGCGAGAAGGGTAGTCACGTTCGTTGCTCGGGTGCGTGCCTCGTTCACTGGCCCCCGGTGCTCGTGAAGAACTCCGTGACGTCCGTCGCCGTGTCGTCCGGCGTGAAGGGAATGGTGGGATTCGTCCACCGCACCCCGACGGAGAAGCAGGTCACCTTTAACGGATTCCCGCTCTACTG
>JAGXAY010000019.1 GCA_018971385.1 Acidobacteriota bacterium | reverse complement strand
GCCGAAGACGTAGATCCAGGAGGCGACGTAGGCCGGCTGGGTGTCGGGGAGGAGCTTCTCGGGGGGCAGTGTGCCTTCGACGCGCTTACGCAGTCGAGTAGTCCACTGACGATCGATAGTGGTACTCACTTTTCGTCCCCCTTACGGTGCTTACGGCCCGGGAAGGGCAGGACGAGCGCCGCGACGAACGCGACGACCATGAGAACCATCACGGTCAGATTCGCCACCGACACGTCAATGACGTGCCAGTGGAGGTAGTGACCCGGATGGTTCAGATTGATTAGGGCTCCGAGCCCCCAGTCGAGTGACATGTGTGAACCTCCTTCTCAACGAGTCTGGTGGTGAATCACCAAGCGCTGATAGAGGAACCCTAGGGCCTTAGGTCATTCTGAACGTGTCATTACCGTGTTCTCACGGTGTCGGAAACTACCTGGTGGCGGGAACTACGCGGTGACGACGGCGACAGGGGTAGCACTTTTGGAGGGGGCGATTCCGACTTCGCGATCGTGGGCGCTCTGGCGTAGATGAAACTGCGTGACGCCGATGGTGAGAGAGATAGCCCCGAGGATGTGCAGCTCCACGAGGAGAGCCGGCACGTGAGTGAGGTACTGCGTCGCGCCGATGAGCGCCTGCGCGGCGGCGATGAGGGCGAGGCGCCGCACTCCGGTCTGCAGCGGGCGAGGCGCGGCGCTGTTCCAGACCGTGGCGAAGAGTCCGACGACGAGTCCGAGGAAAAGCGTCGCGGCGATGGAGTGCACCCAGGTCGCTGACGAGAAGGCGAAGGGGAGTCGTCGAGCGATGAGCTGTCCCTGGGAGCCTCCGGCGTGGGGACCGGTGCCGGTCGCGCCGGTCCCGGTGAGGAGAACGATAAGGAAGGGGACCCAGAGAGCTCGCGCTAACCAGAGGAAGTGCCTACTACGCACCTCGGAGCGCGTACCGGGTCCGTAGAGGTACTTGGAGCGGTGGTAGAGGACGGCCCCCACGACGACCATCGAGAGGGAGAGGATCATGTGGAGAGAGACCAGCCAGGGGTTGAGCTTGGAGTAGACGACGAAGGCCCCGAGCACGGCGTCGGCGACGATTCCGAGGATGAGCAGACCCGACAGGCTGATGAGGTCCCGCCGGCGCGGGGTGCGCATCCAGGCGGCGATAAAGGTCAGCCCGGTCACGATGGTGAGGGCCCCGGTCACCATTCGGTTGGCGTACTCGATCAGGGGGTGGATACTCCAGGACCCCGAGACCCGGTGGGCGAAGCAGGTCGGCCAGTCGGGACAGCCCAGTCCCGAGCCGGTGAGACGTACGGCCGCTCCGGTCAGGACAATCAAGATCATCGAGATGAAGGAGGCCAGGGCAAACCAGCGAAATACGGCGGGAGTTACTCGTCCTTGAGAAGATGTCACACCGACAGCCTACGGAGAGAACGCGACCCCTAAACTTGCGGGGATGTCCAGCGTCGCCCTTCCCGCCTCCTTCTCCCGCACCGACGTGGTGAAGGGTTTCATTGCGCTGACCAAGCCGCGCATTATCGAACTGCTCCTCGTGACTACCCTCCCGGCCATGGTCGTCGCCCAGGGCGGTATTCCGTCCTGGACCCTGGTGGTGGCGACCTTGATCGGGGGAACTCTGGCTGCGGGTGGGGCCAACGCGTACAACATGGTCATCGACCGGGATATCGACGCGCTGATGAACCGTACGAAGAATCGCCCCCTGGTGCGAGGGGTGATGAGTCCCCGTTCGGCGGCCCTTTTCGCCACCTTCCTCGAACTGGTCTCGTTCACCACCTTCACCATCTTCGTGAACCAGCTCTCCGCGTGGCTCGCGATGTCGGCGACCGCGTTCTACGTCGTGGTCTACACCCTCTGGTTGAAGCGCCGCTCTAAGCAGAACATCGTCATTGGTGGTGCGGCCGGCGCCGTGCAGGTGCTCATCGGCTGGGCGGCCGTGACGAACTCCCTCTCCTGGGCCCCCGTCTTGATGTTCCTCGTTATCTTCCTCTGGACGCCGCCCCACTTCTGGGCCCTCGCCGTGCGCTACCGGGACGACTACCAGGCGGCCAACGTGCCGATGATGCCGGTCGTCGCCTCGCTGCGGCGCACGACCCTCGAAATTCTCGTCTACTCCGTCGTGATGTGGGCCTTCACGGTCCTCATCGGTCCGGCGGCTCACCTTGGAGGGATCTACGCCGTTTCGGCGGCGGTCCTCGGCGCGGCGTTCACCGCGATGGCTCTCCAGCTCTACCGGCACGCTCGGCGGGATAAGGCCGACGTGGCCGAGGCGATGCGCCTCTTCCACTACTCCATTACCTACTTGACGGCACTCTTTATCATGATGGCGGTCGACGTTCTTGTCCGACACCACTGAACCCCCTCGTCAGGGTCGGGGTCGTCCCTCGCCCATGATGTTTGTCTCCCTCGGCATCGGGGGAGTACTGGCGATTGCCCTCATCGTGGTGATGAGCGTGCTCACCGGGGGTACGGTCTCTACGACGTCGGCCACGCCACCTCCGGCCATCGTCGGGAAGTCGGTGCCCGTACAGACCATCCGCTCGCTCACCGGCGGTTCCACGACGACACCGTGGAAGTTTGGTCACCCGGCGGCCCTCATCTTCTTCGCGTCGTGGTGCGAGCCGTGTAAGACGGAACTCCCCCATCTCGCCGCCTACCTCGCTCAGCACTCCACCCACGGAGTCCAGGTCGTCGCGGTGGACTCCGAAGTGGGCCAGTCCGACTCACCGAGTAACGCTCTCGCCATGCTGCGGCGCTATCACTTCAACGTAGCGACGATGGCCGACACTCAAGGAACGATGGTCAACGAGTTTGGCCTCGCCGCTCTTCCGGACTCGGCCTTCGTGAACGCTAAGGGCGTCGTGACGTGGCTGAACATCGGTCCCATCACCGCCACGGCCTTCGCGCAGCGTCTGGCCCAGGCTGCGGCCTAGGGCCTACTCGAAGCGGAAGCTGCGCGTCGCGAGCGCCGGCGCGACGAGGGCCCACGCCATAAGTGACACCCAGTCACCGCCACTCGGCAGGTGACCGGTTCCGAGAACCCGGTGGAGGGCGTCGGCGAGAGCTCCGGTGGGCAACCAGGTCGCCGCCGACCGGACGACGGAGGGCAGGCTGGTGAGTGGCACCACGATGCCCGATCCGAGGAGAAGGATTAGGTAGAGGCCGTTCGTGGCGGCGAGGTTCACCTCGGCCCGTAAGGATCCGGCGAGGACGAGTCCGAGGCCCGCGCACCCGAGGGTTCCGAGGAGCAGAGCAGCGAGGAGGGCGAGGACGCCTCCCGTTCCTCCGTGGGGACGCCACCCGAGAGTGAGGGCGACGAGGGAGAGCACCGCGATCTGAAGCATTTCGGTGACGAGGACCGCGACGACCTTCGCCCCGATGAGTCGAGCCCGTCCGAGTGGGGTGACGTGGAGGCGGCGCAGCACGCCGTAGGTGCGCTCGAAGCCCGTCGCGATCGAGAGGGCGACGAGGGAGGTGGACATGACGGCGAGTGCCCACATTCCCGGCGCGAGGTAGGCGACACGACCACCCGGGGGAGCGGCCAACACCGAGGTGCGGGAGAAGAAGACGAGGAGGAGGATGGGGATAATGAGCGTGAGAAGTAGGGTCTCCCCCCGGCGCAGGGTCATGCCGATTTCGGCGCGTGACTGGGCGAGCAGGGCCTTCACGATTCCTCCCGGCGCTGGTCACTGATGAGGTCGAGGTAGCGCTCTTCGAGACTCGCGCGAGTGCGCAGGGAGCGCAAGGTGAGGCCCGCCGCCGCCAGGGCCGCGCTCGCTCGGGCGACCGCCTCACTCGTGGGAGCGGTGCGCACCGTCACGACGGGTCCCTCCACCTCGACGGAGGCGCCAAGAACCGCGGACAAGGAGTTGGCGTCGACCACCCCGTCGACTTCGAGGACGAGAACGTCGCTTTCGGCGAGAGTGGCCGGATCACCCTCGGCGAGAATGCGTCCCCGGTGCAGGACGACGAGATCGTCGGCGAGGAGTTCCGCCTCACGAAGCTCGTGGGTGGTCAAGATCACCGCACACCCCCGTTCCCGCTCGGCCCGAATAATGTCCCGTACGACTCGGCGGCCCTCCGGGTCGACGGCGGTCGTCGGCTCGTCGAGTACCAGAACTTTGGGCCGGCCCACCAGGGCGAGGGCGAGGGCGGTGCGCTGTTGCTCCCCTCCACTCAGTCGGCGCCACGGCGTTCGTTGGCATCGCGTGAGGTCGAGCGCGTCGATAAGTTCCTCGACCCGACGCGGTTCGGGGTAGTAGGCGGCGGTGAGGTGGAGAACTTGCTGGGGCGTCATGGGAAACCACACCCCGCCGTGCTGCAGAAGAGCCCCGGTGCGGGCGACGACGTCGGCGTGGTCCCGGCGCGGATCGAGGCCGTGCACTCGGACGCTGCCCCCGTCGGGGGAGCGAAATCCGAGCAGGGTCTCGACGAGGGTGGTCTTTCCCGCTCCATTGGGCCCGAGAAGAGCCAGGACTCGTCCGTAGTCGGCCCCGAGGGAGACCCCGGCGAGCGCCTCGAGTTCACCGAAACGCACGTGGAGGTTTTCGACGGTGACGGCACGACTCACGAGGTATCAACCTAGACGCTGGCCTCGGGCTCCTAAACCGTCTCGGTAGGCTGGACCCATGATTGACCTCGCTCAGTTGCGCCGTGAACCCGAGGAGGTTGCGGCGGCCCTCGCTCGTCGGGGGGTTCCCCTGGACCACGTCCGCGAGGTCGTCGAGATGGACGTGGAGCACCGACGGTTGCTCCAGGAGGCCGAGTCGCTACGCGCCCGAGTGAAGGAACTCTCCCGTCAGGTCGGGGAGGCTCGCCGAACGAAGGACCCCGCCGCGGAGGAACTTCAGGCCGAAGCTCGTCGTTGGAGCGACGAGGAAGGTGTCGCCCGTCAGCGCACCGACGAGGTCGCGGCGGAACTGCGTAGTCGCCTGCTCCTGCTGCCGAATATTCCCTCTCCCGAGACACCCGAGGGCCGAGACGAGAGCGAGAACGTCGAGGTTCGCCGATGGTGGCCGGGGATGGAGGAGGGGCGACCCGCTCCGGACTACACCGAGGCCCAGCGCCGTCCCCACTGGGAGATTGGCCAGGAGTTGTCGTTGCTCGATCTCGAGACCGGGGCGAAGCTGGCCGGGTCGATGTTTCCTCTCTTTCGCGGTGACGGCGCTCGACTCGTGAGGGCGTTGAGCGCCTACGCCCTCGATTCCCACCGGGACGCCTACGAGGAGATTCGTCCCCCGAGTGTGGCCCTCACCGAAACGATGATGTCGACCGGGCATCTCCCGAAGTCGGCGGACGACATGTACGAAATCCCGCGAGACGACTTGTGGTTGATTCCGACGGCCGAAGTCCCTCTCACTTCCCTCCGCCGCGGTGAAATAGTGGAGAGCGCCGACCTGCCCCTGCGCTACACCGCCGCGACGGCCTGCTTTCGCCGCGAGGCCGGGGCGGCGGGGCGTGATACGCGGGGACTCCTTCGGGTGCACGAGTTCGACAAGGTGGAACTCTTCGCCTACTGTCACCCCGACGAGTGGCGCACCGCGTTCGACGACGTCCTCGCGCGGGCGGAGGGTCTCCTGCGAGGACTCGGACTCGCCTACCGCGTTCTCGACCTCTGCGCCGGCGACCTCGGCACCTCCTCGGCGCGTACCGTGGACCTCGAGGTCTACTCGCCGGGCGTGGACCGGTGGCTGGAGGTGTCGTCGGTGAGTTGGTTCCGGGACTTTCAGGCCCGGCGAGCGAACGTGCGTTACCGCGACGAGTCGGGTGTGCACTTCGTCCATACCGTGAACGGGTCGGCCCTCGCGTGGGCGCGCATCTGGGCCGCCATCGTGGAGACCGGACGGCAGGCGGACGGAACTATCGAGGTGCCCGAGGTTCTCCGGGGTTACCTCGGCGGCCAGAGCGTTATCGCGGCGCGGGGGTAGCCTCGAGGCGGTAACCGACGCCCCGAATGGTGGTGAGTAGGCGCGGATTCTTCGGATCGGCTTCAATGAGCGAACGCAGTCGCTTGATGTGCACGTCCAGTGTCTTCGTATCACCGACGTAGTCACTGCCCCAGACGCGGTCGATGAGAACGTCACGAGTGAGCACCCGCCCGGGATTCTCCATGAGCAAGCTCAGGAGAGCGAACTCCTTCTTCCGTAACTTGATTTCGGCACCGTCGACGAAACACCGACGGGCGTCGAGGTCGAGACGCAAGACGTCGTATTCGAGCACGTCCTCACTCTCCGCCGGGGCGTGGCGGGGAACCTCTCGGCGGCGCAGAACGGCTCGAATGCGGGCGACCAGTTCCCGGAGCCGGTAGGGCTTGGTGACGTAGTCGTCGGCCCCAATCTCGAGGAGGAGGACGGTGTCGACCTCCTCACCCTTGGCCGACACGATGATGATCGGTACCTCCGAGGTGGCTCGAATGCTCCGACACACGTCGAGGCCGGACATCTTCGGCAGCATGAGGTCGAGCAGCACGATGTCGTAGGAGTTACGTCGAAAGAGCTCGAGCGCGTCGTGGCCGTCGCGAGCGACGTCGATACGAAACCCCTCCCGGGTGAGACCCACTTGGAGGGCGTCGACGAAGGACTCTTCGTCTTCGACGAGAAGGACGGCGGGCTCCGGACTCACTGTCCGACCGGAAGTTCCAGGGTGAAGGTGGATCCCTCGCCCTCTCGAGAGTCGACGAGGACTCGGCCGCCGTGATTCTGTGCCACGTGTCGAACAATACTGAGTCCGAGGCCCGTGCCGCCGGTCGCTCGGGCTCGACCCGGGTCCACGCGGTAGAAACGCTCGAAAATACGCTCCAGATCCTTGGCGGGAATTCCCGGTCCCCGGTCCGTAATCGCGATCCGTACCGGCGGTGAGGAGAGCGCCGGTTCGGTTGTGTCCTGGGTGATTTTGACGGACACCGTGGACTGGGTGGGGGAGTAGACGACGGCGTTTTCGAGCAGGGCCTGCAACGCGGAGACCAGTTGACGTCGGTCCCCACCGACCACGTAGCCTCGAGTGGGCTCTTCGTACTCAATAGTGACCTGTTGCTGATCGGCGGCGGTGCGAATGCGCTCAATGGCCTCGGCGACCACGAGGGTGATCGGAATGGGCTCTCGAGCCGGCGACCCCTCACCTTCGATACGGGAGAGGTCGAGGAGGTCTTCGATGATGCGGTTCACCCGGAAGGCTTCGTGGTAAATGCGTTCGGCGAGACGCTTCGCGACGGTGGCGTCCGTCTCGTACTGAAGCGTCTCGGCGAGGAGTCCCATGGCGCCCATCGGGGTTTTCAGCTCGTGGGAGACGTTGGCGATGAAGTCACGCCGGATCTCCTCGAGGCGTCGGCGTTCCGAGGTGTCCTCAATGAGAGCGACCACTCCGAGGGGGCGCCGTCCGTCGTCAATCACGGCGGAACGAATGTGCAAACTCCTTTTCGGGGGGCCGTAGATGTCGATGTCGCGCTCCGCGACGCCGTTCGACCAGGCTTCGCCGAGAGAGTCGGTCACGGCCTGCGCGGCGAGGGCGTCACCGTAGCGCGACGCCATCAGAGCCTCCGCCTGGGGGTTGCGGTAGAGCACGTCGCCCCCCTCGTTTACGAGGACCACCCCGAGGGTGAGCGCGTCAAGGGTCCGCCGTAGACGCAGGGCGCCGGCGTCGGCTTCCGTCACCACGCTCGTGGCGAGACCGGCGGCCTCCTCGAGGTGGGTGAGAGCCGCTTCGACCTTGCCCCGGTCGTCGCGAGGCTCCACTCCGAGACGCGTCGCCAGGGCGAAGAGTCGCTGGGCCATGGCTCGCTGACCCCGAAAGCGGTAGAGAAGAGCCCCGCAGAAGATTCCCACGACGACGAGACCGGCACCCGCGGCGTACACGAGGGCGGGTGACCAGTGGGCGAGGGGTGCGGCGACGGCGTTCACCCGGCCATTCTCGCAGGTCTCTCGGTCGTCACCGTGCCAGCGACCGTTGCGAGCGTCCCTCTAACAGTCAGGAGATCCCATGTTGTTCGCCGATGTCACCGTTACCCCCTCCACGACGGCCCTACCCGGTGGGGCGGTCCTCCAGCAGTTCGCCAACGGCGTGAGCGCGTGGGCCCTTATCGGGGCGCTGATAGCCCTCCTGGTCGGAGCGGTCCTTTGGGCCGTGGGGAGTCACTCGCAAAACTTTCACCAGTCGGCCGCGGGGCGACGAGCCGTCATTACCTCTCTCATCGCCGCCATCGTCATCGGGGCCGCCCCGGCTCTCGTTAACTTCTTCTTCCACACCGGACTCTCGGTCCACGGATGAGCCTGCTCACCTGTCTCGGCTCCCCCCTGTTGTGTGCGGGGGGTGCCATCAGCTCACTGAGCGTCAACGGATTTTTCGATGGTCTCGCGGGCTGGGTTGGAGGTTCACTCTCCTGGCTCTACGACATCTTGGGGAACATGGTGAACTCGCCGAGCGACGCGTCTCGAATAGTGACGTCGGCGACGGCGGAGTATCAAGCACTCCTTCTCGTGGCTCCCTTCGTCGCGGTCGTTAGTGTGCTCGGTGCGGTGATGGGGGGAGTCGTTCGGGGCGACCTCGGACGAGTGGTTCGGTCGGCCCTCGTGGCCCTCCCTCTTCTCGCCCTCGCGACTCTTCTCGCGCCGGACGTGGCCCTCTGGATACTAAAGCTGTCGAACGCACTTAGTTCGGTGGCGGCCCTGCCCCTCGGTTCCGCCCTGCGGACCGTGGTGGGCCGGGCCGCCTTCGCGGGCTGGCCGGGATTTGGTGTGCTCGTCGTTGCACTTCTGGCGGCGCTCGGGGGATTCCTACTCTGGTGCGATCTCGTCGTGCGCGCCGTGGTGCTGGCTCTCCTCCTCGCGGTGAGCCCGCTGATCATTCCTCTCGCCATCGTGGGATCGCTGCGTCGTCTGGCCGCTCGTCTTCTCGAAACGTTCGTGGCCCTCGCCTTCTCCAAAGTTGTGGTGGTGGTGACTCTTTCACTCGGAGTGCACGAGCTGGCGACGGGGGGAGTAGTGACGGTGGTGACCGGCGCCGTGAGCGTCCTTCTCGCGGCTCTCACCCCCTTCCTCGTTCTTCGGATGGTGCCCCTCCTCGAACATTCGGCGATTCACTCCTTCGAGGGGCTTCGTCGACGGGCCACTCACGCCGTCGCCAACGTCCCGAACTCTCCGGCCGGCCGAGCCGTGGGCGCGTTGCTGCCGACTCCACCTCTTGAAGGGCCACCGGAACGGGCGGAGGACTTCGGAATTCCCCTCTGGGATGACGGGGGATTTGAGGTGCCCGATCCGCCGTCCGGGCCCGTCGGCGACCCCCCGGTTCTGCCACCCACTTTTCGACGCGGACGATTTCACGTAGGCCACGACGATATTGGCCCGACTCTCTTTTGGCACTGGGATGACTGACACCCGAGTCGCGCGTCGTGACGAGGAGACGTGGTGGGGTGTGTCGCTGCGCGGAGCTGCTCTGTCCGCCGGCGCGCTCTGTCTCGCGGTCGTCCTCGTCAGTCGACGCGCCCTCGCCGGAGCGGCCGGGCTCGCGGTGGTCGGTGTGGGGTTCGCCCTACCGCTGGGCGACGGGGACGTCGTAGACCTCGTGTCGCGCACTCTCGCTCGTTGGCGTCGGCGTCGGTGGGTGGGTCCCCTGAGTGAGGGCCGGCTCGCGCGAATCGTCCCCGTCGTGGGGCACCCCGTCTTGAACGGCGAAGATCCCCTCGACCTGCCGCGCACTCTCGAGCGGGTGGCCCGCCGCGGTGGGGGCACGCTCCAGATTCACCTCGAGGCGATGGGGGGAACGCGGCGACTTCTCGTGATCGGGGAGCCCACGTCGGGGGGCGAGGCACCCGTGTGGGGATCCCTCTACCACGGACCCTGGCGGGAGTACCGGAGCCACTTGCGTTCACTCGACGGGGTGCTTCAAGTGGGTCGTGTCAGTCGGGGGGTGGAGGGATACTGGCCCCTCGCCTCACTGGTCGAAGCGGGAGGCGGCGTTCGGGTCGTTCTTCTCGCGCGGGTCGCGGGGGAGGGCGAGGGACGTCGTCGCTCCTCTCGTCGAGCTCACCGCGCCGAGGCCGACGGCGAGAGTCTGCGAGAACGAGGCTTTCGTTTGAGTGCGAGACGTCGAGAGTCTCGGGACCGAGTCCACGTTCGCGAGGAGGAGATTGCGCGAGGGCGGGCGTGGGTGGAGTGGGGTCTCTACGTTCTCCTCGACGCTCCCACCCTCGAGGAACTCCGTCAACGCCGGGAACTCCTCGACCGACGATTGCACTCGGCGGGCCTCACGCTCACCGTGGGACGGGGTCGTCAGGGGGAGTTCGTCCGGGCCGTGCGCGCAATGGAGGGAGGAGTGGGATGAGGGCAACCACGCACGTCGGGACGAGTGCCGACGGGGCACTCTTCGGTCTCGCCGATTTTGACGCCGGTACCGGTCTCCGTGGGGTACCCCTCGGAGAGACGGTCTCGGGAACCCCCTTCGTCTACGACCCCTTCGACGCCTATCGCGAGGGCCTCGTGAGCAACCCGAATGTGGTCGTGACCGGCTCGATTGGATCGGGAAAGTCGAGCGTGGTGAAGATGATGATCGCTCGCGCGCGAGATCGGGGTCGTCGGGTCGTGGTCGTGGATCCTAAGGGCGAGTATCGCCACCTCGCGGAGCGACTCGGAGGCTCCTACGCCCAACTGGGCGTCGACGGATGGTGCGCCCCCTTCGTCCTCGGAGGTGACGTCGACGACGAAGCGGCGCTCGCCGTGTGGTCCTTCGCCAGTGGTCGTCCGTTTCGTCCCGCGGAGCGCGTGGCGGCGCTCGACCTCGTTCGCGCCGTCGGAGTGGCGGCCCACCCCGTGCGCGAGTGGCGCTCTCGCGGTGGGGGTGACCTTCCCGAAGACCTGCGCGCGGGTCTCGATCGACTCATTGACGGCGACTTGTCGGGCATCGTGGAGGGCCCGGGGAATCCCCTCACGCTGCAGTCGGGTCTGAGCGTCCTCGACATCTCCTCGCACTGGGGACGAGAGTCCCTGCCCCTGACGGCCCTCACCGCGGTCGCCACCGCTCGGTCACTCGCGGGCGCCGGGGTCGGTCTGCACGTGGTGATTGACGAAGCGTGGGCTCTGCTGAGTGATTCGACGAGCCTCGCCTGGCTGCGCGGCTCGTGGAAGTTGGCGCGCGCTCGAGCAACGAGCCACGTTCTCGTACTGCACCGCGTCAGTGACGTCGACGCCGTGGACGGCGAAGGATCCTCTCGTCGGGCCCGGGCTGAGGGCCTCGTCCGGGACTGTGACACCGTGGTCGTGATGCGTCAACGCGATGGCGAGAGCGCGTCACTGGTGGGTGATCACGAGCCCCGTCGTCGTATCGTGGCTCGCTTGGGTCGCGGTGAAGCGATGTGGCGCAGCGGGGCGAGTTGGTCTCTCGTGAGGCTTCGGCCGACGAGTAGGGACCGCGAACTCATCGATACCGACGAGCTGATGAGGTCGGCGTGACTCGTTGGATACTGGGTCGTCGTTACGTGCCGGGTTGGCCCTGGGGCTGGCCGGTTCGACTGAATCCCGGAACCTCCGTCTTGGTGGTCGGGGCTAGTCAGAGCGGTAAGACGTCGCGACTCGTTCTTCCCACGGTCCTCGAATGGACCGGTCCGGTCGTGGTGACGTCGCTCAAGGGTGACGTGACGTCGACGAGTGCGCCATGGCGAGAGACTCGCGGTGAGGTTCAGTTTCTCGAGCCCGGTCGCGATGCGGGGCTCACCTGGGATCCCCTGGAGTCGATTCACTCCCACCGTGACGCCCTGCGAGTCGCGGGAACTCTGACGGTGTCGAGTTCTCGGGCCGACGGAGAGTTCTGGAACGCCCTCGCGGTCAAGTTCGTAGGAGCCCTCTTCTGGTTAGCGCACGAGCGGGGAGCGAGTATTCACGACGTGGCGCGAGCCGTGGAAGATCGCACCTGGGCGAACTGGCGGGAGGATCCGGGAGACTTCGACGCTCTACGAACTCTCGACGCCTTCGCGCGATACGAAACCCGTACGCTCGAGAGCGTCCTCACGACCGCGGAGACGTTGATTCTCCCCTGGCGCTTCGACCAGCCGCGGGCCCGCGTCCTCTCGGTCCTCGACGGCGATAACACCCTCTACCTTTGCGCACCCCGCGGAGAACACGCCCACTACGAGGGACTCTTTCGCGGAGCCCTGCGGGCCATTGTCGAGGAGCAACAACGACGAGCCGAACGAGGTGAGGCGCTCGACGCCCTGCTGATGCTGGACGAGGCCGTCTCGGTCGCCGCCCTCGACGAGTTAGACGTCTGGGCGGCGACGGTGGCCGCGTCGCGCATCACTCTCGTCACCGTGGTGCAGGACTTCGCCCAACTACGAGCCCGTTTCGGCGAACGGGCCGGGACGATTGTCAACAACCACGCCGTTCGTCTCGTGCTGAGTGGACTCTCCGATCCGAGTGCGGAACGCTACGTCCCCGAGATCGCTCCGCCGCGAGACCGCGCCGGTCGCGAGAAGCCACCGCGTCCGTGGCGCGAGCAGCCCCGCTTTCGAGCCCGCGTGGTGCGGGCCCACGAGCGACCCCGCGACGTGCGCCTCGTGCCGTGGTGGCGCCGTCGAGACCTTCGCCATCGGGGCGCCTCGCTCACTACGCTGTCTTCATGACGGAGGACGCGAGGATCCTTGCCGTGGACTGGGGGGCCACCAGCGTGAAGTCGGCCCTGGTGGACGCGGACGGTCGCGCCCTCAGTCCCCTGAAGCGTCGTCGAACTCCACACCCCTGTCCTCCCGACACGTTCTTTGATGTGGTTCGCGCCCGGGTGGAGGCGACGGGGGCTCGTCGGGTGGGGGTGGGTTTTCCCGGAGAGATGCGCGAGGGACTCGTGGTGGGGACGGGAAACCTCGCTCGAGAGGGTGGTCCGGGCACCCCCCTCATTCCCGAACTGGTGGAGCGGTGGCGGGGTCGTGACCTCTCGTGCGAGCTCTCGGAGTTAACGGGAGCGGACGTGCGCGTTATTAATGACGCCGCCCTCGCCGCACTCGGGTGCGGGGGCGGTTACGGAGTCGAGCTCATCGTGACTCTCGGAACCGGATGCGGTCTGGCCCTCATGGACGGGGGCGAGCTCCAACCAACCCCCGACGTGGGGACCCACCCTTCTCACGACGGACGGAGCTTTGATGTGGCCCTCGGGGAACGGGCCCGGTCTCGCGATGAGTCTCGGTGGCGAGAGGACGTGCGCCGGGCCCTTATCCAGTGGCGGGTCGCGTTCGGCGTGGAGCGGGTCTACCTGGCGGGAGGAAACGGCCCTCGACTGCAGGACCGGGACGAGACCTGGCCCCCGGGGATCGTGATTGTGGGTAATCAAGCGGCCCTTCGCGGCGCGGCGCGACTGTTCGGCGCCCGAACGCCTTCGACCGGAGTGGGCTAAGATAGCACTCCGGTATTGACGCGTCTGTAGCTCAGCGGATTAGAGCATCGGTCTACGGAACCGAGGGTCGGGGGTTCGAATCCCTCCAGACGCACCACATTGCGCGTGGTGTGGCGCCCACGAGAACCTTGGTGGCGTGTCGGTGAGCGAGTGGTCTCGCCTAGATTAAGCACGATGAAATGGCGACCGAGCGGGGGGTGCGGGTGAGCACCAAACTGCGTCGCGTGTCCATTGTGAACACCCTGCTCAATTCGGGCAAGGTCTCCATCACCGAACTCGCTCAGTCCCTCGGAGCGTCGGAGATGACGATTCGTCGGGATCTCGAGGCGCTGGAGGCCGACGGAGTCGCTCGCCGAGTGCGCGGGGGTGCTATCTCGACGCAGAGTCGTTCCTACCAACCCCCGATTATGCAGCGCTCGAGCCAGGAAACCGAGGCGAAAATGCGCATCGGGCAGGCGGCGGCCGAGTTGCTCGCGCCCGGGGAGACCACCATTCTCGACGGGGGCACGACAACGCTTCAGATGGTCCGCTCACTCAACCCCAATCTTGCGGTGACCGTGATTACCTCCTCGCTCCTCATTGCGACAGAGTTGGATTCGAAACCCGCGGCGAAAACCGTGGTGACCGGTGGCATCTTGCGTAACGGAGAGATGTCCCTCATCGGTTCCGCGGCGGAGGACTGGTTCAACGACGTGAACTGCGACTCGGTGTTTATCGGCGCTGCCGGTCTCACCGTGGACAAGGGAATCACGGAGTACAACATCGAAGACACCCGCATCAAGCAGGCGGCTATTCGCTGTTCGCGGCGAGTGGTAGTTCTCGCGGACGCGTCGAAGATGGGTCACATCGCCTTCGTCAACGTTGCTCCGTTGCAGGTCATCGATCTCCTGGTGACGAATGCGCCGGCGTCCGACGGGACCGTGAGCGCGCTACGAGAACTCGGAACCGAGATCCTTCACGTCTAGGGGCGAGTCCAGCACCACGACAACGTCGAGCTGGCGCGGTCCGTGTACTCCGTCGACCCGGCTGAGTTCGATGTCGCTCGTCGCGGAGGGACCGGAGAACCAGGTCTGGGGACGGGTCGGATCGAGGCGAGAGATAGCGTCGGGCACCTGGTCGACCACGTGAGACTCTCGGACGACGACGACGTGGTGATCGGGAATGAGGGTGAGAGCTCGACGACCTTCGTCCGGCGCGGCGGTGAGAACAATGGTGCCCGTTTCGGCGATGGCGACGGTCGCCGTCGTGAGGACGGCGTCGACGGCGTCGAGTTCTTCGGTTGAGGTGTCTCGATCGATGAGGACGTCGTACTCCTCGGGAATCCACTCCGCCAGCGATGTCGAGGGAACCACGACACGGCGAGAGGATCGACCGTCGAGAGCCTCTCGAATCGCCTCTTCGAGGTGGGACTCGTCACACAGGTGCACCCGGGCGTGGTAGTCCTCGAGACGTTCAACGAATCGGGCCCGGCGTTGCTCAGCGGTGAGGGTGGGTAGATCCCGGTAGGCGCGGGGAATCACCTCGTACGTGGTGGCGGAGGGCCCGGCGAGGGCGTCCAGCACGGCACGACGTGCGTCGAGATGTTCTCGAGTTTCGCGGGGAGGTTCCGATCCCGTGGCGGTAGAGACGACGGGCCGACCCGAGCGACGCCACCAGGCGGCGAAGGATCCCTCAACGGGCAGGGGCAGCGTACGGTCGACGCTCCATCGCCCGATCCATCCGGGAACGCGCAGACGCGAGAGAGCCGGGAACCGTCCGCCGAGCGAACCGAGTCGGGCGAGGAGGTCCACCCGCGCGGGAGAACGAAAGAGCCACGCGGCGCCGGTCATGAGGCCCCGCTCGGGGCCCGGGTGTTGTCCGCGCTTGACTACCTCGCCGCGAAGGTGCACGAGGAGTTGGGGAATGTCAATCCGGACCGGGCAGGCGTCGAAACACGCTCCGCAGAGTGTGGAGGCGAAGGGGAGTGAGTCGGCGACGTCGTCGTTAGCCACGTGATCGAGTTGGGGCGTGAGGACCGCGCCGATGGGGCCGGGGTACACCGACCCGTAGGCGTGACCCCCTACTCGTTCGTACACGGGGCAGACGTTGAGGCAGGCCGCACAGCGAATGCAGCGTAAGGCGGCACGTCCCACCCGGTCCCTGCGGGCTCGTGATCGTCCGTTGTCGAGGAGGACGACGTGAAACTCCTGCGGGCCATCGCCGGGCGTAACCCCCGTCCATACCGAGTTGTAGGGGTTCATTCGCTCCCCGGTGGCCGACCGGGGGAGCACCTGAAACAGGACGTCGAGATCTTCGAAGGAGGGGATAATTTTGTCAATTCCGGCCACGGTGATGAGGGTGTCGGGCAACGTCAGACACATTCGCCCGTTCCCCTCCGACTCCACGATGGCGACGGCCCCCGTGTCGGCGATGAGAAAGTTCGCCCCCGACACCGCGACGCGAGCCCTCAGAAATTTCTCGCGAAGGTGGGCGCGCGCCGCCGCGGCGAGGTCACTCGGGCGATTCGACAGATCGGCCGGCGCGGGTCGTCCCCACTCACCCATGTGGGTGAGAAAGATGTCTCGAACCTCGTCTCGGTTTCGGTGAATCGCCGGGACCACGATGTGGCTCGGCAGGTCGTCACCGAGCTGGACGATGAGTTCGGCGAGGTCGGTCTCGTAGGCTCGCACCCCGATCTCGTCGAGCGCCCCGTTCAGGTCTATCTCCGCACTCGTCATGGACTTGATTTTCACGACATCGGACGTTCCAGTCGCGCGCACGAGTTCTTGGACGACGCGACGCGCCTCGGCGGCATCACGGGCCCAGTGGACGTGACCACCGGCTCGGGTCAGGTTGTCTTCGAAGGCGGCGAGAAGGTCGTCCAGGTGATTGATGGAGTAGCCCTTGATGGCTTCGGCCGCGAGACGCAGATCTTCCCAGCGCTCCATCTCCCCCACTCGGAGATTGCGCTTTTCCCGAATCGTGGTGGTGGCGGCGCGCAGGTTGCGGCGTAGTTGGGGATTGGCTAGAGCGACGCGGGCGCCCTCGGGGAACGGCGTTGCGTCAGAGAAGGTGCGGCTCATCGAATCTCCTGCGTGGCCAGAATCTCGGCGAGGTGCACGGTGGGTACGGACGGTCCGTGGCGCTCGGAGAGGGTGCGTAGATGGGTGAGACAGGAGTTGTCGGACGCGCAGAGGTACTCGGCGGAGCTGCGACGAAACTCCTCGATTTTGTCCAGACCCATCGCGGCTGATACTTCGGAGTTCTTCACCGCGAACACGCCACCAAATCCACAACAGGAGTCGGGTCGCTCTATTTCGAGGAGGGTGAGTCCCTCAACGGCCCGAAGCAGTTGGGTGGGCCGGTCGCCCACCCTCAAATGCCGTAACGAGTGGCACGTGGGGTGGTAGGCGACGGTGTGGGGAAATCGAGCTCCGACGTTGACGACGCCGAGTCGATCGACGAGGAACTCGGAGAACTCGTAAACCCGGGGGGCGAAGTCGCGGAGCCGAGAACTGACAGCGGTGTCGTCCTCGTCACGCGCAACGTCACCCCACAGGTGGCGCATCGTTGACGTGCACGACCCCGACGGAACGACGACGGCGTCCGCGTGTTCGAAGGCGTCGAGTGTGCGCCTCGCGAGGACTAAGCCTTCTCGTCGGTAACCAGCGTTGAGGTGCATCTGGCCACAACAAGTTTGATTCTCGACGTAGTCCACCGAAACGCCGAGGCGTTCGAGGACGGTCACGACCGCCACCCCGGTACGGGGGTAGAGCATGTTGTTCATGCAGGTGACAAAGACGGCGACGCGCACTCTTCCCCTTTCCCCGCCCGTTGCTGGAGTGTACGGTACCCCGGCGGACAGAATTACTTGTGAATCTGAATTCACTTTTTGTGAAGTTTATGTTAGAAACTGAGAACGCCAAATGCCGGGGGTTCGGCGGTGATGGAGGGGAGACGTGAGCGATCAGGGGATGCCAGTCCTGTCGATGCGGGGAATGGTGAAGACGTTCGGCTCGGTCGTCGCACTGTCGGACGGGACGATTGATCTCTACGCCGGGGAGGCTCACGCGTTCCTCGGAGAGAACGGGGCGGGAAAGTCGACCATGGTGAAGATCATGTCCGGGGTCCACCAGCCCGACGCCGGACAGTTCATGCTGGACGGACACCCTGCTCACTTCGGGGGACCTCACGACTCTCAAGCGGCGGGTATTGCCGTTATCTATCAGGAGCCCACACTCTTTGACGACCTGACCGTGGCGGAGAATATCTTTCTCGGCCGTCAACCTCTCTCGCGAGGTCGACGAATTAATCGGCGTGAGATGAATCGGCGAGTGCGCGAGATTTTTTCTCAGTTGGGAGTTGATATTGAACCGAGTCGGCTCGCGCGTGGTCTCTCGGTAGCCGACCAGCAGATGGTGGAGATTGCGAAGAGCCTCAGTCGTGAGGCTCGCATTATGGTGATGGACGAACCGACGGCCGCCCTCTCCCGTTCCGAAGTGGAGCGTCTCTTCGCGGTGGTGAACACCCTTCGTCAGCGAGGTGTCGCCGTCCTCTTCATCTCCCATCGTTTGGAGGAGGTCTTCGAGCTCTGCCAGCGGG
Organism: Acidobacteriota bacterium; assembly: GCA_018971385.1. GTDB lineage: Bacteria > Actinomycetota > Acidimicrobiia > Acidimicrobiales > RAAP-2 > RAAP-2. The sequence goes on along the minus strand of JAGXAY010000019.1, from coordinate 10,636 downwards.
TCACGATCATGCGTGACGGCGCGTTCGTCACGACGAAGCCCATTGAGGAGACGTCGGTGGATGAGATTGTGCGCTCCATGGTGGGTCGAGATCTCTCCGCTCTCTATCCCAAGTCGGAGTACGAACCGGGGCGAGAGGTGCTGACGGTCGAACGCCTCACCCGGGAGGGGGTCTTTACCGATGTGTCCTTCACGGTACGGGCCGGAGAGATCGTGGCCCTCGCCGGGCTCGTCGGTTCCGGGCGGTCCGAGATCGCCCGAGCAATCTTTGGAATTGATCGTTACGACGCGGGTCGCGTGCTGCTGAACGGTCAACCCCTGAAGGGGGGATCACCGACTCGAGCCATGGAGGCGGGCATCGCCTTCGTTCCGGAGGACCGCCGTCAACAGGGTCTCGTGATGGATAGCGCCATCGACCACAACGTGGCTCTCGCGTCGATGAAGCGGCTACGTCGCGGGCTCTTTCTCCACCGGGCCGCCGAGTCTCGACTCGCCCGAGACTGGGCGACGAAGGTCCAGCTGAAGTTTTCGCGATTGAGTGACGCCGTGAACACTCTCTCGGGAGGTAACCAGCAAAAGGTGGTGCTCGCGAAGTGGCTGGCGAGTGATCCCCATCTCATTATCGTGGACGAGCCCACGCGCGGGATCGACGTCGGTACGAAGTCGGAGGTCCACCGAATGATCGACGAACTCGCTGGGCGGGGCATGGGAGTTCTCATGATCTCGTCAGAGATGCCCGAGGTACTCGGAATGGCCGACCGCATTCTCGTGATTCGCGAAGGTCGACTGTCGGCCGAGTTGCCACGGGCTCAGGCCGACGAGACTGCGATTATGCGAGCCGCCACCGGGCAAGGGGTGGCGCGGTGAGTCGGGCGAATTCGACCTCGAGTCGAGTCGCGGAATTCCTTTTCCGTTTCCGTGAGGTGGCGATTCTTGGTGTCATCATTGTCGTCGTGGGGCTGACCGCCCTGAAGACGCCCGCGTTCGCCGGGCTCTCGTCCATCCAACAGATCCTCACGAACGCCGCACTCTTCATCCTCCTCGCGATTGGCGAGACGGTGGTGATTGTGACCCGCAACGTCGACCTGTCCGTGGGTTCCACCCTCGGGCTCTCGGCCTTCGTGGTCGGTGACCTGTACACCCACCACCCGGGAACGAACATGGTCCTCGCCTTCGCCGTCGGTATTGGTGTTGGCGTCCTCTGCGGAGCCCTCATCGGGGTGGTCGTGACCCTCGCGAAGGTTCCCTCCCTCGTCGTCTCCCTGGCCGGACTCTACGTCTACCGCGGTGTACTCAACATCATCGGCATCGGAGTCCAGATTGAACCAACGTCTATTCCGATGAGCCTCCAGAAGATCGGGTTTCTCAACGTGCTCGATCTCCCGTGGATCTTCGTGATTCCCTTCGTTCTCGTGATTGTTGCGCACTACGCATTGCGAGCGTTTAGGGCAAACCGGGAACTCTACGCCATCGGATCCAACCCGACGGCGGCGGAGCTCGCCGGCATACCAGTGGCGAAGAGAGTGTTCTGGGCCTTCGTCGTATCGGGAGCAATGGCCGGTCTCGGCGGCGTACTCTTCGTCGCGGAGTTTGCCACAGTGAACGCAACGGCCGGAACGGGGTACGAACTTCTCGTGGTCGCCTCCTGCGTGATTGGAGGGGTGGCCATCTTCGGAGGTGCGGGCACCGTTCTCGGTGCCGCGTTCGGCGCAATCTTGCTTCAGGTCATCAATCAATCGCTCGTCGTTATCAACGTGTCCCCCTTCTGGGATCAGGCTCTCGCCGGTGCCCTCATCCTCGTGACCATCGCCGTCGACCGACTACTCACCCTGCGCGTCGCGCGGGCCGTCAGATTGAAGGAGGAGGCCAGCCATGGCTGATCTCACCGGCACCCCGTTGGTTCGAGAGCGCACGGGGGTGCGTCCTACGTGGCGTTTGCTCGTTCGTTGGGAGAGCGCTCTCGTGGTACTTCTTCTCGCCTCCGTGCTCTACGGCGTGACGTCGACTCCGGGTTTTCTCTCCCAGAACACCGTGTTCTTTGCCGGGTTGAACTTTGGGCTCATTGCCATCATGGCGTTACCCGAGATGTTCATCATTCTCACGGGTGAAATTGATCTGTCGGTCGCGACAATGTTGGGCTTGGCCTCTTCGGCTTTCGGCTACATGTATGAACACCACGTTGAGTTCTTCGTCGCCGTTCTCATCACTCTCGCCGTGGGGGCTCTCGGAGGGGCTCTTAACGGTTTTCTCGTCACCTACGCGGGACTCCCTTCCATTGCGGTCACTATTGGGACACTCACGATGTTTCGCGGGTTAGCGGAGGTGATTCTCGGAACTAACGAGGTCACGAACTTCGCCGGTCCCTGGACCAACATCGGAACGAATCCGGTCCCGGGCACTCCGCTGTCTTACTCAACACTGATTTTCCTCCTCCTGGCTGCGCTCTACGGCGTCGTTCTGCACTTCACGTCGACTGGGCGCTCCATCTACGCGGTCGGACTCCAGCAAGAGGCCGCTTTCTTTTCCGGCGTACGCGTGAAGCGACTGAAATTCCTGCTCTACGTCTCGTCGGGGGTCGTGTGTGCCTTTACCGGGCTTCTCTACACCTACCAGACCAACTCGGCACGCTATGACGCGGGGCTCGGCCTGGAACTGAACGTGGTCGCCATCGTGCTCTTCGGTGGTGTGTCCATCTTCGGCGGACGAGGAACGCTTCCGGGGGTGCTTCTTTCGGTCTTCGCGGTGGGAATATTCGATCAGGTCTTGACCATCAAGAACGTGTCGGCCCAGGAGCAGAGCATCGTGTTCGGACTCCTCCTCTTGGCGAGCGTCTTACTTCCTAACGTCGCTCGGTGGACACGGGCGCTTCGAGACCGGCGTCACCGTCGTCTAACTAGCGTTATTCCTGGTTAAAAGGAGAATCCACCCGAGGACGGGGGGCACAACCTTCTGGAGGAGGGGTGTTCAGAAAGTCACAAATTGGGGTTGAAATGTTCACAAAATGTGATACGTTTCTCACTACGCGAGACCGCCGGGAGGCGAGTCGCGAACTAACAGTACGACGGGGGAAAGCCGTCTGTTCCGATTCTGTAAGGGGGATCATGAAGTTTCACTCAACCAAGTTCGGCGCTACGCGCGCGGCTCTGGTGGTCGCGTCCGCACTGGGCATGACCGCGGGTCTCGTGATGGCACCGGTGGGCGCGGGGGCCTCGGGGACGATTCCCTCGAAGGGCACCGTCTACATCATTCCGAAAGACACCACTAACCCCTACGAGGTCATCGCCGACAACGGCGTGATCTCGGCGCTCAAGGCGTACGGTTGGACCGGTGTGGTCGACTCGGGCACGGTGGACACCGCTGCGGCCCAGGAGCCCGCCATTCAGGCGGCGATCTCGGCGCACGCTAAGGCCATCGTCATCGCGGCGAACGACCCGTCGGCGCTCTGCCCGCTTCTCAACAAGGCACGGGCTCAAGGAATCATGATCGTCGGTTTTGACTCCGACAACTACTGCAAGGACAACCTGTTCATCAACCAAGCGGACACCAAGACGATTGGTACGTCCGAGGTGGATCTTCTCGCTTCGGAGATCAAGAGCACGGGTCAAATCGCGATTCTCTCGGCCGCGGCGACCGCGACCAACCAGAACGCCTGGATTGGCTACATGAAGACCGAGCTGAAGAAGTACCCCAAGATGAAGTTGGTGTCGACCGTGTACGGCAACGACGACCCGACGACGTCGCTGACGGTGCTTCAAGGGCTGCTCGCGAAGTACCCGAACCTGAAGGGAATTATCTCCCCGACCACGGTGGGAATCTCTACGGCAGCGCAGTACCTGTACACCCACTCCAAGTACAAGAACGTGGTGCTGACCGGCCTCGGTCTGCCCTCGCAGATGAAGGCCTACACCGGTGGGCCGAACGTCAAGGCGTTCGAGCTCTGGAACCCGGCCGACCTCGGATACTTGGCCGGTGAGTTGGCCATCGAACTCTCCGCGGGCGTGACCCACAACAAGGTCGGCGTCGTGGTGAAGGCGCTGCCCAAGGCTAAGAAGTTGTCGGAGAACTCCAGCTGGACAATCCAGGCTGCGCCGAAGGGCTCCACGGATCCGTCGAACTTCGTCATCCTCGGTGCGCCCTACGTGTTCACCAAGGCCAACGTCGGGAAGTTCAACTTCTAGGGACTCGTCCCTCGGTAGTCTCCCCACCGCCCTGTGGGGCGCCCGCGAGGGCGCCCCACAGGGTCTCTCCTAGGAACAGTGATGACACGCATCTGTTTTGAACTTCACGTGAAGCCCGACAAGTTGAACGAGTACGTTGAACGGCACGCAGCGGTCTGGCCCGAAATGCGTGATGCCCTTCGGGAGGCGGGCTGGAACAACTACTCCCTCTTCGTCAAAGACGACGGAACGTTGATTGGTTATCTCGAAACCGAGGACTTCGCCGCCGCGCAGGCCGCAATGGCCCTCACCGAGGTCAACTCTCGTTGGCAGGCCGAAATGGCCGACTTCTTCGTTGCTCTCGACGGAGCCCCGGACGAGAACATCGTTCCGCTCCGCGAAATCTTTCACCTGGATTAAGTAAAGGTAGGTACCCCATGACGAGCCCCGACAGCATCCTCGGCGAACTTCGCCAACTCATGATCGAGACCCCGTCGTGGGCCTACGGTAACTCCGGTACCCGATTTAAGGTCTTCTCTCAGCCGGGCGTCGCGCGCAACGCCTACGAGAAGATTGACGACGCCGCCCAGGTTCATCACTTCACCGGGGTGGCGCCCTCCATCGCACTTCACATTCCGTGGGACAAGGTGGATGATTTCAGCGATCTCGCCCGTCACGCGAAAGAGGCCGGTATCACCATCGGGGCCATCAACCCCAACGTCTTTCAAGAAGACGACTACAAGTTGGGATCGGTGTGCAACCCCGATCCTCGCGTACGGCGCCGAGCGGTGGACCATCTCCTCGAATGCGTGGCTATCGCCGAGGAGACGGGGTCGACCCTGCTCTCCTTGTGGTTCGCCGACGGCATCAACTATCCGGGCCAGGACGATCTGCGCTCGCGTCAGGAGCGTCTCGGGGAAGCTCTCGCCGAGGTCTACGCCGCCATGCCGGCCAACATGCGAATGCTCGTCGAGTACAAGTTCTTTGAGCCGGCCTTCTACGCCACGGACATCCCTGACTGGGGTACGTCCCTACTGCACTGTCTCGCCCTCGGCGAGCGGGCCCAGGTATTGGTCGATACCGGACACCACGCGCCGGGAACCAACATCGAGTTTCTCGTCAGCAACCTCCTTAGAGTCGGTCGACTCGGCGGCTTCCACTTCAACTCTCGTTTCTACGCCGACGACGATCTCATCGTCGGTGCGGCCGATCCGTTCCAACTCTTCCGCATTATGAACGAGATTGTGGCGATGGGTGCCCACCGGGCCACGTCGGGGGTGGCCTTCATGTTGGATCAGTGCCACAATCTCGAACCGAAGATTCCCGGGGAGATCCGCTCGGTGATGAACGTCCAGGAAGCGACCGCGAAGGCCCTCTTAGTTGACCGTGACGCCCTGCGCGAGGCCCAACTGAATGGCGACGTCCTCGGCGCCCACGAGGTACTAATGGACGCCTTCAATACGGACGTGCGTCCCCTGCTCGGGCAACTTCGCGAGTCCATGGGTCTCGACCCGCAGCCGTTGGCGGCGTACGCCCGCTCGGGTTACGCCGAAAAGATTGTCGCCGATCGGGCGACGGGTACCGCTGCTGGATGGGGGGCCTAATGGCGGAGACCTCATCCGACGTCACGGCCCTCCTCGATCGTTCTCACCGCCTCGGAGCTGATCCTCGTAATACCAACTACGCCGGCGGTAACACGTCGGCCAAGGGCCAGATTGTTGATCCGGTGAGCGGCCGCCCAGTGGACGTGATGTGGGTGAAGGGCTCCGGGGGCGACCTCGGAACCCTGACCGAGTCGGGACTCGCCGTCCTCGATCTGACTCGTCTTCGGTCCCTCGTCGAGGTCTACCCCGGAGTCGACCGTGAAGACGAGATGGTCGCGGCCTTCGACTTCTGCGCTTTTGGTCGGGGCGGGGCGGCCCCGTCGATCGACACCGCCATGCACGGCCTCGTAGCGTCTTCTCACGTTGATCACCTCCATCCCGACGCGGGCATCGCCCTGGCCACCGCGCGCGACGGAGAGCGTCTGACCACCCAGTGTTTCGGCGATCGGGTGGTCTGGGTGCCGTGGCGTCGTCCGGGATTCCAACTCGGGCTCGATATCGCCGAGATTCGGCGCCTCCACCCCGAGGCGATTGGCTGCATTCTCGGAGGGCACGGCATTACGGCCTGGGGTGATACCAGTGCCGAATGTGAGGCCCGCTCACTCGAAATTATTCGCACGGCGGAAGCGTTCCTCGTCCGGGAGGGGCGTCCTGAGCCTTTTGGCCCAGTAGTTGAATCTCGTCGCGCCCGGGCCGAGGGGGAGCGTCACCACCTCGCCGCGGAACTTTTTCCACTGCTGCGCGGACTAGCGAGTACGGACGCCTTGCAGGTCGGTCATTTCACCGACACCGACGTTGTTCTCGACTTTCTGTCGCGCGAACGTCTCGTCGAACTCGCCGAGCGAGGGACGTCGTGTCCCGATCACTTTCTTCGTACCAAGGTCCGTCCGATGGTCCTCGAGATCGACCTCGACGCCCCCCTCGAGGACAACGAGGCGATGATTCGCGCCGAGCACGAGAGGTACCGCCAGGAGTACGCCGCGTACTACGCCCGCTACGCGACTCCCGAGTCACCTCCGCTTCGGGGTGCCGACCCGGCCATCATTCTGGTGCCCGGGGTGGGAATGTTCAGCTTCGGGCGGGACAAGCACACTGCTCGAGTTGCCGGTGAGTTCTACGTCAACGCGATCAACGTCATGCGCGGAGCCGAGAGCGTCTCGGAGTACACGCCGATCGACGAATCCGAGAAGTTCCGTATTGAGTACTGGGAGCTCGAGGAACAGAAACTTCGCCGCCGCCCCGCCCCCCGCCCCCTCGCCGCTCGAGTTGCCTTCGTGACGGGAGGAGGGTCGGGAATTGGGGCGGCCACCGCTCGACGGCTGGCCAGTGAGGGCGCCTGCGTCGTCGTCGCGGATCTCAATGTGGAGTCGGCCGAACTGGTGGCGAAGGAACTGGGTGGCCCGGACGTGGCGGTAGCGGTGAACTGCGACGTCTCCTCACCCGAACAGATCACGATGGCCCTCGCGGCGGGGGTTCGAGCCTTCGGTGGTGTCGACATCGTCGTCAACAACGCCGGTCTCTCGATCTCGAAGAGTCTTCTCGACACGAGCCTCGAGGACTGGGACCGACAACACTCGGTGATGGCCCGGGGTTCCTTTCTCGTCGCTCGAGCGGCGGCTCGGGTGCTCATCCAACAGGGGCTGGGTGGCGACATCGTGTACGTGGTCTCGAAGAACGCCGTCTTTGCCGGACCGAACAACGTGGCGTACGGCGCCACGAAGGCCGATCAGGCCCACCAGGTGCGGTTGCTCGCCGCGGAACTGGGGGAGTACGGCGTGAGAGTCAACGGGGTGAATCCCGACGGTGTCGTTCGCGGTTCGGGCATCTTCGCCTCCGGCTGGGGCGCTCAACGAGCCGAAGTCTACGGAGTCGAAGAGTCCAAACTCGGTGAGTTTTATGCCCAGCGCACCATTCTGAAGCGAGAAGTCCTCCCCGAGCACGTGGCCAACGCGATTTACGTGCTGGTGGGCCCGGACCTGTCTCACACCACCGGACTTCACGTACCGGTGGACGCCGGAGTCGCGGCCGCCTTTCTACGCTAGGCACACACGGTGGACGTCGTCAGGGGAGGACACGATGAGTGAAGTACTACTACCGTCACGGGCGCGTGCGTCGGGGCCGGTGATTGGGTTGGTCGCCGGAGGACTCGGGACCTACTGGCCCCAGTTCCCCGACTTGTTGCCCCAACTACAGCGATCGGCAGCCGTGGTCTCCGAGCGCGTTCGGGGTTACGACGCCGATGTCGTGGACGTCGGATTTATCTCCGACGCCACCGACGCAGCCCGGGCCGCCGAGGAGCTACGCCGAGCGGACTGCGACCTCATCATCATGTTTCTCACGACGTACATGACCGCCTCCATGGTCCTGCCCATCGCCCAGCGGGCCCGAGCGCACGTACTCGTCCTCAATCTGCAGCCGAGTGAGTCGATGGACCACGCGACGTTCGACACGGGACAGTGGTTGGCCTACTGTGGCGCGTGCCCGTTGCCCGAAGTGGCGAATGTCTTCGAGCGGGCCGGCATTGGGTTCCGATCTGTTTCGGGATATCTCGAGGAAGAACGCGCGTGGCAGAAGATCTCCAGGTGGGTCGCCGCGGCCGGTGTCGGCCGCACGGTACGACACGGTCGACACGGCTTGATGGGTCATCTCTATCCGGGAATGCTCGATGTGTCGACGGATCTCACTCTGGTCTCGACCCAACTCGGGGGACACGTCGAAGTCCTGGAGTTTGACGACCTGAGGGTGCGCCTCGGTTCACCCGGTGACGCCGCGAGTGTGGCGTTACGGGCGGTAGTGGAGGAGACCTTCGAACTCGACGATTCGGTGGACGAGGAGGACCTCGGGTGGGCTCTCCAAGTGGCCGTGGGTCTTCACCGGTTAGTGGAGGACTTCGAACTGGACTCTCTCGCGTACTACCACCGAGGGCTCGAGGGGGAACTCCACGAGCGCATCGGGGCGGGCATGATTTTGGGGGCGTCACTTCTTACCGGGGCCCACGTGCCGACGTGTGGTGAGTACGAGTTTCGCACCTCGCTCGCGATGCTGATTCTCGATCGCCTGGGCGCCGGCGGTTCGTTCACCGAGTTGCAAGCACTCAACTTCCGCGACGGTGTGGTGGAGATGGGTCACGACGGCCCGGCCCACCTCGCCATCTCCCAACGCCGTCCGTTACTTCGCGGTCTCGGAGTTTTCCACGGCAAACGAGGGCACGGGGTCTCGGTGGAGTTTGACGTGGCGCACGGTCCGGTGACGGCACTCGGCCTCACCCAGATGCGTGATGGGCATTTTCGCCTGGTGGCGTCGGAGGGCCAGGTCGTGGGTGGCCCCCTCCTCCAGATCGGTAACACCACGTCCCGCGTGGACTTCGGGATGAATCCGGGTGAGTGGTGTGATGCCTGGGCCGCGACGCGGGTGGCGCACCACTGGGCTCTCGGAACGGGTCACCGAATCGGTGAGATCACGGCCGTCGCCGAGCTCCTCGGACTCGAACTAGTGACGGTCTAGGGTGGCCCGGGTCGCCGCGGTGGACCTCGGGGCGACCAGCGGTCGCGTGTGCGTGGTGGAGGTTGGTTCCGACACCCTGACCATCGAGGAGGTCGCTCGCTTTCCGAATGGGCCGGTCACGTCACCCGAGGGTCTGACCTGGCCCTTCGAATCGTTGGTGGCCGGAGTGCGCGACGGGCTCGCCCGAGCCCAGCACCAGCCCCTCGACGGGGTGGGGGTTGACTCCTGGGCGGTGGACTACGGCCGACTAGACGAGTCCGGGACTCTCCTCGCTAATCCCTTCTCGTACCGTGACTCGCGAACGACCGACGCCCTCGACGAGGTGCGGTCGGCGGGTCGTCTCGCGGAGTGGTGGCGCCTGACGGGCATTACTCCCCAACCGTTCAACACGGTCTTTCAACTTCGAGACGATGTGCGACAGGGCCGACCTCTCTCGCGGGTGTCCCTCATTCCCGACCTCGTTAATCACTACTTGAGCGGCGTGGATGCTTGTGAGATCACGAACGCCTCGACGACGGGCCTGCTCGGCCTGGACGGCCAGTGGGCGGAGTCAATTTTTGATGGCGTCGGAGTATCGCCCGGAGTCTTCGGCCCACTGGTGGAGCCGGGCACGGTGCTGGGTCGGGCTCGCGAACCCATCCCGGGGGTTCCCGTCATCGCTGTCGCCTCGCACGACACCGCCTCGGCGGTACTCGCGGTTCCGGCTCACACTTCCGCCTTCGCCTTCATTTCGTGCGGGACGTGGTCGCTCGTGGGAATGGAAAGCGAACGGCCCTACACGAGCGAACCCGCCCGTCTCGCGGGATTTACTAACGAGCGCGGTGTCGACGGGACGACTCGATTTCTTCACAACGTGATGGGTCTCTGGGTTCTGAACGAGTGTCGGCGGGAGTGGGCGAGGGCCGGATTAGACCTGTCGACGGCGGAACTCGGAGAGCGGGCGGGTCGCCTGGAGCGGGGGAGTGTGATCGACATTAACGATCCCTCCCTCTTCGCCCCCGGCGACATGATTGAGCGCGTGACGGCCCTGTGCCGGGCCAGCGGGCAACGCGAGCCGACGTCGCCAGTGGAGGTGGCGCGAGTCATCTTTGACTCACTGGCGGCCGCCTACGCCGCGGCCGTCGAACGACTGGAAGGTCTCACCGGAGAGTCCGTCGAGGTCGTGCATCTCGTGGGGGGTGGCTCGCGCAGCAACCTTCTCGCCCAGCTCACGGCGAACGCGTGTGGACGTGACGTGGTGGCGGGACCCTCCGAAGCCGCCGTGATCGGCAACGCCCTTATCCAAGCGGCCGCGCTAGGAGAACTCGACGGGGATCGATGGGCGTGGCGGGCCCTCGTGGCTCGTCAACCGGAAATTCGTCGCTTCCGCCCT
>JAGXAY010000208.1 GCA_018971385.1 Acidobacteriota bacterium | reverse complement strand
TCGACGTCTCGACGCGTCAGCCACGTCATTGACTACGTGGGAGTTCTGGTATTGACCGTTTCGGCGTCCGCGCTCATCCTGTTCACGTCGCTCGGGGGTACCTCCTTCGCCTGGCTCTCCTGGCAGTCGGGTCTCCTCGCGATCGGTGGCGTGGTACTGGCCGCGTGGTTCGTGCGCATCGAGCGCCGGGCCGCGGAACCCGTACTTCCGATGCCGCTCTTTTCGAATCGAGTATTCCGCTCCGCGTCAGCTATCGGCTTCGTCGTGGGTTTCGCCATGTTTGGTGCGATGACCTTTCTACCCCTCTACTTTCAGGAGGTTCGCGGAGCGTCGCCGACCAACTCCGGACTGCGACTCTTGCCCATGATGGTGGGTCTGTTCGGGGCCTCCATCGTGGTGGGTCAACTCGTCGCTAAGGGACGTAAGTATCGCCCCTTTCCCATCGCGGGAACGGCGGTGATGACCCTCGGCCTCGGACTGCTCGCGACTCTGGGAGTCACCACGTCCAGTTGGCTGACGGCGTTCTACATGTTTGTTCTCGGGACGGGCATCGGGCTCGTCATGCAGATACTCATCACCGCCGTGCAGAACGCCGTGCGGCCCGAAGACATTGGGTCGGCGACCGCGGGTGCGAACTTCTTTCGGTCGATTGGGGGTTCCTTCGGAACGGCAGTTTTCGGGGCCCTCTACGTCAATGAGTTGCCTCACCAGATGGCTAAGGGACTGGGAGCCATCCACTACCACGGACCCTCCATCGCGGTCTCTCACCTGACCCCCCAGACGCTGCACACCCTTCCCCTCGCGGTGATTGGGGTCATTGTCCACTCCATCTCGGCCAGTGTGGCGAGAATCTACGTCTGGGCGGTGCCGGTAGGTCTCGTCGCTCTGCTCCTGAGCTTCACTCTCCCCGAGATTGCCCTTCGCTCGAGCCACCACCCGGTCGCCGACGAAATTCCGCTCTCGAACGCCGACCCGGTGACGTAACGGAATTGCAGGAAAGGTCTCCGGTTCCCGCGACAGAAACTGACTAAGAAATCCGGGGGGCCGTGTGAGGTGGGCGCCGTCGGCGTTACGATGGTGACAGCGCGGAAGGAGGTAACGTGCCGCTCTCAGAGCATGACAAGAAGATCATCGCCGAGATGGAGGAGTCCCTCATCCGGCACGA
>JAGXAY010000207.1 GCA_018971385.1 Acidobacteriota bacterium | reverse complement strand
TCCGTGTCACTGCCCGACCCCACCCGTCTCCTCGATCCCCGCCACACGCCGGGATGCCGGGCCATTCCCCGGGCGACGTCGTCGAGTTATCTCGCCACGAGTGCGGACGCCGCGACTCACCTGCTCGCCGTCGTGACCGCCGTCTCCGCATCCGGCGCCGTCTCGTCGACCCCCTCCACCTGGACGCCTCTGCTCACCTCGCCCCCCATCGAAAATCTCGCCCTCCCCTCTCTCTCCGACGTCTCCAGCCTCAACTACCGCACGGGGGACGTCGTCCACCTGGCCCCCGGTACCTGGCTCAACGCGACCTCCTTCGCCTACCAGTGGTTCCAGTGCACGAACGGAGTGTGCTCGACGCCCATCCCCGGGGCGACGAGTCAGACGTACGTCCTGCAACCCGGAGACGCCGGACACCAGATCGCCGCCCAGGTGACGGCATCCTCACCGGTCACGAAGAGTGTGACGCTCAGCACCGCGCTCTCACCACCCATCGTCTAGGCCCGCCGTGAGGAGGAAATGGCGATTGCCACGGAGGTTTACGAAGTGAGTCGGCGACCACTCTCGTCACACACTCCCCTCCGCGTCGGCACCCTCACCAGGGACCAACTTCGTCGCGCCCTCGACGAGCGGGGAGTCCTCCTCAACGAGTCGGCTGAACGACTCCTCGGCAGTGCGGCCTTTGACAACCCCGAACTCGACACGGTGTGCGTCGTCGCCCTCACGGTGGGAGACCTCCCGGTCGAGGGCGACCCCTCCCTCACCCACCTCCTGGACGCGGCCGCGCGCGAGGGTCTCGCCCCCTGCCCCCTCGTCACCGGACCCTACCTGCGCCTCGCCCTCAGGGACCAGGAGAACGCCCCCGACTCCGTGCTCTCGAACGGGTCGGCCCCCTCCGGATCCCTCACCGTCGCCTCCGCGAGGCCCGGCCCCGAACTCCCGACTGGCTTCTACCTCCGAGTGATCAACCACGTCCCCTGGTTAAGGGGGTACTCCGCCACGGACGAGCACCACTGGCGAGACGAGGACGTCCTCGTCTTTCGCCTCCCCTGCACGATCCATACGGCGGCACTCTCCACCGACGCCACTCACCCCACTCGAAGCTGACCTCCGGGACCAAGGACCCTCCTCCCTCGACGTTTTGCGACCTACCGTAAGCACGGTGGAGATT
>JAGXAY010000085.1 GCA_018971385.1 Acidobacteriota bacterium | reverse complement strand
GGCGCCGGAGAGTCTCTCTGCCGTCCTCACGGCCCTCGGGGATACCCACCCCGACGACGTGCGACTGAGTGCCCCGACCCTCGAAACCCTCTTTCTCACTCACTACCGCGAGACGACGGAGTGAGGGTCCTCGACCGGGTCCTCGGGCGCAGTGCGCGAGGGGTGGCCGCCGCCTGGATCCTCTCGCTCACCGTCCTCGCACTCGTCTCGGTCCTCGGAACCAAAGGCCTCTACCCGAGTGACGCGGCCCGCCAAGAGGCCGCCCTCGGACTGAACGCGTCGCGAGCTCTCGTCGCCCTCTACGGACCTGTCCCCCTCGACGGATCCCTCGGCGCCCTCGCCATGGTGAAGCTTCTCGGGCTCGGCTCCCTCGGCGCCGCACTCGGTGGCTCTCTCGTCGCGACCCGTCTCTCTCGCGGACTCGAAGAGTCGGGGGAGTTGATCCTCCTCTCCCTCGGACCCCGGGGCTGGCGTGTCGTCGCCCGGAGAGGGGGCCACCTCGCGCTGTTCGGGGGACTTATCCTCGCCCTCCTTCTCACTCTCGCGAGCGTTGTCGGAGGACTCCCGCTCCCGGGCAGTGTCCTCCTTGGTGGCGACCTCGGGCTCGCCTGGACCTTCGGAGCGTCCCTTAGCCTCCTGCTCGCGCAGTCACTCACTCACGCTCGCTCCGTCCGGCTGAGTGCAGCGACCGTCTTCGCCCTCTCCTATCTCCTTCGCGCCCTCGGCGACTCCACGGCGGGCCTCGGGACTCTCTCCACCCTCTCCCCCTTTCACTGGGTCATCGCCACCTCCCCCTTCAGCCACCCCCGCCCCGTCCTCCTCCTCCCCCTCGTCGCTCTCGATCTCTCGCTCGTGATCGGGGCCGAGCGAAGTCGGACTCGACGAGATCTCGGCGGTCCCTCCCGCGAGACTCGGCGTCGGCCGATGCCCTTCCCGACTCGCCTCTCCACTCTCTGGTGGCGGCGCCACCGACTCCTCATCGTCGTCAGCGCGGCGGTGACCCTTCTCGTCAGCGCGGCTCTCGCGGGAGCGTCCTCTCAGGTGAGCCGTCTCATCACGTCGAATCGGAGCGCCCAGTATCTCGCCGCTCTCGGGGGACCGGGCGGCGTCAAGCACCAGGTGCTCTCGCTCGCCGTCCTGAGTGGCGCCGAGGTGTCGGTCGCTCTGGGCGTCGCCCTCCTCGTCAGTCGGCGCCGCGACGAACGGGTGGGGGCCCTCCGACTGGTCGAGGTCCAACCCCCGTCGACGGAGACCATCTGGTGGTCCGAACTCGGGCGAATCTCACTCGCCGTGCTCGGGTGCTCACTGGCCGGACTCGGCGTTCTCGTCGCGTCACCTCGCCGAGAGCTCCTCGTCTTCACTCTGAGCCGACTCGCGGGAACGGCCGTGCTCCTCGCCCTCAGCGTCGTTCTCGGTCGACGGGGGCCGCTCGGTGCACTCTGGGCACCTCTCGCTATCACGGTGCTCGCGAGCGAGGTCGCCCCCCTGGCTCGCCCCTTACGAGAACTGGCCCGGCTCTCCCCCTACTGGTGGATCGGATCGTCCTTCACTCAGACCTCGATTGGTGCTCTCATCGTCGAATTACTCCTCACCGCCGGACTCATGACGCTCGCGTGGTCGCGGCGTGCGACGCGAAAGTGGACCTAGAGTCGCGTACCACGTCGTGCACCGGGCTGTTGAACTCCGTCTACGCGGCGAGTCACTCCCCACGGATTCTCGTCTCGCAGGGCGAGGGGTAACCAGGGCGAAGGTACGTTCTGGTAGGTCACGGGACGAAGCCACCGCCGAAGTGACGCCCCGCCCACCGACGTGTGTGCCGCAGAGGTGGCCGCGGGATACGGACCGCCGTGCTGCATCGACCACGACACCCCCACTCCCGTCGGCCACCCATTCACCAACACCCGTCCCGCTCGCGTCGCGGCGTACGACAGTAGTGAGGGTCCCTCCGGATCATCCACCTCCGCGTGAACCGTAAACGTGAGCGCGGGTTCGAGGAGATCAAGAATGCGGGCCCGTTCGTCCACAGTGTCGTAGCGAACGATGATGCCGAGGGCGCCGAAGCACTCCCTCGTGAGCTCGTCGATATCCCGGGGACCAAGCTCCGCCGCCCGAACCCCGAGCAGTACCCCCATGGCACCCGCACTGGTGTCGGGGGCGAGAGATTCGGCGAGGGTCGCCGCCCCCCGAACGTGGCGTTCCTCGAGGTAGCGATCACGCAGCGACACGCTCAACATGGTGGCGCCCGACCACTGCGTCATCGCCAGCGTGGCCACGCGAACGAGCTCATCTCCGGCGGGGCCCGCAGGAACGAAGAGGACTCCCGGCTTCGTGCAGAACTGGCCCGCCCCCAACGTGACCGACGAGACAAAGCCCCGTCCGATGTCCTCCGCGCGAGCGAGGGCGGCGTTCAGCGTCACGACCACGGGATTGACGCTACCGAGTTCCCCGTAGAAGGGAATGGGAGTCGGTCGAGCCTGCGCTCGATCAAAGAGGGCTCGCCCCGCCGAGAGCGAACCCGTGAATCCCACCGCGGCGACGTGGGGGTGTTCGACGAGACGCACTCCGGCCTCGAGGCCGAAGATGAGATGAAACGCGCCGTCCAGTCCCAGTGACCGGAGAGACCGCGAAATGGCTTCGGCACAGAGGCCGCTGGTTCGCGGGTGGGCGGGGTGGGCCTTCACCACGACGGGGCAGCCCGCAGCCAGGGCGGACGCCGTGTCCCCCCCGGGCACCGAGAAGGCCAGCGGAAAATTCGACGCGCCGAAGACACCCACGACGCCGAGCGGTTCCATCTGACGGCGGAGGTCCGGTAACGGCCCCATCGGCGAGTCGTAGGGGTGGTCGATGGTCGCCTCGAGAAGATTGCCGTCTCTAACCACGTCGGCGAGGAAGCGCCATTGGAACACGGTCCGCGCCAGCTCTGAACGCAACCGCGCCTCCGGCAAGCCGGTTTCGGCACCGCCCACGTCGACCAGCAAATCGCCAATGCCCTCGAGGCCCGCGGCGCAGGTTCGTAGCATCTCCGCCCGCTCGTCGAGAGTCTGACCACGAAGATCCGACAACCGCGTGAGAGCGGCGCTCAGCATCTCATCGAGAACCTCGGGGCTGGTCTCCTCGTAGGGAGTCACCACACTCTCTCCCGTCGTGGGATTGTGACTGACGACGTAGGTCATATCTTTGGCCCTTCTACGGGGCGGCCCCGTACTCCTAAGTCCAACGTGATGAGGCGCTGGCCCCCGAGACTCGCTAGAGCCACTCGATCCCAGTCGTCCCCATAGAAGGCGATGTTGGTGGGAGCCATCACGAACTCCCCCGACCAGTCGTCGAACAGTAAGTCCAATTTCCCCCCGACGAAACGCCAGAGCTGGTTGGGTTGATAGCACGAAATGTAGAGTGCGCCGTGCTCGTCGAGAGCGAGCCCGTCTGGGGTGCACTGATGAAGAGTGACGACTAGCTCGGGCACGTCGGCCCCCCACCGACGACGCCACACCGCGGGGTCGGTGGAGGCGACCCAGTAGAGTGCCTCCTCGTCGACGCAGAGTCCGTTGGCGTATCCAATGGGGGCTACGTCCTCTCGTCGTGTCACTCCCGAAGGTGACACGGAGTAGATCGATCCCGTCGGCTCGAAGAGGTCTCCCGAGTCCGACACGTAGTACGTACCATCGGGGGCGAACACTCCGTAGTTCGGAAAGTCAATCTCGTCCCCGAAGGCTTCGTACTCGCCCGTCTCCGGCTCCAGGCGCCACACTCGATGGTTCCCCGGGTCACACAGATAGAGCCGGCCGTTCCCGTCGAGAGCGACTCCGAGCAGGGCGCCGCGGTCGATGGTGGCGACGACCCTCACCCGACCCTCGAGGTCGACCGAGTAGACCTGCCCGGCCTCACCTCCGCACCACAGGACCCGTCGACGCGGGTCCCAGCAGACACCCTCAGGGTGATCTAGTCCGTCGGCGAGCACTCGGTAGTCGTACGCGGCCGGTACGGGACCACTGGGACGATTCATCATCGCCGCAGAGTCCTTCCCGTTTCCGCATCGAAGAAGTGGAGGGCCGATGAACGAAAATGAATAGTGATCTTCTCGCCCTCGCGCACCGACGCTCGGGCCCCGAGACGCGCGACCAAGCGGGAACTCGTCCCGGCGTCGTCCACGATGTCGTCAGTTCCGCTGAGCGACACGTGAGCGAGGACTTCACTGCCGAGGGCCTCACGTAGGGTGACTCGGACTTGAAGGGGCGACCGGTCGCTCCCCTCATCCAGGGTGACGTCTTCGGGGCGTATTCCCACCAGCACGTCCCCGGCGGGACGATCGCGCAGAACGTGAGAGTTCCGATAGGACTCGGGCACTATCCACCGTTGACCGGCGAGAGATATAACGTCGAGGTCACCCTCGTGCGACAGCTCACCCCGCACCAGATTCATGGGGGGCGAGCCGATAAAACCGGCGACAAAGGCGTTGGCCGGGTGCTCGTAGAGGTCCTCCGGGGTGGCGACTTGCTGGAGGACTCCTCCACGCATGACCGCCACTCGATCACCCATCGTCATCGCTTCGGTCTGGTCGTGGGTCACGTAGATCGTGGCGACTCCGAGCAGACGCTGAATACGAGAGATCTCACTTCTCATCTCGACTCGAAGTTGAGCATCGAGGTTGGAGAGTGGCTCATCCATGAGAAAGGCCCGAGGCTCACGAACAATCGCCCGACCCATCGCGACGCGCTGACGCTGTCCACCCGAGAGGGCCTTTGGACGACGGTCCAAGTACTCGGTCAATTTCAGAATCTCCGCCGCCTCGCGAACTCGACGGTCAATGTCGGCCTTGGGAACGTGACGAATCTTGAGAGCGAAACCCATATTTTGAGCGACCGACATTTGGGGGTAGAGCGCGTAGTTCTGAAAGACCATGGCGATATCTCGATCCTTCGGCAGGGTGTGGTTCACCACGTCGCCACCGATGGTGATGGTGCCGTCGGTAATCTCCTCGAGTCCCGCCACCATGCGCAGTGCGGTGGTCTTGCCGCACCCCGAAGGGCCCACCAGTACCATGAACTCCCCCTCACCGACCGACAGCGACAGTCGGTCGACCGCGGTGGTGCCCCCGGGATAGGTCTTCACGACCTCGTTAAACGCAATCTCGGCCACCGGGGCCTCCTTTCGAGGAACACTGACTCATCGGTCAATGCCCATGGTGAGTCCCCGGACGAGGAAACGTTGGAAGATGAGATACACCGCCATGGCGGGCAGAGCGGACACGATGGACCCCGCCATGAGGAGGGGGATCGAGGTGGTGTGTCCGGCGGCGAGGGCGGCGAGCCCCACGGTGATGGTTCGCTCCGAAGGATTCTGTAGGAACAACAAGCCGACGAGCAGGTCGTCCCAAATCTGAATGAACTGCAGCACCGTCACCGTGGCGATGGCGGGCAGTGCCATGGGCACGGCGAGTCTCCACAACGTCCCCCAATAGCCGAGGCCGTCCACGATGCCCGCCTCGAGTAATTCGTCGGGCATCCGCCGAAAGTACGTAGTGAAGAGGAAGATAGAAAAGGGAGTGCCAAGGGCGGAATACACCAAGATGGCCCCGAGGTAACTGTTCGTGATGCCGGTTCTCGCCACATCGACGAACTCCGGAATCACGATGGCTTGGAGAGGCACCATCATCGCGGACACGATGGCGAGAAAGAGGATGTTGCCACCACGGAAGGTCAGTTTCGAAAAGGCGAATCCGGCCATGACTCCGGCCCCCACGATGACGGCGATGGACCCGGTACACACGACGGTCGAGTTCCACAACTCCTGCCAGACCGGCAACGTGGAGTTGAGTTGTTGCCAGGAGGCCAGGGAGTGGCCCGCCCCGATCAGGTACTGGGCGTTCGACTGAAAACTGGCCAGGACCATAATCCAGAAGGGGTAGAGCATCACGATGGCCATGAGGCTCATGAGGACGAAGATGGTTCCCCGTCCCCACCGGCGGCGTCGAACTCGAGTCGTGGCGACGGTGGTCATTCCTTGGCTCCTATGAGTCGCAACTGCACAATGCCCACGAGAGCGGTGATGACG
>JAGXAY010000206.1 GCA_018971385.1 Acidobacteriota bacterium | reverse complement strand
GAACTTCGCGACAATGAAAGGACTCCCGACGAGAGTCTCCTCCGACGATGTCGGTGACGTATTCGGTGGAGCCGTTGGCATCCGGGGCGCTAAGGACGACCTCAGCGAGTGGGCGACCGACGACGTGATCGACCGCACAGTGGAGCGAAGCGGCGAGGTGAGGAGAGCACCAGGTGATGCGCGAGTCACTGTCGGCCATGATGATGAATGGCTCCAGGGCGTCGAGGAGAGCGAAGAAGACTCGCTCGTAGTGATGCAACTCTTCGAGGGACGCTACCTCGGAGTTCACCGTATGGAGAATCGTGCGAAAACCCCGAAGTGAACTCTCCGAGGAAATCTCGAGCAGGTGCGCTCGAGTGGATACTGGTTCGTGATGGTTTGTTTGGAGTGCAACGTTCGAACCGAGAGGTGAAGGATCCTCAACCCACCAGGGAGACGGCGCGGCGGACGAGTCCGCCAGAAGCATGGCGTAGGGCTGACCGACGAGAAGAGACGGCGAGTGTCCGAGCAGATTCTCGATTGAGGGCGAAGCCCACACAATGTTTCCCGCGGGATCAATGACGAGCAGAATGTCGCTGCTGTGGCTCGCCAGGAGTTGAAAGATAGCCCGAACATCAACCGAGAGCTCTTCCCAGCGTGTGTCGAAGAGTTCGGCGGAGGAGGGTCCTTCAGAGGAGCGAGGGTCCGTGGTCACGTCAACCCCCCCTCCGCAGCGTTCGTGAGATCCGACATCTCATCGCGGCGCTCTTAAGCCACAATATACCTGGTCGCAACGGTCACAACAAGGGAGAACTTAATGGCCGGGGGGACAGGGTGGTTTACTCTGAGATGATGTTTCGTCGTCTCAGACTCGTGTGCAGGCGAAGGAGAGGTGACGGACGTCGTGGACTGGACGACTCGTGAGTGACCCCTTACGTCCCGTGTCGTCTCGTCGACCCTGGACGGTGGGTGGAGTGGACTTGCTGCTCCTTCGCATAACTGGGGCCGGCCTTCTTCTCGTCACCCTCGGGATTGTGGTGATCTCCCAGCGCCACCTGTCCGTGGGCATCGGGGAGCGACTTTTCTATGACGTAATCTTCACCCTTCCGGCCGCAGTGATGGTTCGACGTGGTCGTCGTGATCAGCGAACGCGGGCGGCTTGGTGGTCCATGGCCGCGGGGGTCATGGGCTATTCGTTAGCCACTCTGCTGTCGACCC
>JAGXAY010000205.1 GCA_018971385.1 Acidobacteriota bacterium | reverse complement strand
CAGTCTAGCCACCGCGGTCTACCTGAGTATCGGGGACCGCGACCCGGGTGGGCGTCGCCAGTACGATGGGGGAGACATGGCTCTCAAACGAGTGGAAAACCGTCTGGAGAGGATGTTCGAGAGGACCGTGTCACGTCCCTTTCGAAACGCCCTCCAGCCGATTGAAATCGCGGCGAAAATCGCCCGCGAGGTGGACCTTTCGCGTCGACTTGCGCCTCAAGGAATGCTCTCACCCAACGTCGTACGGGTTTGGATCGGTCCCGATGACGCTGCTCGCTTCGAGGGATTTCAGAAGGCCCTGGTAGATGAGCTGGAAGAAAGTGTCCGACAACACGCGATGGGCGAGGGGTACAGCTTCGTCGGGCCGGTCAAGATAGAGATGTTCATCGACGATGACATCAAGGTCGGCGACATGGAGGTGGACACCGAGTTCGTCGCGGGTCCCAGCCAGCCCCGGCTCGTCTTGAGTGATGGACGCCACTTCGTGGTCGAGGAAAAGCCCCTCGTCGTGGGACGTCACCCCCAGTGTGACGTCGTGATTGACGACGCCAACGTGTCCCGCCAACACGCCGAAGTGTGGCGCACCGCTGAAGGGGTTGCCGTGCGTGACCTGCGTTCGACGAACGGCACGTTCGTTAACGGACACCGAATTCAGGCGGTCTCGCTCACGCCGCGTGATGAGGTCGTCATCGGGACTCTGCGCATGAGAGTCGAAGTGGCCTGACGTGGTCGGGACCACGAACTACGCGGCGATTATTCGCCCGGTCCAGATTCTGGTGATGGTCGTGGTGGTTCTTTTTTTCGCACGAGTCATGAGGGTCGCGCTACTCGAGAGCCGACCACTCGACAGTGATCGGGCACCCCGGGAACGAGGCCGGCGCCGAGGTACCCGGTGGGCACTCGAAATTGTGGAGCCTCCGGCCCTCGAGGGTGAGCGTTACGAGGTCGAGAGCCAGGTCGTGGTGGGCCGGGCCCACGAGTGTGAAGTCTCGCTTCTCGACAACTTTCTCTCATCTCGCCACGCTCGATTTGTTGCCGACGGAGGGGACCTCGCCGTCGAGGATCTCGGATCAACCAACGGCACTTACGTCAACCAAGAGTTGATCACGGGTCGAGCGACGCTCCATCGGGGGGACAAGGTCCAAGTGGGAGGCGTTCTCTTCGAGGTGGTTCGTTGACACAGTGGCGATTCGCCGC
>JAGXAY010000204.1 GCA_018971385.1 Acidobacteriota bacterium | reverse complement strand
TGGCACACCTACGGGGTGATCTGGACCCCGTCCCAGTTGACCTACGTGATCGACGGGCGCGTTTGGGGGCGCGTCGCGATCCCCTCCGAGATGCCTCACGTTCCCATGTCCCTCAACATTCAGCAACAAACGTGGTGTAAGGCTGGCTACGCCTGCCCGCCGGGACCCCAGTCGGCGCTCGTGGACTGGGTGGCCGAGTACAGCCACGCCGGACCGGAGATTTCCGTTGTGGGGGCGTTCCCCTCACGTTCGTCACGGCTTGGTCCCGCTCTTGACGCTCAGACCACTCGGGTCGTGGCTGACGTGGAGGGCTACCACTACAAGTACGTACGCATCATCGGTTACGGCGTTCCCGGGGATCGACCTCTCGCGCAGCGCGAACTCGCCATGGCCCGCGCCCGGGCGGTTGCGGCCGATATTCGCTCACAACTCGGTCCGACCCACGTCTCGGTGAGTTCGACGTGGCACTATCTACCCACGGCACCCACCGCAGCCCTCGAGGCGAGTCGGCAACGAACCGTCGTCTTGATGAGTGGAACCTTGGGTTAGGTGCTCGGCGTATCGACCGGGTGGGAGTCCAGGTAGCGCCGTAAGACCCAACACAGGCGTAGCGCGGCGACGAGACCCGCGCAAGCGGAGAACGATGATCGCCAGGGTGTCGAACCCGGAGTAGACGCTGAGCGCCCGGAGCCGGGCCCCGGCGCCTTCGGAGTCACTCCGGTTCACACCGATGACACTCGCGAGGGCCCCGAGGGCGTCGAGGAGGAGGACGAAGGAGATGGTGGAGGCGTTGTTCAAAAGGACGAGTCGGCACAGGTGTACTGGGCGAGTAGCGAGGGCTGCGTTCTGGTCCCGGCCGGCCTACTGATCGAAACCCATCCAGCAGCTCGCCAGTGCAGAGAGGGGTAGTCCGGCGAAAGATGGGTTAACCCGTTGGGTCCCAAACCCGAAGGCCAACTAGTAGGTGAAAACTCCGAAGGTGAACACTCCCATGGAAAAGTTGCCGCGTTACGATGTTTCGTCGATTGCCGTCATTACTCCCGTAAGGAGTCCAGTACCTGCAAGACGTCGACTGCGGACGCCAGTTCTTGCGGCGCCTGAGAAGTTGAAAGGTGAATCGGGCTCGAGAGCTCGTCCGAGGAGTTGCTCTCCTTTCGGCCAACGACGTACCAAATGCCACGAGCAGGAACGTTTCCATG
>JAGXAY010000084.1 GCA_018971385.1 Acidobacteriota bacterium | reverse complement strand
ACTAGCAAAAGAGGACGCGAGCGAGGTGGATCGCCTCATCGCGGAGAACTCCATGCCCTTTCTTCCCGATGGCGCAACGCTTCAGACGGGTATTGGGGCAGTTCCCAACTTGGTGGCCCTCGCGCTGGCGGCGGGGAGTGGGGGGGACTACGGAGTTCACTCCGAAATGTTTACGGACGGGCTGTACTCCCTCTACGCGGCGGGAAAGATTACGAATTCTCGTAAGGCGGAGCACCGTGGGTATTCGGTCACGACGTTCGCCCTGGGAAGTGCGGAGCTCTATCAATTTCTCGACGAGAATGATGAGGTGAGATTCGCCCCCGTCACGTACACGAACGATCCCGCGGTCATTGCCCGCAATCCCCGCATGGTCTCTATTAACTCGGCCCTCGAAGTCGATTTACAGGGTCAGATATTGGCGGAAGCTATCGGTCCCCGACAGTTTTCCGGAACGGGCGGTCACATGGATTTTCTCGAAGGAACTAGTTTGTCCCGTGAGCACTGCTCGATTATTGCTCTGCAGTCCACCGCCACGGTGAAGGGTGAACTCACGAGTCGCATCGTGGGAGGTGTTGGACCTCACAGTGTTGTGACGTCTCCGCGCCATCTGGCCCAGGTCATCGTGACTGAATACGGTGCCGCGGACTTGCGAGGACGAAGCGTGAAGGAACGGGCACTCGCGCTCGCCGAGATTGCTCACCCCCAGTTTCGCGACGGTCTGCGCGACGCCGCGACGCTGGTCGGTCGTTAGTGTGATTGTCGCTCGCGAGCTCTCCATCGAAATCGGAGATCGGCGACTACTCGAACCAGTGTCGTTCACCGTGGGTACAGGTGAAAAGGTCGGCGTGGTGGGACGAAATGGGGCGGGTAAGTCCACCTTGCTCAACGTCGTTCTGAGCGGACGGACGGAACACCTCCGGGTGGGTGGCAGTGTCGTGATTCACGGCCGGGTCGGCTATCTTCCCCAGACTCCAGTCCCCGGGGGCCTCGGTGTGGAGCCCATCGGTCTCAGTCACGTCCTGTCCGCTCGAGGAATAGATCGTCTCGATCAAGAGATGAACGACGCCCGACACCGGATGGCGGCGTCACCGACGTCAGAAACCATCGAAGAGTTCACCCAACTCGAAGAGCAGTTTCGCGACGCGGGTGGCTACGAAGCTGAGTCGGAGGTGGCTCGACTAGCGGATGGTCTGGGCTTAGACCAGGGGTTGCTTCTCGAGGATCTCGAGTCACTATCGGGTGGCCAGCGTCGACGAGTTGATTTGATGAGAGTTCTCTACGAGAATCCCGAGGTTATGGTGCTCGACGAACCGACTAACCACCTCGACACCTCCGCCAAGCGATGGTTATTCGACGAACTCGCCAAGTACAGCGGTACCGTCCTCGTCATCAGTCACGACCTGCCGCTCTTGGACCGCGCTATCGACAAAGTCTTGGCGCTGCGAGACGGCGTCCTGCGTGAGTATCGGGGGAACTACTCCAAGTTTGTTCAATTGGACGAAGCCCGCCGAGTATTGGAGGAAAAGACCGCTGATCAGCAAGATCGTGAAATCACGCGGTTGAAGACCCTCGCTGACTCCATGCGGGGGCAGACGGAGAAGCGGGCACGCCTCGCCAAAGTGCTCGACCGGCGAGTCGACAAACTTCGTGACGAGCGCGTGGAGGTGTCGCGAGCCGAACGAAAGGTTCAGTTTCGCCTTCCGAGTCCCCCGCGAAGTGGGGACGTGCCCTTACGGGCGGAGGGAATATCTGTGCGCTACGGGGGGACCTCGGTGCTGCGAGATGCGAACTTCATTACGCGTCGGGGAGATCGCATCGTGATTGTTGGCCGGAATGGAGCGGGAAAATCATCGCTTCTCCGATGCCTCGCGGGCGTCCAACAACCCCAGTCCGGCCGGGTGACCCTGGGGACCAACGTGACCCTGGGGTACTTCGCCCAGGAACACGAGCAATTAGACGCCTCGAAGACCGTCTTCGATCATCTGGCGGACTCCACCGTCGTGGGGGACGTGCAGCGTCGGGCCTTGCTGGGCGCCTTTGGACTCAAGGGGTCAGCGGCACTGCAGTCCCCCGCCACCTTGTCGGGTGGTGAGAGAGCGAAGTTGGCGCTCGCCATCCTGGCTGCGTCGAAAGCTAACCTCCTCCTTCTCGACGAGCCCACCAATAACCTCGATCCGGCCAGTGTGGAGGCCCTCGGACGCATGATGGGGGTGTGGGAGGGGACCATCGTGGCGGTGTCGCACGAGCGCGCCTTCATTGAAGCCCTACAGCCCACTCACGCCGTCTTACTGCCGGAGGAGTACTTCGATCTCTGGCGCGATGACTATATGGACCTCATCGAACGTCGCTGAAAATATTTCTATCGTCAGCGGCGGATTCACGACTTAAGTTGGCTCCGTAACTCGGGGGTGACATGGGAGAACGTCAACGCATTTCGTACGTACCACTCGATCGGATGACTCCGGACATGGTGTCCGTCATTGAACGATGCGCCCGCGAAGGTGTACCGCGACCGGAGTCGTCAGCGGTACGGGCTCATTCCGAAGGGGCGTTCTGGGCCTTCGAGGACGCGTGGCAGAAGCTGTTTCGCTCTGGAGTCGTCGCCCACGACATCAAGGAACTATGCCGGGTCTACGTGTCACGTTCGGTGAAGTGCGAGTACTGCGGCAACCAACGTTCACTGGAGGCCCAGGCGACCGGAGTCGGTGAAGGCAAACTCGACGAACTCCTTAACTTCGAGACGTCGCCCCAGTACTCCGATAGGGAGCGGGCCGCGCTCGCCTACGCGGAGGCCATTACCTGGAGGCTTTCGCCCGATGACGATTTCTGGGACCGACTTCACCGGTATTTCAGTGAAGAGGAGTTGGTGGAGCTCGCAGGGTTCATCTGTTTGACGATGGGACAACAGAGCTGGATTCGGCTACTCAATATCGACCATTTTGAAGTCTTGGGTGATACGGCGACCGCCATGGCCCCCGGACTCGACGACGCTCAGGCCCTCGCGAGAGCTCGAGAGTCCGAAACGTACTGGGCGAAGTCCTGAACTATTCGATACCCGTGTACCACGGCGTGACCCGCGGAGGGTACGCCAAGTGGAACAGACCATGGTGGAAGGACAGATTGGGGTTGTAGTACGGGTCGCGAGCAATCTCGAAGCCCCAGCGGTCCCTGACTGTCACCAACTCTCCGATGAAGCGTTGATACTTCTCCCCGTGTTGGTCCGAACCTCGTGACACTGATTCGTGGTGGATCAAGGTGGCGAGTGGCGTGTAGGTCACTTTAAGTCCGGTGGCCTGAATCTTGAGGCAGAAGTCGATGTCGTTGAAGGCGACCTTGAGCGTTTCGTCCAATCCTCCAACTTTCTCGAAGGTTTCGCGACGAACCGCGAGGCAGGCCGCCGTGACGGCTTGGAACTCGGACGCTAGGGCAATACGACCGAAGTAGCCCTTGTCACGGGCGTCGTGGAACTGGCCCACGTGGCCCGCGAGGCCGTTCGGGCCGAGGACCACCCCGGCGTGTTGAATACGTCCGTCGGGATAGAGGAGTCGCGCACCTACGGCTCCGACCCCCGGTTGAAGGAGTTGAGCCACGAGGTGGGTGAGCCACTCACCCTCAGTGATGGTGGTGTCGTCGTTCAACATCACCAACACGTCTCCCCGACAGTCGTCGAGGGCGCGATTGTGTAGGGCTGAATAGTTGAAGGGGATGTCATCTCGCCGAACGGTAATCCGGTCGTTCAGGATATTGAAGAGGGCTTTAGTGAGTGGCTTTTCCGACCCATTGTCGATGACGAGGATCTCGAAGTTCGGGTAGGTCGTCTTCTCAAGAACCGAGTGCAGACAGTCACCGAGATATCGTCCATCACGAGTGGGAATCATGATGGTCACGAGGGGCGGATTCTCCGGCAGGTGGTAAACGACCTGGGCGAAACCAGTGTTGTCCACTTCTCTCACTTCGGCGTCCACGCCACGTCGTGCCAGGGCGTCGACGACAGCTCGGCGGCCCGCGTGCAGGGCCCAGGGCTTGGCGTCGCTTGACTGGGAGGTGGACTCGGAGTGACTGCGCCAGTGGTAGAGGACGTGGGGAATGTGAACAATCTGGGACCGGTCCACCCGCTCACTCACTCGCAAGACCAGGTCCCAGTCCTGGGCGCCGTCGAACTCACTTCGTAGTCGCCCTAACTCTTCGACGAGTTCACGCCGAACGGTGGTGAGGTGGCAGACGTAGTTCTGGCCGAGCAGGAGAAGGGGATCGAAATCACTCTTGAAGTACGGCATGAAGGGCTCATCAACTTCGTTGATTTTGTCTTCGTCCGAGTAGAGCAAGGCGACCTGGGGGTGTTCTTCTATTTCGAGAGCGACTTGGAAGAGCGCGTGTTCGACCAAGGTGTCGTCGTGGTCGAGGAACACCAGCCACTCGTAGCGGGCGGCGGCGATGGCGTCGTTCGTCGCGGCCGAAATCCCCCCGTTCTCCTCGCGTTCAATGATGGTGACTCGCGAGTCGAGGTCCGCGTACTCCCTCAAGATGTCGCGGACGTCAGAGTTGGGAGAGTGGTCGTCGGCGATGATGAGTTCGAAGTGGGGGTAGAGCTGATTCAGGACCGAGTCGATGGCCTCTCGGAGAAACTCTGGGCGAGTGTTGTAGGTCGCCATCACGATGGAGAACTTGGTGTCGTGAGTGAATAGCTCCATGCGCCGACGGAGGTGGGTGCGCACACCGTCATTCATCTGCCGGTAAATGGCGTTCCAGTTGTAGTACGGGTTGGCCTCCAGTCGCGGACTTGTTCGCCGCGAATTTCCTCGCACGATGACCTTGAGGGCGTGCAGGAGATGGCGCAGTGCCCGTTCGTAGCGTGGGGGTGCGTGGACGGGAGTCGGATCTTCGAGTTCGACCGGAAGAGTGAGATCTTGACCTACTGCGGCGACGGGCTCGTCGGGTCGGGCGGGAACGCGTGGAGGCGTGACGGGTCCCGAGGGCGCGGGACGACGCAGTAACTGGCGCAGTCGAATCTCGACAAAGTTCATTGTCTTCAAGAAGAGAAGAACCAACGGGTAGAAGCGAGAGTCGGTGATACCGCGCATCTGAGCCATCACCATCTCGGTGCCATTGGCTTCGATCTCGTAGACCTTCAAGGTTTCGCGAAGTACGGTCACTTCGTTGGATCGCAAGGTGTGGGCCTGGTGGGTGGCCGACACCGGCTCTCGCGAGGACTGATCAGGCATGGGCCGGCACTCTCCGTCGTCCGTGGGGCGTACCCCGTGCGAGTGGAGTCTACCTAAGCGTCGAGCGGGTCCCGTCGGGGCTGGGCGAACCAGATCCAGAGAAGCAACACACCCGCGAAAGCCCCCGTCGTCATCGTGCCGAGAATCAGGGCCGGAATCTGTCCAATCGGGGGCGCCCACCCCAGATGGTGCAGAAAGAACGTGGCGGGTCCGTCTCGCCCCACGGCGTAACGCCGAAGGTTGGTATAGAAGCTCAGAACGTTCTCCCACGTCAGAAGAACGATGACGGTGCTGATGGCGCCCTCTTCGAGCAAATTCCAGTTCCGGGCTCGCTGGGGACCGGGAGGTGTTGCTACGGCGCAGGCCATGATGACCGCCCCCACGGCGAGTGGCATCGAGTCACGACCCTGCCAGACGATGCCCAATTGGCGCGCGTGGAGGGAGACGAGGGTCACGGGGATGGCGACGGTGAGTCCGGCGAGTCCAGCGACGACGAACCTCTCCATCCATCGTCCCCGCACCAGGGCGACGATCAACACCAAGGGGACAACTCCGTACCAGGCGAGATAGACCTCGTGGGGGAGCGTGGTGTCGACCCACCCGAGGACCCCGACCGACTCGCGGAGCCAGAACTGAACCGTATTGAGGACGAGATGAATGATGGTGAGAAGACTGTCGTTCTTTGTAACGGGAGCCCCAACCGGCAGAATGTTGAGGGTTCCCTGGGTGATAATCCACGCCGTAGCAATCAACGCGGCGGCGAATATGACCCCGGCGACAATCTGTAAGAGTCGCGAGTGACGGACCTGCTGAAAGAGGCGCACGGGTCCGACGAGGAGGACCAACGAGAGTGCGCCGAGGGCTACCCACACTGGAGAGAGCCCGCGAATAAGCACGAAGACGCTAGCGACGACGGCCATCATGATGGCGAGCCCTCGGGGAGCTTTCTCTCGATATTCCAGTCCCCA
>JAGXAY010000083.1 GCA_018971385.1 Acidobacteriota bacterium | reverse complement strand
CAACGGCCGGACGGGTGAGCACGATGCGCTGCACCTGACGACGATGAAGGGCCTGCACCGCGGCAGCGACGGCGAGATAACTCTTACCGGTTCCCGCCGGCCCGATACCGAAGGTGATGATCGAGGACTCGATGGCGTCGGTGTAACGCTTCTGACCAGCCGTCGAGGGGCGAATGGGTTTGCCCTTCACCGATCGCACGACCTCGGTGCGGAGCACCTCACTCGGGCGAAGGTCCTCTTCGACCATGTGAATGGTTCGCTCGATCTTCGTCGGATCGAGGCTCTGGCCACTCTCGAGCACCAGGACCAGTTCGTCGAGGAGACGGAGGACGACGGTGGCGTCGGGTCCCTCCAAGGTCACCTGATTGCCCTGAACGCTCACGCGGGTTGCCGGGTAGAGCCGCTCGATCGCCCGTAAGTTCTCGTCCCGGGGACCGAGCAGTCCCGAGAGAACGTGGGTGTTAGGAACGACCGTCGTCACCCGGGTCGACTCGGGCGTGCCGTATTCGAGACTCATCCGGCGGGCCACTCGAGCCGTCGGCCCCCGAGGACGTGGAGGTGGAGGTGGCCCACCGAGTTCTGGGCGTCCTCCCCGACGTTCATCACTAGTCGGTATCCCGACTCGCGCACGCCCTCGATCTCGGCGACTCGCTGAGCCAACACGACGAGTTCGTCCACGACGCCCCCGTGTTCACTCGTGACCGTGTCGGCGCTCTCGACGTGCTCCTTCGGCACCACGAGCACGTGAACCGGTGCGGCCGGCGCGATGTCGTAGAAGGCGTAGGCCCGATCACTCTCGGCGACCTTGGTCGAGGGCACGTCCCCGTGCACGATTCGACAAAAGAGGCACTCGCTCATCTCGCCCCCATCATTACCCATTTTCGACCTCCCCGACGGTGAGGGCGCCCTCACCTCGGAAAAGAGTGAGGAGGGCCGCCCCGACGACGGCCGCCGTCTCGGCGCGAAGCACGCTCTCTCCGAGGTTCACCCGACGGTGCTGCGGCGACCACTCGTCGGGCTCGAACCCTCCCTCGGGGCCGATGGCGAGGGCGTGTACTCCCCGCCAGTCAGAGGAACCCCCGAAGTCACCGACCGCCACCTCCACCGGGACCTCCTCGACCCGAACGGGGTCGAGGACTTCGAGGTCGTAGGTCCGCCGGCACTGACCGGCCGCCTCGCGAGCGAGACGGCGCCAACGGGCGAGACTCTTCGCGCGCGCCTCGTCCCGGTAGCGCACGGCGAGTCGGCGCGAGAGCAGGGGCACGACCCGACTGACCCCGAGCTCCACCGCCTTCACGAGGGCCCACTCGTCCCGGTCGCCCTTCAGGGGTGAGAGGTAGAGGGTCGTCTCGGGAGGAGTGGGGTCCGTCACGGTGTCGCTCAGAAGGTCGAGATCGTGAGCCGCCACGCGGGCGAGTCGCCAGCCCCCCGCCCCGTCGCAGAGCACAATCTCCTCGCCCACGCGGGCCCGGAGGACCTGACGCAGGTGATGGTCGTCCTCTTTGGAGAGAACGGGGTGAGCGAGGTCGAGAACTCGAAGTTGGGTGAGGGCGTTACGGCGCCGCTCCCACTCGAGAAGCATCAGTGCTTCTTCTTTCGAAAGAACCCGCCGTGAGCGACCGGCGCCTCCTCGCCCCGGTGGGCGGCGAGTTGGGTCAGGAGGTCCCGTTCCACGGCGTCCAGTTCGGTCGGCACGTCGACAATGAGGTGCACGTAGAGATCGCCCCGTCCTCGACCGTGGAGGTGGGTCACCCCCTCGTGGCGAAGGCGCTGCACGGTGTGGGACTGGGTCCCCGGCGCGATCTCGATGGTCGCACTCTCGCGCAGGGTCGGAACGGTGATGGTGGCGCCGAGGGCGGCCTGGGTGAAGCTCACGTGGGCCTCGTGGTGCAGGTCGTCCCCCTCCCGCTCGAAGCGCTCGTCCTCGGCTACTCGCAGGTGAACGTAGAGGTTCCCCGCGGGACCCCCGCGCGGACCAACCGGTCCCCGATCCGCCAGACGCATCGTCGAGCCGTCCTCCACCCCGGCCGGAACCTGAATGGTGAGAGTGCTCGTCTGATTTTCTCGACCGTCACCGCGACAGGTCGCACAGGGCGACTCGATGCGGGTGCCCATCCCCTGGCAACGGGGACAGACCGTCGTCGTCACCATCTGGCCGAGAATGGACTGGCGCACTCGACGCACCTCGCCGGCCCCGGCGCACTCGACGCAGGGCACCGGCGTTGTTCCGGGTGCGGCGCCCGTTCCCGCGCACTGCGTACAGCGCTGGGGCAGCGTGACGGTAATCTCCCGGGTCGCCCCGAAGGCCGCCTCATCGAGGGTGATCTCGAGGGCCACCTCGGCGTCCGGTCCCGGTTGGGGCCCGCGGCGTTGACGGGGCCCACCCATGCCGCCGAAGAACATGTCGAAGATGTCCTGGACCGATCCCGCTCCGAAGGGGTTCTGACCGGCCCCGGCGTCGGAGCCGAATCGGTCGTAGTTGGCTCGGCGCTCGGGGTCGGAGAGAATCTCGTAGGCCTGGGAGACCTCCTTAAAACGGGACTCCGCCTCGGGGTTGCCGGGGTTCGTGTCGGGGTGCAGTTCCCGGGCCAACTTGCGATAGGCGCGCTTTAACTCTTCGGCCGAGGCCGACCTCGACACACCGAGGACCTCGTACAGATCAGTCGCCACCGGCACTCCCTTCAAAGTGGTGGGCCAGGTTCTTCGAGACGGCGTTCGCGGCCGCCATCACTTCCTGGTACTTCATGCGGGTCGGTCCAATGAGGCCGACCGCTCCGGTCGTCACGCCGTCAACGTGCACCGGGGCGACGACGACGGCGGCACTGGAGAGAGGGGCGAAGCCGTGCTCGGAGCCGATCGCCACCGACACTCCCCGGTCGAGCATGTCCTCGACGAGAGAGACCACCAGCAACTCCTCTTCCAAAATCGAGAGCACCTGGCGCACCGTCTCCACGCTGTCGAAGACTTCGGCGACCTTGGAGGCTCCCCCGATGAAAACCTTCTCCCCGTCCTTCGCCGGGCGTTCGGCGTGCAGGACGGCGACCGCTTCGGCGATGAGGAGAGACACGGCGTCGGGACGAGAGGGCACCTGGACCGGGACGTCGAGAGTCGTGCCGATGAGGAGCGCGTTCAGTTGACTCGACGCCTCGAGACAGGTCGCGTAGTCGATGTCGATGCTCGTAAGGACGGAGTGCTTCAGAACTGTCCCGTCGGAGAAGACGGTGACGAGCAGTTGGTGACGGCGCTCGAGGTTGACGAGTTGCACGGAGAGCACGGTCGCGTGGGAGGTGGAAGTCCCGACGATGACGGAGGTGTAGCCCGAGAGTTGGGCGAGGAGCGCGGACGTGCGCTCAAGCACGTCCTCCACCTCGCCGCGCACCCCGGAGAAGAAGTCGCGCAACTGGTACTGCTGGGCGGCGCCGAGTTCCCCCGAGGCCACGTGGTCGACGAAGTAGCGGTACCCCTTGTCCGTCGGGATGCGCCCGGCCGAGGTGTGGGGCTGGGCGAGGTAGCCCTCGCGCTCGAGGGAGACCATCTCGTTACGCACCGTCGCCGAAGAGACCCCGAGGTCGGCGTGCTGGGCGACCGCCGAGGAGCCGACCGGTTGGGCGGTGTCGATGTGTTCGGCGACGACCGCTTCGAGAATGGTGGCCTTGCGCGCGTCGAGATCGGTGTCGGCGGAGTGTGGTGGCGTAGAACGACGGGCCATGGTCCCTCCTTGTTAGCACTCAATTCTACTGAGTGCTAACACTTCCCCGTGCCCGAACGACCGTGTCCTCCTAAGTGGAGGCGAGAAGAGAACTGAGGATGCGGGTCGCCACGGCGGCCCCGCGACCGGTACCGACGAGTCCCGTCCAGACCTTGCTACCCCGATTCAGCGTGAACCAGAGGGCCCCCGACGGCGTCGTCAGGTCCGGCTTCTGAAGCGCGAGAGTGAGCGAACCTTCGTGAAACACGACACTGGGAGTCACCGTCGTGAACGTGGAGGAGGGGCCTCGCGCGATCCACAGTCCAATCCCGGACTCGGCCTCGTGAAACAGGGTCATGCCGTACCCCATGACGCGACAAGCGAAGACTTCCGTGAAGTGCCCGAGGAAGAGTCGCGGTCGCGGAAAGTAGGGCGACCCACAGTCCCCCGGGGCGAAGGAGGTAGGTGAGGTCGTCGACGAGGTGACGGGCCATCCCGTGGGCTCGGACCACGTGAGCCCGAAGGCGTGGCGCGTCGTCCACGTCGGTTGAGCCGGAGGCGAGACTGACGGGTGAGCCAGGCTATGAAGGAGCGCTCTCAGGCCCGAGTCTTGAGCGGTCCGCACGATACGTACTCCCGCCGAGCCCCAACCCACGAGGAAACCCGCTCCGTTCGACAGAGTGCGCACCACAACCGGTTCACCCGGAGAAGTAACCGTCGTGTTCACAGTCGCCCTGGTGAGCCAGACGGCCCCGCGAACTCCGAGTGTCCGAGCGACACACGACGTGTTAGGGGCGAGAGAACTCACCACGATGGACCAGGCCACGTTCGCGGGGCAGCTCGAGACGGCGGGCAACACCGTCCAGTTGTGTGCTGAGGACGTCATGTTGCCATTTGAGGGAACGCTAAAGGCAAGGGGTCCCCACGCCAGGTTCACCGCCGAGGCGGGCGGTGTCGCTGACGCCGCTGCCGAAAGGGGCATCGACACCCCGGTGAGCAGGAGGGCGGCTAATCCCCACTTGCCAAAAACGTGTCTCACATACCGACTCTGTACGGGACACAAGCCGATTTACTTCGGTGTCGAAATACCTGAGGTACCACTGACCCATTCATAGCGTCGCCTCTGCGAGACGGGTCCCCGCCGGGTGGTGAACTCACCCCCACTGCCTCACCAGCGTGAAATTCTCTCTCAGATGAATTTCGGGGACGCTTACGTAGTCACACCTGGTACGCGGACACGAACTCAACAAATCGCGTCAGGGTGCCGGCTCTGGCCGGGCGCAGGATTGCTACACCACTTCAGGGGACGCCAACCCCACGCGCATTGAAAGGCGGGCGACACTGTGTTCCAGATCCCCCGGTCGTCTTACAAGCGTACGAGCGCTTGTAAGTCAGACATGGCGACGAATATATTTCCGCTGCCTCCCCATTTACAGCGACCAATTCCGCCTCGCTGTTAGAAGGCCTAATCGTCCTCGAGGCGCAAGGCCGCGACGAAGGCTTCCTGGGGCACTTCGACGCGTCCGAGGTTCTTCATGCGCTTCTTGCCCTCTTTTTGCTTCTCGAGCAGTTTGCGCTTACGGGTGATGTCACCGCCGTAGCACTTGGCGAGAACGTCCTTACGACGGGCCTTCACCGTCTCGCGAGCGATGACGCGCCCTCCGATGGCCGCCTGAATAGGAACGTCGAACATCTGACGAGGAATGAGTTCCTTCAGGCGCTCGGCCATTTTTCGCCCGTAGAGGTCGGCGTTCGAACGGTGGACGATGGTGGAGAAGGCGTCGACCGGCTCGTGGTTAATCAAGAGGTCGACGCGCACGAGGTTGGAGGTCACGTACTCCCCCGGCTCGTAGTCGAGACTGGCGTACCCCTTCGTGCGCGACTTCAGGGCGTCGAAGAAGTCGATGACGACCTCGGCGAGGGGAATGGTGTAGCGCAACTCCACCCGCTCGGTGGAGAGGTAGTCCATCTTCACCATCTCGGCTCGCCGGGACTGGCAGAGATCCATCACCGTGCCGAGAAACTCCGAAGGGGTGAGAATGGAGATCGAGAGCATCGGCTCGTCGATGTGGTCGAGTCGACTGGGGTCGGGCAACTCCACCGGATTGTCCACGCGAATCTGGGAGCCGTCGGAGAGAAAGGCCCGGTAGACGACGCTCGGGGCGGTGGCGATCAGGGAGAGATTGAATTCGCGCTCGAGGCGCTCGCGAACAATCTCCATGTGCAGGAGTCCGAGAAAGCCGCAGCGAAAGCCAAAACCGAGGGCGTGGGAAGACTCGGGCTCGTAGGTGATGGAGGCGTCATTCAACTTCAACTTGTCGAGGGCGTCGCGCAGGTCCGGTAGGTCGTCGCCGTCGATGGGGTAGATCCCGCAGAAGATCATGGGCTTCGGGTCCTGGTACCCGTCGAGGGGGGCGTCGGCCGGACGGGCCGCTTCGGTGACCGTCTCACCCGACCTCGCGCCACCGACGTCCTTAATACCAGCGACCAGGTAACCGACCTC
>JAGXAY010000082.1 GCA_018971385.1 Acidobacteriota bacterium | reverse complement strand
TTGACATCCTCCCCGCCCTCACGGACGGGGATTCCCGGCTTGGTGGTGCTCACGCCGCCACCTCCGCCGAAGAGTTCTCGCGGCCAGACGGGTCTGGACTGACGCGAGCCGACTGAGTCTTTCTACCCCGTCGTGCCCCCTGTCCGGGGGTGGGCGCGAGATCTAATCCCCGGGCCACTATATTTCTCGCCGCGTTGTAGTCCGCGTGGGCTGAGTAGCCACACGATCGACAGAGGAAGACCGCTTGGCTCTCGCGGTTCTCTCGGTCCGTGTGGCCACACGCGGAGCACTGCTGCGAAGTAAACGCCGGGTCCACCAGGAGTACCTGGACCCCGGTCTGGCGGGCCTTATCGACGAGGCGTCTCTCGAACATAGACCAGCACGAGGCGTGGATGGACCGGTTGAGTCCCGCCTTGGCGCTCGCCCCATTTGGGAGATACTCCCCCGGTGACGCCGGGTCGGACTTCGGCTTGGGTCGAGCGACCATGTTCTTGACCTTCAGGTTCTCGACGACGACCGCGTCGTAGTTGTCGACGAGACGAGTGGTCTGTTTCTCCACCCAGTCCTTTCGACGATCCGTGATGCGGGCGTTCGTCGTCCGGATCTTTTGCCGGGTCTTCGCTCGGCGTTTAGAGCCCCGCTTCTGGCGAGCCAATGTGCGTTGGAGATACTTAACTCGGGCGTGCATCTTCGAGCTCGTCGGGATGCGCATCATCTGGCCGTCCGAGGTGGCGAGAGTGGTCGCTACTCCCCGGTCGATCCCCACGACGGCCCCCGTGGGGGTGTGCTCGCGGGCAACGGGAGTGCTGGTGATACTCACGTGCCATCGCCCGGCGCCGTCGAGACTGACCCGAGCCGACTTGGCCCCTTCGGGCAGGGCTCGAGAGACCTTGAACTTCACCGGACCGAGTTTCGGGATCACCACACTCGACCACTCGGCGTTCAGTTTCCTCACTACGAGGTCGCGCACGACGAAACCTTCTTGGTGGCCAGCCTTTCGCCAGGTCGGGCGACCGTGGGTGCCGTTCCACCAGTTGCGCATGGCCTGGTCGAAGTCTCGCAGGGCACCCTGCTGGACGGAAGAAGACCCCTCTTTGAGCCACGTCTCTCGACGGGCCTCCGACAACTGCCGACACCGCTCGGCGTGGTTCGGAGTCGGCCCCCGATCTGGTCGATAGAGATTGGCCTGTTCGAGGGCGAGGTTCCACACGAATCGCGCATCAGAGCAGTGCCGGACGAGCGTCGGCACTTGCTCGGGACTGGGGTAGAGGCGATAGCGGTGAGACATACGTGTAGCAGCGTAGAAATAGGGAGTGACACCATGAGCCAAACCCACACTGACGATTGGAGAAACGGGAGGCACGTGGTCGATCGTTTACACGCCCACATCGTCCTCGTCCCCAAGTATCGAAAGAAGGTCATGACCGAGCGGGTGCGTGACGAGTTGAGAGCCTCCTTCGAGGAGGTGTGTTCTCACTTCGGGGCCGCCATCGACGCGTTCGAGACCGACGACGACCACGCCCACTTGCTGGTGTCCTACCCACCCAAAGTGGCGTTGTCGAGACTCGTGATGTCGCTCAAGACCAACTCGGCGAGACGGATCAGACTTCATCACTGGCCGGAGGTCAAAAGAGTCTTGTGGGGTGATCACTTCTGGTCCCCGTCCTACTCGGTGGTGTCGTGTGGTGGGGCCCCGCTCGAGGTCGTGAAGCGGTACGTCGAAAGCCAACGGAGTCCCAATCGCCAACCGGGGCGTCCTAAGAGATCGGCCCCGTAGCTCGCTCGACCCCTCCCTCACGGAAGGGGCTTGCGCTCGCTTTCCGGTCAAGGATTCCCGGGATTGTCCTGTGGCAGACTATCGGCGGATAGTGAGTCGACCGGGTGGTCGCGCGCGGGCAACCGCGCGAGGAAAGTCGGGGCTCCACAGGGCAGAGTGCTCGCGAAAGGCGAGTCACGGTGACGTGCAGGACAGTGCCACAGAGAGAAGACCGCCGATGGCAACAGCACAGGTAAGGGTGAAAGGGTGCGGTAAGAGCGCACCAGCGTCGCGGGTGACCGCGGCGGCTCGGTAAACCCCACTCGGAGCAAGACCAAATCTGGGGTCGCGGCCCGCGAGCTCGTACGAGCACCCCAAGGTAGGTTGCTCAGATGGATGGCCACCGCGCCTCGACGAGGCGTACAGAACCCCGCTTATAGGTCGACTCGCTATCCACCCCTCGTCGAGAGTTACTCGACGAGCCGCGAGAGGTACCGGTTCAGGGCGTTGAGGGTGGCCTTCGAGGAGGAGAGGAGTTCGGTCTCGGCCTGGGCGATGCCGTGGCGGTCCGGTTCGTTCGTCTGGGGACGAAGGGTGACGACGACCGGCCAACCCCGCACCGTGGCGACGTTGATGGAACTCACCAAGTAGAAGGGCACGCTGAGCCCGAGGTCCCGCAGGGCGTCGAGAGTAGCTTCGGCTCCTCCGATGAGGGGTCCGGACTCTGAGCGTCCCACTCCGACCCGTCCGTCGTAGTTCAACTGCACTTCGCAGAAACCTTCGTGGGAGTTGAACTCGGCGCGGACCAACATCACGCGACTGCCCTCGGCGCGCACGTCGTGAGACAGGTCCGCCTTCATCTCCTCGACGGTGACGGAGGCCTCGGGGTAGTAGAGGGAGACGATCTGTTTCGCGACGACGCGTAAGGGCCCGGTGTCACTACCGCGCACCACGAGGGAGACGGCTTCGACGTCGCCCTTCTCGGAGTAGCGAAATCCGACGTTCACCACCCCAGGCAGCGCCCGAAGCTCCAGTTCGAAATCTTCTTCGGTGGGGGAGATCATTGGTGGATTATTCCTCTCTTCGCGTACAGTCGCGCGTCGGCAATACGAGTGAGTTCGAGGGGGTCGGTCGAGTCCCGGGGCGAGGTCGCCGTCCCGGTGGTGAACGCGATGTTCTCCCCCGACTTCAACATCTCGGAGCGCAAGCGCTCGACGAAACCCATGGCCTCGTGGCCCTCGGCGTTATTCAAAATCACGGCGAACTCATCCCCACCGATGCGGGCCGCGAGGTCGCCTTGGCGAATGGAGAGGCGCAGCGAGAATCCGAACTGGCGCAGTAACCGGTCACCGGCGTCGTGGCCGTACTGGTCGTTGATCTTTTTGAACCCCACGAGGTCGATCAGCACCAGGGTGAAGGGCCACCCGTAGCGGGCTGATCTCACGGCGGAGTTCGCGAGGGCGATGTCGAAGGTTCGACGATTGGCGATAGTCGTGAGCGCGTCGTGGGCGGCGGTGAAGCGAGCCAGGTGCAGGGATAGCGCCAACTGGCAGGCGGTCTGGACCGCTTGTTTTTCGATGTCGCCGACGACGTCGGGCACGCAGTAGACGCCGGGTTGACGGGAGAGAAACTGAACCGTGTCCCCGTTCATCTCGGCGCCCGAGAGGCGAAACTCCTGAGTGGAGAGATTCTCGTGTTCGAGCACCACCACGGCGTCAGTTAATTCGTGTCTCTTCGCGAGGGCGTTCAACACGGTGTAGATGAATCCAATGCCTAGTTCGTTATGGGCGAGTTCGTCGAGCATGGCCCGAAAGAGCCAGGGCTCGTAGTTCCCGTCGGTGGGGATACTCTCGGCGAGGGAGATCAACTCGGTCATCCGAGTACCCCGCGACCCACCGAGGTCTTCGTGCGAAGGGTGGACACGTCGAGCACTTTCTTGCGCAGCAGATCGTCTAGGCGCTCACTCGGTACCGGACGGGAAATCAAGTAGCCCTGGCCGCGGTGACACCCGAGTTCGACGAGGGTGTCCGTGATATCGGGAGTCTCGATCCCTTCCGCGATGACGGTGAGGTGGAGGGCTCGACCGAGGAGAATGATGGACTCCACGATGGCCCGGTCGTAGGGGTCACGGTTGATGCCCTGCACGAAACTCAGGTCCAGCTTGATGGCGTTCACCGGCAGATTCTTTAACTCGGTCATCGAGGCGAATCCCGTTCCGAAGTCGTCGAGGGCGACCTCCACCCCGAGCTCCTGGAAACCCCGAAGGATCGACGCCGTCTTCTCCGGCTTATCGAGCACCGTGTACTCGGTAATTTCGATACACAACCGGTCGCCGGAGATCCCGTTTACGATGAGGCACCCCTCCACGAACTCGACGATGTCCTCCATTAAGAACTCGGCGGGCGACATGTTGATGCGCATGACGAGGTCCTGGGGTCCGTAGCGACGATCCCAGTCGGCCAAGGTCCGACACGCCTCGGCGAAAACCCAGCGTCCGATATTGACAATGAGGCCCGTCTCTTCGGCCACCGAAATGAAGTCCACGGCGGGCACCATCCCCCGGTCCGGGTGTTCCCAACGCACCAGGGCCTCGCAAGCGAGGAGTTCTCCCGTCTGGAGATTGACCTCGGGCTGAAAGTGCAGTCGAAGTTGCCCGGCGTCAATCGCGTCGCGGAGCGAGAGCTCCAACTGACTACGTTCGTGCGCGGCGCGTCGCAGACTTTCGTCGAAGACGATCGCCTGATTTCGGCCCCCCGACTTCGCGCTGTAGAGAGCGACGTCGGCCCAGCGCAGCATTTCGAGGGCGTCGGGCTGATCCGAGCCCGCCATCGCGATGCCGATACTGGCGGTATGGGAAAAGAATTGACCGTGAATGTCGACGGGCTCGGAGATGACTTCTAACAGGCGGTAGGCGGTCGCGAGGACCTCCATCTCGTTCGTGATCTGGTCCACGAGGAAGACGAACTCGTCACCGCCCAGTCGTGCCGCAAAGTCGTTCGCTCTTATCGAGGTGCGAAGTCGGTCGGCGATGGTGACGAGGAGTCGGTCTCCACTGGCGTGTCCCAGGAAGTCGTTCATCACCTTAAAACGGTCGAGGTCGATGATCATGATGGCGGTGTCTCGCCCCGCGCTGATGCGCTCTACCAACTCCTGAATTAACGCCCGACGGTTGGGAAGTCCCGTCAGATCGTCGTGAGTGGCGTTAAAGACAATCTGTTGTTCCGCGTCAATGCGCGCTTGGAGCTGAATGAGCATCGCCGCCACGGCCTGTAGCGCGTTGATTTCGGCGGGTATCCAAAAGTGGTCAGAAAAGTGTAGGAATCCTAATATTCCCCAGGTCTCCCCGTGCATGAGGAGAGGGACCGCCGCCCCACCTTTGGGCTCAACCCCCGCCGCGGTTTCCACGTTTTGGATGTAGTCCTCATAGTTGTCAATACCCGGAAGGTAGGGAGTCTTCAGATCACGCATCGCCATAAAGATGGGGTCAGCCTCGAAGGGGACTTCGCCCAAGGGATCCGGATCGGGCTTATCCTCACGGATGGGGTACTCCGCCTCCAGAACCGAAAGCCCCCGGTCAAGATCGTTGGACCGGATAAAGGCGACGTCGGCCTCTAGAAACGTCGCGAGCTCCTCACAGGTCCAATTAAACGCCTCCTGCCGACTGTGGGACGTGGCCGACATGAGTCGCTCCGCCACCCGGGACACGAGAGAGTCGAGGCGCCGCTGCAGAACCATTTGCGACTCCCTCATACTCTGGGAGATGCGGTAGGAGAACATGCTGGAGAAACTCTGGAGGAGGGCCCGGTCGTGGTCCATCCACCCCTTCTCTGGTTTAGCGACGAAGAGGGCCCCCACGACGTCGCCGTCACGAACCGTGATGGGGTACAGGAGAACATCCCAGGACTCGCCCTCCACGTCCACGGCGAACTGATCGAGCTCCGCGTCCGAGCGAATATGTGCTTCGGTGGCCGCCAGAATAGTGTC
The DNA here is from genome assembly GCA_018971385.1 of Acidobacteriota bacterium. Classification (GTDB taxonomy): domain Bacteria; phylum Actinomycetota; class Acidimicrobiia; order Acidimicrobiales; family RAAP-2; genus RAAP-2. The sequence continues at coordinate 475 of JAGXAY010000082.1, read as the reverse complement.
CAGAGCCATCTCGTCGAGATTCAACACAACGGGAGTTGAGATAAGTCCTTCAATCTCCCGGTGGAGGAGAGAGACAGTCGCAACGATGCGGGCGCCAGGAATCACCTTTAGGAGGGTTTCCCCTACTAACTGACTATCCTTCGCTGAATCCACCGGTTAACCACCTTGGTCGTGAGAATGCACACATCACACTCGTGCTCAAAAATACCAGCGAAACCCCGAAATTTGGCCAGTTGTCCCTGTTTTGGGATGATTTTATTATCCGTAGTGGTGAGTTCTCGAAAATCCGTTGGTGGTCGACCCCGCTGCGGAGTTCACCATTACCTCGTGAAGGGGTCGACGAATGCTGCGCACGCTGGGAGGTGACGCGTAGAAGAGACGAAGGACCATCGCCATCGCGTCAAAGGGGCCGAGCTGCCACAGGGCCCGGTAACTCTCCGAGTGTTGAATCAACTCGTCGGCGCGCCGTTCCCCC
>JAGXAY010000203.1 GCA_018971385.1 Acidobacteriota bacterium | reverse complement strand
GAGTCGGCAAGCAGATCGAATCTGAGTTCTGGGGTGGACGTGTAGGACCGACGAAGGAGAAATTCCTCGCGAACTGTTCGCGTGCTTGAATGGTGGGGAGTGTTTGAGCACAGCAACTAGTAATTTCAGAGGTGTTGCGCAGACGTTGTTCTTGCAACTAAGGCATGGGCTGGAAAACCCAGTATTGCCCTCGTAGCTCAGGGGATAGAGCATCGGTTTCCTAAACCGTGAGCGCAGGTTCGAATCCTGCCGGGGGCACTCGCGGCGAGGCAGTCCGTCGGAAATCCATTACCCAATGGGCCAAAGAATCAGAAAGATGTCCCGTACGTGACATCTTTATGTCACCTGGAGTTAACCCTGGCTCCCTAGCGTTTTATTTGTTAGTTCGAGAGGAGTCTGGTGGAAGAGATTCAGGCCCAACCAAGTTCTGTCGAACCTGAGTTGGTGGCGTTAGATCCCGATGGTGTTCGCCCCACTCACGTGATGGAGTCCACGCACCTTCACCTGTCGTTTGGAACGAAGAGAATTCTCTCTGACGTCAGCATCGGTTTTGAACGCGGCACGATTACCGCGCTCATTGGTCCAACCGGGTCGGGAAAGTCCACCTTCCTTCGCACCCTTAACCGTATGAACGACAAAGTTTCCAGCTTTCGACACGAAGGTGACGTTCTCTTGGACGGCGAAAGCATCTGGTCGTCTCAGCGCGACCTTCTGACCCTGCGTCGCCGTGTCGGCATGTTGTTCCAGCGTCCGAATCCCTTCCCGATGTCGATTCGAGACAACGTGGTGGCCGGAGTTCGCGCCCACGGCATCGCCAAGGGTAAGGATCAGTTGAATGTTGTCGCCGAGGAGCGCCTCCGTCAGGTGGGACTGTGGGACGCCGTGAAGGATCGCCTCAGCGACTCTCCGTACCGCCTCTCTGGTGGACAGCAACAGTTGCTGTGCTTGGCCCGAGCCTTGGCGGTTGGACCGGACGTACTCCTCCTCGACGAGCCGACGTCTGCTCTCGACCCCATTTCGACCGAAGCCGTTGAGTCGATGCTTCGGACGATGACGCCGGCCATCTCTCTCATCATCGTCACGCACAACCTCGGCCAGGCTCACCGCATTGCGGATCAGACGATGTTCTTCTACGACGGACGTCTCGTGGAGTACGGTCCGACGCAGCAGATTTTCGAGCACCCTCGTGAAGCCGACACTGAGCGGTACG
>JAGXAY010000081.1 GCA_018971385.1 Acidobacteriota bacterium | reverse complement strand
GCGAGCTCCTGGTCACTCCAGGTCGACCCGTTCCACGTGGAGACGTAGGACTGGTAGTGGTTTGCCGAGTCCTTGTATTCACCGCCGGCCACACAGAAGGTGGCAGAAGAACAGCTCACGGAGTTCATCTGCGAATAGTTTCCTGCGTTAAGGGCACCGGCGAGCTCCTGGTCACTCCAGGTCGACCCGTTCCACGTGGAGACGAAGGACTGAGACTGACCAAGCACGGCTGCGTAGGAGCCACCGGCCACACAGAAACTCAACGTAGAACAACTTACTGAATTCACTAATGAATCCCCCGCAACGTTGAGAGCGCCGGCCACTTCCTGGTCGATCCACGTCGACCCGTTCCACGTGGAGACGAAGGACTGGGAATGATGTGCAACGTCCGCGTAGTAACCACCAGCGACGCAGAAGGTCGACGTGGTGCAGCTCACGGAGTTCACTTGTGAATTCCCCCCTGCGTTAAGAGCACCGACAATCTCTTGACTGGTCCACGTCGTTCCGTTCCAGGTGGCGACGAAGGATTGGTAGGCACTTCCGGAAGGTTGGAAAGCGCCACCGGCCACGCAGAACGTTGCCGATACGCAACTTACCGAGTACACCTCCGCAATGGATCCGGCGCTGCTGGCGGCGACTTCTTGACTGGTCCACGCCGTTCCGTTCCAGGTGGCGACGTACGGCTGAGAGTTCCCAGCGGAGTCGTAGTAGAAGCCACCGACCGCGCAGAAAGTGGGAGAGACGCAACTCACGGCTTGGGCCCACGAACTACCCCCGAGGTTGAGAGCACCCGCAATCTCCTGACTGGTCCAGATCGACCCGTTCCACGTCGAGACGAAGGACTGGTATCGATTGGCGGAGTCCCGGTAGTAGCCGCCGGCCACGCAGAAGGTGGCGGAGGAACAACTCACGGCGTACACGTACGCATTTCCACCAACGTTGAGAGCGGCGGCGACCTCCTGGTCGTTCCAAGTGGAACCGTTCCACGTCGAGACGAACGCTTGATATTTACCCGCCGAATCTTTGTAAGCCCCCCCAGTCGCACAGAAGGAACTCGTGGGACAACTCACACCACCGATTCCCCCAAAACTTCCGCTTCCGATATTGAGGGCCGCCGCGACCTCCTGGTCACTCCACACCCGAGTAGGGGTGGTGGCCCCGGCCACGGAGGAAGAACCCACCACAACGAGGGAGAGTGCGCTGAGGAGGACGCCGAGGACAGCGCGAGAAAGAGCGGTGCCCCGTGGACTCCGGTGGAGTGGTCTCTTGGCCGGCACATCTCTCGACTCATTCACCACGTGCGCGTCCCCCTCAAAGATGTTGACTCTCCTCCGTCCTCATCTCCTGGTCCAGGAACGTTGAAGTCGGCTTCCACTGTCTACCATGACCGAGCGCCACTTGTGGGCACTTTGACAACTTCACACGGGCAGGAGGATCAGGAGCTTCACGGCCATCTCCTGAGAAAACCTCAGATTTCTTCCCCCGAGTTCTGGTCCACGCCGTGGTCCGTCGCGACATTAACTCGCTCGTCGTCCTAAGAGTCCCACCACAGGTCTTCGGCGATGACCCCCCGACCGATGAGTCCGAGCTGGACCTGACTCGTCCCCTCGACGATCGTGAGTTGTTTCGCGTCACGGTAGAAGAGCTCGGTCGGGTGATCCTCCATGTAGCCGGCCGCCCCGAGGAGCTGCACCGCGAGACCGGAGGCCTTTACGGCCACCTCACTGGCGTAGTACTTCGACATGGAGAGTTCGGGGACGTCCTTCTTCGAGAAACGACCCTGGTCGGCGAGCCAGGCGGCCCGGTAGGTGAGCAGACGAGCGGCCTCGATCTCGGTGGCGAGCTTCGCGATCTCCCACTGAATGCCCTGGAGGTCAGCGATGGTCGCCCCGAAGGCCGGGCGCTCCTTCACGTAGCGCGTGGCGTACATCAACGCCCCCTCGGCGAGACCGAGTCCCCGAGCCGCGACGACCGGGCGCATGGCGTTGAGCGACTGCATGATGAGCCGGAAGTCGCCGGGAATCACGCGGTCGGGGCTGATTGCCACGCGGTCGAAGACGACGTCCGCCGTGTCGATGCCCTTCACCCCCATCTTGTGGTCGACGCGGGGACGAGACACCCCCACCTGGTCGGCCTCGACGATGAAGGCCCCGATGTTGCCGTGGCGGCGATCGGCGGGGTCGCCGCGCTTGGCGAACACGACGAACCAGTCGGCCTGCATCGCGCCCGAGATCCAGCACTTCGTACCGGAGAGGAGATAGCCACCCTCGACGTCGGGGTCGGGGACGACCCGGGTCGTCATGCCGGCGACGTCCGACCCGGCCCCGGGCTCGGAGAGACAGAAGGAGGCCCGCGTCTCCCCCGAGGCGATTCCGGGGAGATACTTCCTCTTTTGCTCCTCGGTGCCGGCGATCATGAGGGGCCCGGTCGGCAGCCGGGTGAGGAGCAGCATCAGGCCGATGACGTTGGAGTACTTCGTGACCTCCTCGATGGCGAGCACCAGGCCGGTAATGCCCGCCCCCGAACCCCCGTACTCCTCGGGAATACAGAGTCCGAGGAGATCGGCCTTACGCAGGGCCGCAAAGACGTCCTCCGGGTACTCCCCGGTTCGGTCAATCTCCCGGGCCCTCGGGGCCACCACCTCACGGGCCAGGCGACGCACGACGTCGCGCAGGCCCTCCATCTCGTCGTTGAGAGCAAAGTCCACGGAGTCGAACCTACTCCTAGGCCTCCCAGGGTGCGAGTCGACGAGCCTCGTCGACGGTGGTCGGCGTCGCGAGGAGGGGGCGAGAGAGCATGAGGGCCCGGGGTTGATCGAGGCCCACGACGGCGCTCACGAGACCCGCCTCCTCGTAGAGGGCGAGGAGGCGGCTCTCCTCGAGGGACCCGCGCACCACGTGCACCGTGGCGCTCGGACGGGGTCGGCCGAGTACCTGCACCTTGTGTCCGTACTGGTCGGACCAGAAGTACGGGACGAGCGGGGCGATCTCCTCGTCACTCGCCCACCACGCGGCGAGCGTCATCGCCGAGTCGTGGGCCACCTGCCAGTGCTCGAGGCGCGTGGGCTCGCCCCGCCAGGGGAAGCGAGCGACGTCCCCGAGCGCGCCCACTCGGGCCCGCGCCTCGAAGTGTTCGTTCACGAGGACGCCCTGGGAGAGAGCGAGACCGGATCCGGCCACCCACTCGAGGGCCGGTTCGGCCCCCACCCCGGCCACGACGACCCGGCTCCTCACCCGTTCCCCGTCGGCGAGCAGCACCTCGGAGTAGCCGTTCTCGCTCGAGATATCGACGATCGAGACACCGGTGTCGACCCTGACCCCCGCCGACGCGGACCACCTCACGACGGACTCGGCGACACTCTCACCGAGCACTCCGGCGAGGGGTAGGGCGGAGGCCTCGAGGACCCTCACCCGCAGCCCCCTCTTCACCACCGAGGTCGCGACCTCGGCCCCGATGAAGCCGGCGCCGATCACCGTGACGACGTCGTCGGGACCGAGACCGGAGAGAATCGCGTTCAGGTGCTCGGCGTCGTCGCGACGGCGAAGGGTCACCGTCTCGGGAGTGCGCCACGGGAGCTGGCGGGCCCGCACCCCCGTCGCCACGACGACCCGCGTGGCGAAGAGACGCTCTCCCGAGTTCAACGTGACGAAGGGCACTTCGGCGTTCAGTTCGACCGCCCGCTCCCCCAGTCGCCACGTGAGGGGCGTCGCGGCGCGCCGTTCCTCGGTGACGAGAGAGGTGCGCTCGAGCCCCCAGCGACCTTCGGCGATCTGTTTCGACAACGGGGGGCGGTCGTAGGGCTCGTGAGGTTCGTCCCCGACGAGGGTTAACTCCCCCCGGTACCCGCGCCGACGCACCTCGTGGCAGAACGTCCAGCCCGCCAGACCCGCCCCCACTACCACCACGTGGTCGTCGGGGCGTAAGGTCACGCGAAGACCCTCAGCCACTCCTCGGCGCTGCGCTCGGCGAGGACCTGGTTACGCGCCCGAACAGCCCGCAGGGTGGCGCTGGTCTCGGGTGAGTAGAAGTGCCCGGGGTAGACGAGGAGGTCGTCGTCGAGGTCGGCCAGTCGGATCTGGAGGGATCGGTACATCTCCGAGGGATCGGATCCGGGCAGATCGGTTCGCCCGCACCCGTCGAGAAAAAGGGTGTCACCGGTAAGGAGTCGCCCCGCCACCTCGACACACTGGGACCCCGCGGTGTGCCCGGGGGTGTGGCGCAGTCGCAGCTCGAGTGAACCCACGGTGACGACGTCCCCGTCGGCGTGGGGAACGACCGGGGGCGACGTGACCCCCGTTCCGACGTTGACCCAACTCTCGTCACCGACGTTGACGTGCACCGGGACCTCCCGGATCTCCATCAGCTCCCGAATACCGGCGACGGGGTGACCGAGCAGAGTCCCCCCGATGTGGTCGGCGTGGTAGTGGGTCGCGATGACCCCCACCAGCGTCATGTCGTCACGCGCGAGCAACTGGAAGAGTGACGCGGGGTCGTAGGCGGGGTCGACGAGTACGGCCTCGTGGGCGTCCGGGTCTCCGAGGGCGTAGGTGAAGTTCCGCATCTCGCGCGCGAGGGCGTTATCCGTCGCGAAGTCGCGCCCCGACAGCCACTGGCGAAAGTAGGTCTCACTCACTCTCGAGCACCTTCGAGAGCCGGGGGGTCAGCTCCTCCACCCGGGCCGTGGTGCCGCGAAGGCGCTCTTCGAGGTCCTCAATAATGGCGCTCGCTCGCTCCAGCTTGGCGAAGAGGTCGTCCACGGACACCTCGCCCTGATCGAAGGAGGCCACGATCTGGTTGAGCTCCGCGGTCGCCTCGTTCCAACTCTGACTCACGACATTTCTCCTTCTCTCACGACCACGCTAAAGGTCCCGTCCGCCACCCGGACTCGCAACTGGTCACCCTCCGTTACGTCGCCCCGCGAGGAGACGGCGCGCCCCGAGGGCCCCACGACGACGGCCCAGCCCTGAGCGAAACGGCGGGCCGGGTCGTAGGCGCTCAGTAACTGACGACGGGTCTCGAGGTCCCGGGCCGCCCCCTCGAGAACTCGTCGAGCCTCGAGAACGAGACGCTCACGGACCCCCGCGAGGTGGCGGGATTCGCCGCGCAGGCGGTCCCGCACGGCGTAGACGAGAGTCCGGCGTCGCTCGCCGAGAGTCGTCGAGGCCTCCTCCAGAACGGCGGAGGCCCCCGTGAGAAGAGCGGCGGCCGGTTGTCGAATCCCGCGAAGTTCCGCCTCACGCACCCGCGTGACCACCTCCTCGCCCAGTTTGGTCGGGGTGATGGCCCGCGTGTGGGCGACGAGGTCGGCGACCGATTCGTCTCCCGTGTGACCAATGCCAGTCCACACCGGAGTGGGGTGAGTGGCGATAGCCCGGGCCACTCGCTCGTCGTCAAAACAGGCGAGATCCGACTTTGATCCTCCCCCCCGCACCACGCAGATCACGTCACAGCGATCCCCGGCGAGGGTCTCCAGGGCTCGAACGATCTGGGCGGGAGCCTCCTCACCCTGCACCAGGCTCCGAACGAGGCGAACGTCAAAGGAGTACCCCGACGTGAGCAACTGCCCGGTGAAGTCGTTGTAGCCCTCGGTGCCGGGACTCGCGACGAGGCCCACCCGCAGGGGGACGAGGGGGACAGCCAGGGATTTCTGGGCTTCCAAGAGTCCGGCACTGGCGAGACGCTGGATCAGTTCGGCCCGTCGACGAGCCAGATCCCCGACCAGTCCATCGAGGTCGAGAGCGGTGACGGTGAAACCGATGCGCCCCGAGGGGGCGTAGAGATCGACGTACCCGAAGACGCTCACGACGGCCCCCTCGGCCAGGCGGACCCCCTCGGAGGAGAGCTGGGCCTTCAACTTTCCCCACACCGAGTTCCAGCAGTGCGCGTTGAGGGTGGGACGCTTGCCGTCACTACGGGTCCCTCCCGCCAGATCCACGTAGAGGTGGCCCTTCTCGTAGATCTTCGTAATCTCGCCCCGAATCCAGAGGGGGTGGCGCTTACCGAAGGACTCCTCGAGGTGGGCCTCTAAGAGGTCGTAGAACTGACCCACGTCGAGAACGTCGGGAGTGGACTCGCGCAGACTCACGGAGGAAGGCTACCGGGCCCTTGACATCCTCCCCGCCCTCACGGACGGGGATTCCCGGCTTGGTGGTGCTCACGCCGCCACCTCCGCCGAAGAGTTCTCGCGGCCAGACGGGTCTGGACTGACGCGAGCCGACTGAGTCTTTCTACCCCGTCGTGCCCCCTGTCCGGGG
>JAGXAY010000202.1 GCA_018971385.1 Acidobacteriota bacterium | reverse complement strand
TAGGAGAGTTGACTTGCCCACCCCGGAAGGACCCGTCACGACGAGCATCGCTCCCGGAGTGAGGTGGCCCCGGAGTGGCTCGCTCCAGGTTCCGGGCCGAGACGTCACCCCCACGACGACGTCGGCGAGGTCTACGTCGAAGCCACCCTCGGGAAGAACGGCGTCTCCGGTCGGCTCCTCGACTCTCTCGAGTATCTCGAGCACCTCGCCGGCCGCCGCCACCCCGAGGGAGGAGGCGTGAAACTGGGCTGACGCCTGACGCAGGGGTGAAAAGACCTCCGGCGTGACGATCAGGGCGAAGAAGGCGTTGGTCAGACTGACGTGACCCCCCACGAGACGCAGCCCGAGAACGAGGGCGACGAGGGCGGTGGCGAGAGAGGCCAGCAGTTCGAGGGCGAAGCCGGAGAGAAAGGCCACCCGCAGTGTTTCGAGGGTTGCGGTGCGGTAGAAGAGTTCGGCCTCGGCGAGAGTATCCAGGGCGGCGTGACTTCGCCCGAGGGCCCGCAGACTGGCGAGGCCGCGGGCGACGTCCCCGAAGTAGCCGGCGAGACGGGTTTGGGAGTCGAGGCGTTCGTTCATGGAGTCCCGCGCGGCCAGTCCGAGCAGAATCATGAAGAGGGGAAGAACGATCACGCTCACCACGACGATGAGGGCGCTCCAGGGGTCCTCGAGGACGAGCGAGGCGACGACGAGGATGGGCGCGATGACCGCGGTCGCGAGAGAGGGCACGATGGTCGCGACGTAGTTCTCGATCGCCGCGACTCCGTCGGTGGCGAGCAGGCTATACCTCTCGACGCCGTCGGCACTCGAGCCCGCGAGTCGCCGGGCGAGGAGGGCTCGTCGTAGCTGGCGTCGGAGGGGTCGCGCGAGGGTCGCGACGAAGACGTCGCCCCCGCTCACCGCGAGGGACCGCACCAGGGTCGCGATGAGAAGACCCGCGAGGTCGGCCCCGATCGACAGACCCGCGCGAGTGAACGCACCTCCGAGGGCGCGGGCGATGAAGATCGCTTGGGCGAGGAGGGCGAGCGTCGCAAGTCCCCGAGACAGCACCGCTCCCGCGGTCGCGCCCCGGACGACGGGGGCGACGCGGGAGAGGCGACGGAGCAACTCCCCCGGCCCGCGGGGGGCACTCACTACGAGTGAGACCCCGCCGTGACCTCCGTCTGGTCCGGTCGGCGCACGCGGCGGCGAAAGACCACGTAACTCCACGTCTGGTAGGCGAGG
>JAGXAY010000201.1 GCA_018971385.1 Acidobacteriota bacterium | reverse complement strand
GTCCTCGGGGCGGGAAACGTGTCGTCATTGACACCTCGTGACGCCCTCCACCACCTCGTCGTCGAGCGACGCGTCGTTCTCGTGAAGGCTAACCCGGTGAACGACTACCTCACGTCGTGTTGGGAGCGAGCTCTCGCCGCGTTCGTGGAGCGGGGTGTCGTGCGCTTCGTCCGCGGCGGGGCGGCGGTGGGCGAACGGGCCCTCGCCGATCCCCGCGTGAGCGCCGTCCACGTCACCGGTTCGGCCACGACGGCCGAGAGAATCCGATCTCGACTTCGCCCCGGGACCGTCTTCACGAGTGAACTCGGCTCGGTGACTCCCGTGATTCTCGTGCCGGGACACTGGCGTCCCCGGGAGATGCGCTATCAGGTTGATCACGTGGCGACGATGCTCGTCAATAACGCGGGGTGTAACTGTCTCACGCCGCGCGTCCTCGTTTTGTCGTCCGCGTGGGCCCAGCGCGGTGAGTTCCTCCGACTTCTCGCCGCCCGACTGGCCACTCTCGGCCCGCGGCCCGCGTTCTACCCCGGAGTTCGAGAACGACACGCCGACTTTCTCACCACTCACCCGAACGCCACACTCGTGGGAGTGACCTCCGCCAACGGACTCCCCTGGACGATGGTCGAGGGGGCTCGTCCGGACGACGAGGATCCCGCCTACCGGGAGGAGTTCTTCTGTCCGGGGGTCGTTGTCACCACCATCGACGAAGCGGACCCCGCGAGATTTCTGGTGGCCGCTCGGGAGTTCGTGAACACCCGCCTCTGGGGTTCTCTCGCCACCACACTCCTTATCGACCCGCGTACGCGCCGAGAACTCGGGGTCGACGACGAGGTTCGCCGGACGATCGAGAGTCTCCGCTACGGGGTGGTCAGCGTCAACCTTTTCCACGGCCTCGGAATCGGCCTCGGATCAACCACCTGGGGGGCGGCCCCTTCGGGCGACGGACGTGAGGGGCGAGGAGTGGTCGGTAACGGGCTTCTGGTGTCGAAGGCGGTGCGGTCCGTTCTCGAGGGACCGTTCGTTACACCGTGGACGCCCGCGTGGTTTATTACGCGCACTCGCTCGGAGGCGATTGCGTGGCGCTTTCTCTCCTGGCTCACTCGTCGGCGGTGGCGGGACCTCGTCGCTCTCGTCGCTCTGGTGGTCCTGCCGGGTTAGGGACCGCCGGAACGGCCGCGAGGACCGTTCCGGCGATCACGCTCTAGTAGCCCGAACTCACTGTCGTG
>JAGXAY010000080.1 GCA_018971385.1 Acidobacteriota bacterium | reverse complement strand
GCCACGGTCGGGAAATTTCCGTCGGGCGCGAACTGCTCGGGAACCACGTGGACGTCGGAGTAGCCGGCCCGAAAGAGCAGATCCGTGACGAGCGATCCCCCGACTCCGTGGAGGGGGGTGTAGGCGATGCGCACGTCGGAGTGACCGGGAGCGAAGCGCTCGAGAACGTGGCGGGAGTACTCTTCGACGAGATCCTCAGAGACCCCGTGGTGTCGCTCGCTGGTGCGCTCACCCAACGTCGCGGGCCCCGCCGTCGCCATCGCCGCCTCCACTATCGCGTCGTCGGGGGAGACGATCTGGCTACCCTCGGGACCGTAGAGCTTGTACCCGTTATCGTCCGGCGGATTGTGGGAGGCAGTGATCATCACTCCCGCGGCGGCACCGAGTCGCTGCAGAACGTACGCCGTCAGTGGCGTCGGTAGGGGCCGGGGCATCTCGTAGACGTCCACGCCCTCACCGAGGAGGACCGCAACCGTCTCGTCGTTAAAGCGTTCCGATCCTCGTCGCGCGTCGCGACCGACGACCACGCCTCGCGAGGGGTCGAGACCCCGCTGACGCATCCACGCCGCCACTCCCTGGGTGGCCCGTCGAACGGTTGCTCGGTTCATGCCCGACGGTCCCGCGCGTTCGGGACCCCGCAGTCCGGCGGTGCCAAAACTCAGGGGGGCGTCGAATCGACGTCGTAACTCCGCCTCGTCTCCGGCGCTCACCAACTCTTCGAGGGTCCGGCGATCCCTCTCGTCGGGATCACTCGCCATCCAGGCGCTTATGCGAACGAGTAACTCCTCGTTCACAGGGCCGAGACCACCGTCGCCAGCAGCTGACCAAGAGTTCCCGCGGCGCTCTGACCCGCCTCCAACACCTCGAGGTGATTGAGTGGCGCGTCCGTGACGCCCGCGGCGTAGTTCGTGACCAGGGAGAGGCCGAGGACCTCCGCGCCCATATGGCGGGCGGCAATCGCCTCCAGCACGGTCGACATCCCCACGAGGGACGCCCCCCAGGATCCCACCATACGGATTTCGGCGGGAGTTTCGTAGTGGGGACCACGGAATCCCGCGTAGACGCCCTCGGAGAGAGTCGGAGCAACTTCGCGGACTCGTTCGAGAAGCCGGCGCGAGTACAGGTCACTCAAGTCCACGAAACGCGAACCGAGCGACGGGGGAGGTGGCGGGCCCTCGAGCGGAGAGGTGGCGGTGAGATTGATGTGATCGGAGATCGTCACCACCGAACCGGGTGCCACCGACGGGTCGAGTCCACCCGCGGCGTTGGTCAAGATGACCGTGCGCGCTCCGGCCGCAATGACGGTGCGGACTGGATGAGCCACTTGAGCGGCCGTGTTCCCCTCGTAGAGGTGCACTCGGCCGGACACCAGCGCGATGGTCTTTCCCCCCGCGCGCACCGTGTAGATCACGCCGGAGTGGCCCTCGACGGTGGGGGCCACGAAGCCCCGGAGTGTGGCCGAGGGGACGTCGGCCACGGGATCACCCAGGGCTCCCGCGCCCTCCTTCCACCCCGAGCCGAGGACGATGGCGAGGTCGTAGGAGTCAACTCCGGAGCGTACGCGTAACTCGTCAGCCGCCTGAAACGCCAGTTCGTAGGAATTTGTCATGGTTCACCTCAGTAACCCACGGTGTGCCACACCGTGGTCGTGTCGATAAAAGCGCGCAGTCGCCGAGTCGGGTCGTCTCCTTCGTGGGGACGGTACGTCCGTTTGAGGGAGTCGGCCGCCCACTCCGCGAGGTCGGCCCCCCGCTCGTCACCACCGGTGAGGTCCAGTCCGTCCACGTCCTCGTGGCGCGCGATGACCTCTCCGAGTTCCCCCGGGTCACCCGTCAGCACGTTGAGGACTCCCGGCGGCAGGTCGGACGTCGCGGTGAGTTCCGCCAGCGCGAACGCCGCGAGGGGGCGAGAGGGCGAGAGGAGCGAGAGGACCGTGTTCCCGGTACACAACGCCGCCGCGACACTGTCCACCCAGCCCACGAGAGACCCCGAGGGCGGAGCGAATGACGCCACGACCCCACACGGGCGGGGGAGGGAAAAGTTGAAGTAGGGACCGGCCACCGGATTGGCTCCGCCGTACACCTGGGCGACTTTGTCCGTCCACCCGGCGTACCACACCAGCCGATCGATAGCCTCGGCCACGTCACGCTCCGCGTCGTGAGTCTCCGGAGAGATCACCAGATCCGCGAGGTCGCGCCGACGGGATTCGGCCATCTCGGCCCAGCGATACAGAATCTGACCCTTCAGGTACGCGCTCGCCGCGGACCACCCGGGCTGGGCACCACGCGCGGCGAGAACAGCCTCCCGAACGTCCTTGCGAGAGGCCCGAGCGACGTTGGCGAGAAACGCTCCCCTCGCGTCCAGCACCTCGTAGGTTCGCCCCGATTCGGAGCGGGGGAACTGACCCTTGATCAGTAACTTGTACGTCTTCTTGACGTCGAGTCGCTCAGACATCGAGGTACGCCTCCAAACCCTGCCGGCCCCCCTCGCGCCCGAAGCCCGATTCACGCACCCCACCGAAGGGGCTCGTCGGATCGAACTGGTTGTAGGTGTTAGCCCAGACAACGCCGGCCTTCAATCGTTCGGCCACCCAGAGAGTCCGCGAGCCCTTCTCGCTCCACACTCCGCAGGCCAATCCGTAGGGGGTGTTGTTGGCCTTGGCCACCGCCTCGTCGGGAGTACGGAAGGTTAAGACGGAGAGAACCGGTCCGAAGATCTCCTCTCGGGCAATGCGGTGGGTCTGGGACACGTTCGAGAACACCGTGGGAGCGAACCAGTAGCCCCGATCGGGGAGAACACAGGACGCCGAGTACCGTTCCGCGCCTTCGCGTTCTCCGGCCTCCGTCAACTCCGTGATCTTCGCTAACTGGGCGGCGGAGTTGATAGCTCCCACGTCCGTGTTCTTGTCGAGTGGATCGCCCACGCGAAGCTGATCCATACGCCGACGCAATCGGCGGAGAACCTCGTCGGCCATGGACTCTTCGACGAGGAGACGCGACCCCGCGCAACAGACGTGACCCTGATTGAAGAAGATGCCGTCGATAATTCCCTCAATCACTTCGTCGAGGGGGGCGTCCTCGAAAACGATGTTGGCCCCCTTGCCGCCGAGTTCCAACGTGAGGTGACGACCGGCCCGAGCGGCAACTCGCTGAATGATCCGCCCTACTTCCGTGGAGCCCGTGAAAGCGATCTTGTCGACTCCGGGGTGAGAGACGAGATCCGCCCCCGTCACGCCATCTCCGGTAACGATGTTGACGACACCCGGGGGTAGCTCGGCCTGGCGCAGGATATCCGCGAGGACGAGAGCGGACAAGGGTGTCGTCTCCGCCGGCTTAAGGACACAGGTATTGCCGGCCGCGAGAGCGGGCGCTAATTTCCACGCGGCCATGAGCAGCGGGAAGTTCCAGGGAATTACTTGACCCGCCACTCCGAGAGGACGAGGAGCCGGCCCGAATCCGGCGTACCCCAACTTGTCCGCCCAGCCGGCGTAGTAGAAAAAGTGGGCGGCGGCGAGGGGGATATCGACGTCGCGGGTCTCACGAATGGGCTTACCGTTATCGAGAGTTTCGACCACGGCCAACTCCCGAGAGCGTTCTTGAATGAGGCGAGCAATTCGGTAGAGGTACTTCGCCCGCTCCGACCCCGGCATATCTCGCCACACCATCTCGTAGGCTCGCCGAGCACTTCGTACCGCGGCGTCCACGTCCTCGCTCGAGGCCCGGGTGTAGAGAGCGAGTCGTTCCCCCGTCGCGGGATTGACGGTGTCGCTCACCGAGTGGGGCTCGGTGAAGCTCCCGTCGATGAACAACCCGTAACTATCCCGCAAGCGCGCGAGTGAGGCTGACTCCGGCGCGGGGGCGTACTCCAGTGCACCGAGGGGCGAGGTGAGAAAAGAGTCACTCACTAATCAGTCTCCCGAGAATCGTTCGGGTCGTACGTACGCCCCGATCTGTTGCTTGCGTCGCTGCGCCAGGAGGTCGTTCATGAGTGACGAGGCCCCGAAGCGAAAGAGGTCGGGTGAGAGCCATCGCCCACCGACCGTTTCGTTAACGAGAACGAGGTAACGCAGGGCGTCCTTCGTGGTGCGAATGCCGCCGGCCATCTTCACTCCGACGAGAGCGCCCGTCTCTTCGGCAAAGTCCCGGACCGCCTCGAGCATGACGAGCCCGACGGTGGGCGTGGCGTTGACCGACACTTTTCCAGTCGACGTCTTGATGAAGTCGGCTCCGGCCCACATCGCGAGCCAAGAGGCCCGCTTCACGTTGTCGAGCGTCACGAGTTCGCCCGTCTCGAGAATGACCTTCAGGTGAGCGTCGCGACACGCCGCCTTCACCGCCACGATGTCGTCAAAGACTTGACCGACGCGGCCCGAGAGAAAGGCTCCCCGATCAATCACCATGTCAATCTCGTCCGCCCCGGCCTCGACGGCGGCGGCCACGTCCGCCAGTTTGACCGCGAGCGGTGCGCGCCCGGAAGGAAACGCCGTGGCGACGGACGCGACGGCGACCCCCGAACCGACGAGGTGGCGACGCGCATCCTCCACCAAGTCGGGATAGACGCACACGGCCGCGGCCGCGGGTGTCGTCGGGTCCTCGGGGTCGGGGCGGCGGGCCTTGGCGCAGAGTGACGCGACCCGACCGGGGGTGTCCGCACCTTCCAGGGTGGTCAAGTCGATCATGGACAACGCCACGTCGATGGCCCTCATCTTCGTCGACGTCTTCAGTGATCGAGTCGCCAACTTGCCCACCCGGTGGGCTACACCCACGGCGTCAACACCCGAAAGATGATCAAGGGCTCGACGTAGTTGTACTTCGTCGGCGAACTGGGGTCGACGCTCGACGGAGGGAACCCGAATCACCCTCTCGAGGGTGCTCGACGACGTCAGTCCGAGTTCACTCACCGAGAGCCAGGCTAGTGCGTGCCCGCGACTCGGTTCAGGCGAAGAGGGGGAGCTGACCCGCCTCGCGCCGAGCGGCCAGAGTCGGAGCGGCCCCGTCCTTCTCACTCAAGATGGCGGGACCACTGACGGGCCACGGCACATTCAATTCCGCGTCCATCGGGTGAATCTCTAACTCCACGCTCGGGTCGTAGGGACTCGACAGGAGGTAGGCCAACGCGGCGAGATCCGACGTGGCGCAGAAGCCGTGGGCCACTCCCGCGGGCAGGTAGACGGTACGACCGAGATCCGCCCCGAGCGGCACCACCACGACCCGACCGAAAGTGGGCGAGCCGACCCGAACGTCGACGATGACGTCGTCCAGTGTTCCGTACACGCAGGTCACCACTTTGGCTTGACCCCGGGGGGCCAGGGAGTAGTGCAGTCCGCGAACGACGTTGCGGGTGGAGTGGGACAGGTTGGACTGTTCGGCGCGAAAGTCCACCCCGACCCCGGCGAAGTCCTCCGCCTTAAACCACTCGCGAAAAAAACCTCGCTCGTCACCGAACACCCGCGACTCCGCGACGAAACACCCGGCGATCTCCGTTTCCACGAGGTCCATCAGGCTCCCTTCAACGGACGCCACCAGGACTCGTGGTCCCGGTACCACTGCACGGTGGCGGCGAGACCGTCCTCGAACGGGACCTGGGGCGAGTAGCCGAGTTCGGCGTGAATCTTTCCCCAGTCGACGGAGTAACGACGGTCGTGACCCAAGCGGTCCGCCACCGGCTCGATGGACGTGTCGTCTCGGCCCATGAGATCCAAGATGCGGTGGGTCAACTCCCGGTTAGTGAGTTCCGTGCCACCACCGATGTTGTACACCTCGCCGGCTCGCCCCCCGTCCAAGACGGCCAAGATGCCCCGACAGTGATCGTCGACGTGGAGCCAGTCGCGGATGTTGCCCCCGTCACCGTAGAGGGGAACTTTGTGGCCGTCGATGAGGTTCGACACGAAGAGGGGGATCACCTTTTCGGGGAACTGGCGAGGACCGTAGTTGTTCGAGCACCGCGTCACGTTGACGTGCATACCGAAGGTCCGGTGATACGCCAGGGCCACGAGGTCCGACCCGGCCTTCGACGAGGAGTAGGGCGAGTTCGGTTCCAGAATGTGGTCTTCGCGCCACGACCCCTCGGGAATCGTGCCGTACACCTCGTCGGTCGAGACGTGAACGAAGCGACCCACCCCGGCGCGCCGGGCGCTCTCGAGCAGGGTCTGCGTGCCCACCACGTTGGTCTCGAAGAAGACGCGAGCCCCCGTGATGGAACGATCCACGTGGCTCTCCGCCGCGAGGTGCACCACGGCGTCCGTGCCCTCGAGGACTCGGTCGGTCGTCTCGGGGTCGGTAATGGACCCGACCACCAGGCTCGCGCGCGGGGAGGCGAGAACCGTTTCCAGATTCTCGCGCCGCCCGGAGTAGGTGAGGGCGTC
>JAGXAY010000200.1 GCA_018971385.1 Acidobacteriota bacterium | reverse complement strand
GGAGCGGCCATCGTCGGCCCGTGCCATCCATGCGGAATGACAACGACATCACCGGTTCGAACATCGGTCATTAGTTCTACGGGCCGCTCAGGAGTTCCGTACACCCGCTGGTATCCAACCGGATCTCCGACTGTCGGACCATCAATTTCGAAGTAGTACACCTCTTCGAGCACCGACTCGCCCGGACGATCTTCGTCGTGCTTGTGGGGTGGATAGGAGGACCAATTTCCGCCCGGCGTCACCACTTCGACCACGATAATTTTCTCCGCGTCAAACGTCTTTGACGTGCAGTAATTTGCCACTCGTCGGGATGCTGAGCCTGAGCCCCGCCGTTCAAAGCACGTCGCGGTTTTGGGTTGGTAGCGCACCGAACGACCGGTGTCTGCGCGAGCACCGAGAACGGCAAAGCGACCACCCTCTTGACTCTTCATTGAAAGGGAAGTTCGTGGTGGGGCGTAGAGAAAATCACTCACACCCTCAAATGGGCTGGGCCGTCCCTCCAGTTCGACGTGAAGTGATTCACACTCAATGTGACACGACCCGCTCAATGAGAGAACGACGACTTCGCTGTCCTCCGTTGCGAAGGCAACCTCTCCACCCGCTTTCAAGCTAATCACTCGCAAACTGGAGTACGACCATCCCGCTACGTCCGGCGTAATCTCCACCATCCACGGCTCCCGCGCGGCCTCTCCGAATCGGTAGAGGAGTTGAGTATCTGTGTCTTTCACGAGAGCCTTACCGTAAGTAAGGGTGCACGAGGTTAACGGCGATGTCCACCGCTGATGCGACGTCGTCGTCTGGTGGGTAGAGAAGGGCGCGTCCCACCACCAGTCCAAGGACACCAGGCTGAGCGACGGCTTTTTCCCAACGAGCGTAGGTTTCATCGGGGGCCACGGTGGGGTCTCCACCGAGGAGCAGCGTGGGCAGCGTCGTTGCGGTCATGACTCGTTCCATATCGTCCACGACCGGTAATTTCAGCCATGAATAGGCCGACGTATGACCCAAACCCGACGCAATGGCCATCGATAACATGACGGCGTTTGGCGACAGATCGTTGTGAATTCTCTCACCCGAGCGAATCGACATGAAGGGCTCAATCATTGCCACGAGTTCTCGATCTGCGAGTTCGGAGACGGCGCGCCCGCACGCCTCCAGCGTGGCAACAGTACCGTCGTCGCCCAAGTTAACCCTCGTCAGCATCTTCCCACCATCAAAACCCATGCTGTGAATCTTGTCGGG